>JAITPV010000006.1 GCA_031289275.1 Tannerella sp.
CAGCGTAGTAGAGGCATGCTTTTTGAGCCGCGGCGACCAGAAACCGTCCGTAATCCGAACGTGGGAAAAATCAACGGCGTCAATCATTTTCAATGATTTTTCTTTTGTATCGCATGAAAAGAAAACCGTACCGGCTATAACGAAATAAAATAAATGTTTCATAAGATTTTTTTTTTAAAATTTTGGTTTTGTTAATTTTTACTTAGTGATTTTGATTGTTTTTCCAGATAAACCTGTAGTTAAATCTCCGGTTGGGAGCAGTATCACCGCTTGTGCAGAGGGAAATGATGTCGTCGAGGTCTTTCGGGTTATCGCTCCATTTGAAGTCGAAAGTAAACTGATTTTCAGTCAGTCCGAGCGTTTTCCTCAGAATGGCCAGTTCGAGTTGATTGCCGACATACCGGAATGGTGCCTGTGCGACTTTCTTCCAGGGAGATTTCGTGTTTCCAGTGTATTTCATCACAGTCGTCATCCGGTCTGTATCCACTTGTTTATTGACGATGAAATCGTAACCGTTCCAGCCTGTTTCGTGGTTGTTGTCGGCGTCTATGAGCAGTAGCATCCAGTTTTTGCCGGTCGAAGGAGTGAGAGGCGTATCGGTTGCTGCGTAAAAATAGAGGTTATGCTCGTCAACAGTTGTTTTGACGGTAAGAATATCGTTACGTCCGGAAGTGTTGGTATAGCGTAATCCGGCATAACCGTCGTAGTCGCGGTGGACAATGTCGCCCTTGGTATCGCGGAAAACATCGGCTACCGGTTGCCAATCATTGAAATCACCGTTGATAACCACCTTTTCGAATCCGTGAAAATCCGGAACGGGACTTACCCCTTTGTATCGACGGATGTTTTGAGCCATCTGCATATAGTAATTGTCGGAATAACCACCTTTCATGGGTTGCAGTGTCCGGTTAAATTCGGCATTATACTGGTCCCAAAAGAAAAAATTACTGTTCCTGCCTAAAAATACCTTGTCGGTAGTCCATTTGCCATGCGTCCATTCGTTCCAGTCGCAGAGAAAAACGAACTGCGGGTTAGCCACAAGCGCTTCATCCCATCGTTCCTGAAAATAGATGCCATACTTTTCCGGGTATTTCACCGTATCTCCCATCCAGGGAACATAAGCCTCGACCGGCATGTCGTATTGGTTCAGTTCGGGTTCACCGGCGTTGCGGGACCAAGACTTGCCCACGCCGGAAGCCGGATGCTGCGCAGGAGAAACCGCCATTTGCTCCTTCACCCCCTTGTGTCTGGAAACCAGTTCGTCGGGAGTTAATCCGGATACGGCTTTGTCTTGAAAATGGTAAACAAAAGTCCAGTAATCTTCTGTTCCCACACAACGCGGACTACCGCACAGGTAGCCGTCCCACATGGAGCGCATGGTGAAAAATTCACGGACTTCAGCGGTGTAGCCGGTGTAGATTTCCGAAGTATAATCGGGGTTTCCATAATGAGGATTGCGGGGATTAAGCGCTGCATCAGGGTCGTAGTTCGGGTTAGCGCTCGGAGCGTAATTCGGGGTATCCTTTTCCGGTTGCGGATAGAAAAACCGGCAAAGCAGTAACGGTTTATCGTCCCAATAGAACCACAAGTTGCGGTATTTGTCCTGTTTATATATTTTTTCATATAAATTCTGAACTACGCTAAAAACGCCCATATTGAAAGCCCAGAAACAGAATTTAGGGACTTTATTGCCTTCAGCCGCCATTTCTTGCATGACGGCAAACAGTGTTTCCCATTCCGACCAATACTGTATAGCGTTTGTTACGTCCATAACCAGAACGTCCACTCCGGCATCGGAAAGCATGGAAATATCTCTGCGAATGATATATTCATCCCTGCTGAGGAAATAACCTTCTTCCGGTTCGCCCCAATGCCAGGGTTCGTATCCTGTTCCACCCCATGCGGGATGATTGGTGTCCAATCTTGCGTCCGGGTCCTTCGCCAGCAGTTTTGTTATATCGCCAACACGGGAAATATTTGCCATATTGTCGCTGTGCCAGGTAATATAAAATATTCCAACCACCCGTCGCTGATCGTTTTTTAAAAGTCCTGTTTCGGACATGCCCGGCATGGCGCGACCAAGTGCGTCGGTAGCAACCCACGTATCGGGAAAAATGTCCCGATACGTGATTTTATCTGTTTGTGCCTGTGCCGCGAAAACGAAGACAGAAACAATAAATAGATTTATGAAGAATTTTATCATTCGATTTAATAATTATTTAATTAATACGAAACTTACTTTTTCGAGATAAGCCTTACCGGTCCCAGCAGTCCGCTTTCCCTCAAGGGCGCATCTTTCGAAGGAGCGTTGATAGTCCACGTTTTGCGTTTTTCTTCCGGCTGACCGGCATCATACACAAGGCGGTTAAACCAGGTGCCTGTTACTTCTATCGTCAAATGATTTTCGCCTTTTTTGACGGCGTCGCCGAGGTCAAGACTATAAGGAGGCGTCCATAACGTGCGGAGAGGTTTTCCATTCAGCGATACGGTTGCAATCATTTCGACACTGCCAAGGTCGAGGGTAAAATTCACTTCCGGCTTCACTTCATCAAGTTGAAATGTTGTCGTGTAAGTTGCCGTACCCGAAAAAGCCTTTCCTTCCGAAGAAAGGTCGAGTTCTTTCCAGGCTTTCAGTTCGGTAATTTCCAGAGATTCGGGCACATCCCAGCCGGAAGGGAAAGCGAGTTTCCAGACGCCGGTTAAGGGTTTGGATGCAAACTCTTCCATTTTTCTGGCTGCTGAAGCGGAAACCGTTTGACCGTTATGGCGGAAAAGTACGAAACATGATCCTGCCTGCGGCAGATCAAGTGAAACGATACTCCGTTCTCCGTCAATGCGGGTTGTCAGAGGCGTAATCTCACCCGTTACAGGGTCCCAGAGTTCGGTATTTCCTTTGCACCGAAAACTGAGTTCGCCCTTGAAACCGCTGCCTTGAGGAGCGCTGACAAAATACCAGTCTGCGCCTTCTGTTCTGCGATGTAACCATAAGGCGTTGCCACCGACTACATCAGGGGAAAGCCGGAGATTGCGAAGCGCTTCGTCTATGCCGATTCCAGTCAGTAATACGCCTTTACCAACACTGTGTGATTCCTGTTTTGCATTTCCCCAGATGGAAGCCACAGCCTTGTCGAAGCGTTGTTGCGACTTGTCGCCGGCTACAAGCGTGGCAAGACCTTTGGGAGCATTACCCACAACAATAGCGCCGTCATTGAGCAGTGAAAGCAGTTTTTCGAGCGTTTCGGGCAACATGCGCAGGTTATCGGGTAACCATAAAACGCTGTATTCTATACCTTCCGGACTGACAATCTTTCCGTTGCGCACGGATAGTCTGTTGAGCAGGATGTCCGGGTTGCAGTAATCATATTTGAAACCTGCGGGGAAAGGGGCATACTGGTCGGGGTGATAGTTGATTTCATCGCCCAGATACCATAACACGTCGGAAACCGGCTTACCGCGTTCAAGCAGATAGTTGCACCGCGAAAGACAGGCGACAAATTCAGGGACATGTTTCCACCATGTCTGTCCGCGTAGAAAGGGAGTGCCTATTCCGGAGCCGAATGAAGTTCCGGGCGGCAGGAAAGGTTTTTGCGGATTGTGGGTATAGGTGTGAAAGACTTGATGCGTGACTCCTTCAACGGCTTTTACGTTGTTCACCTCTTTAAGCATGGAGAGATGTTCGTCCCAGGTCAGCGAGAAGGAGGTGAAGGCTTCGGCAGCCACGCGGGGCTTGCCATAAAGCCGTGCTGCCGATGCTGTGGGCTTGACAGGTTTGAAATTGAGGGCGCCTACGTAAGTATCGGAAAAGGGTTGCCAAAATTCGCACATCGGTACGTCGGCATATTTGTAGTATTCGAGGATGTCGGCAGGAAAAACATCGCCCGCGGAAGTTTCATAAGCAACGCTCATCCCTTTTTCCGCTGCAAGTTCGGTCATGCGACCGTAAAACCTGTTTACGAACAGGTCGCCGATGGTTGCCCGCCAGTCAAGCAGGAAACGTGTAGTTGTCTCGTGATCGCTCACTACATATCCGAACATTGCGGGCAACCACAGTCGTAGCGGATAGCCGTTTCTGTCGGAAAACCCGGCTTCCATATTGTCTGTCCAAGTCTGGGTCTTGCATTCCCAACTGTCGAGGAGCAGTCCGTTCAGCAGTCCGCCTGCAAGGGGACCGTCGGCTATCCTGCCGATGTATCCTGCGAAGTGAGCATTGGGTCCGGCTTCGGAGAGTTTATCACATTCCCAGCCCGTACCTTCGGGAGGCGCCGGAGCATTTTGCATACCGGTATTGACATGTCCTATGCGCAGGATGCTCCAGTTGCCTTCGGGCGCTGTCCATTGAAGTTTTCCGGAGGCATCCATTTCGTTTGATATATCAAGTATGTTTTTACTGTTTACAAAAGTTTCGGGCGACTGTTCGGGATTTTCACCCGCTCTTTCCAATCCCCGCAAACACCATCCCGCTTCGGTTTCCCAGTTGTTCTTGCGGGCAGCGGAATACAGACGCAGGGAGAAAAGCAGCATGTCATGACGGTTTGAAAAGGAAATGCGATAAGTACGAACGTTTTTCACTTCATTGCAAGCCAGAGAAAGGGGACGGTCGTCTTGCCAGCTGCCCCAGGGAATATCGGCGTTCAACACGTCGGCAGTCTTCCCGTCGGGGAAAAGAGCCTGCACATTGACTTTCACGCCCGGTTCATAGCATCTGCCGTTATTGAAACTCTGCACGCTGGAAAATTCTATGGTACGCAACGCCGTCGGTTCGGGGAATGTGACCTCGACCCGATGGGGATTATCCTGCGCGACGGGGTCAAAATGGAGCGGGTCTTTTGATACGCCTGAGATAAAGTCTTTCCATGGCAGGTTTTCGCTGCTTTTAGCTTGTTGAGGACGAAGCGGTTCGCCTGTATCGCCGACGGGAGTAGGAAATGCAATTATCGCCACATCCTTGTAATCGCGCCAATCTTCGTCGCTTGGTTGAGGCAGCGGAAGCGTCATGTCCACAGCGCCACCCGCAACATCTGTACGGCTGTAAACGAGATGGCGCATCGCATTGGAAGGTTCAACCCAGGGACCTCCCGACATAGCCCATCCGGGGCAGTTCTGCATCGTAAACCGCAAGCCCAGACGGCGACATTCTTCTGCGGTATGTTTCACGGCATCATCCCAAGACGGACTGAGACAGGTAATTTGTTTGTCCATACCCGGCCAGGGTCCGCCGAATTGCCCGTGAAACAGCTGGATACCGGAGATGCCTGCCGACGCTATGGCTTCAAGGTCGGTAGTAATCCCTTCTTTTGATACATTTCCTCCAATAAAGTGAAACCATGTTTCGGGGTGATAGACTGCGGGTGGATTCGCAAAAAGCTTTGCATCATGATTACCGAAACTGCGATTGATTTCCGTGTCGGGAGGGACAACCGGAACAACTCCGGCTTGCCGTTGCGAACAAGCGCTGAAACAGAGAATTGCCGTAAATAAGATAATACTGCTTTTAATCATTCTGATTTTTTATTCTTCATTAATTCGTTTATTACCGACTGATTGGCTTTTCGGATTTCGTCAGTGTTCACTTTTATTTCCTTGCGGTCGTAAGTTATCAGTCCGTTGACTTCGCTTTCGATGTCGGTCAACTGCGTATAAACAGCAGCTGAAAAGCCATATTTCACAAGATTTTGTAAGTCTTTCGCATATTTTACATATTGTACGGTCACATCCTCCTTGCTTTTAAACTGTACATATCCCCAACTTTTGTCCACCCAGAGGTGTCCATCCATCGGCCAGCCTATTCCGCCGTATTCTCCAAGTACGGTAGCACGCTGCGATTCATACAGGAACAAACTCGGTTCGGGATAATTATGTAAATCAATAATGTCGCCGCATGGACGGTGATTGCCGCCACTTGCCGGATCGACAAGGCGAGACGGGTCGTGTCTTTTTGTAAATTCGACGACCTTTTCCGTTTCAAACTGTCCCCATCCCTCGTTGAAAGGCACCCAGACCACCACCGAAGGATTGGAAATGCAGCAATTGATAATTTCCTTCCATTCCTGATAATAATTTTCTTTTGACTCCGTTGTGCGTATCTTGTCGCTTCCGCCGTTAAATTCTTTCTGGGAAAAATCATTCCCTCCAATTTCTCCGCCGGGCATATCTTGCCAGACGAGGATGCCTTCCCTGTCGCAATGGTAGTACCACCGTGCCGGCTCTACTTTCGCATGTTTGCGTATCATGTTATATCCCAACTCTTTTGCTTTTATAATATCAAAAAGCAAGGCTTCGTCGGTCGGCGCCGTATAAAGTCCATCCGGCCAGTAGCCCTGATCGAGGATACCGTACTGAAAGCAGTCCTTGTTGTTCAACTGCAAACGCAGGACGCCATTGGCGTCACGGGCAGTAGAAATTTTGCGCATAGCGGTATAGGAAGAAACTTTATCCACGATTTTACCGGAACGGAAAACATTGATTTCCACTTCATAAAGATAAGGCGATTCGGGCGACCACAATTTCGGATTTTCCACCGGAATTTGTAAGTTCATGTTCGCAAGTCCTTTAGTAGTTCCTATCAGTTTTCCCTTGTCCAAAACCTTTACTTCAATGACATCATTGTTGTGTTCATTGGCTGTTCTGACCGTGATATCCAGTTTTTCACGGTCTATGTCGGGGATATTGCAGACGTCTGTTACATAGTTGTCCGAAACCGGTTCGAGCCATACGGTTTGCCAAATACCTGTAACGGAAGTATATAAAATACCTGTCGGTTCTTGAAATTGTTTTCCGAGCGGCTGAAAGCCTTTATCCGTCGGGTCCCATACACGAACGACTAATTTTTCTTCGCCTTTAGCCAACAAAAACGGGGTAATATCGAATGAGAAAGGGGTATATCCACCTTGGTGCGAGCCGATGAAAATGTCATTCACAAACACGTCGGCACGCCAATCGACTGCTCCGAAATTCAGTCTTATGTGTTTTCCTTTCCATAAAGCGGGGATGGAAAACGTACGTTTATACCAAAGTTCCTGTTTCTCATTCACTGTTTTCTGCACACCGGACAAGAAAGATTCCACGGCGAAAGGCGCTAAGATTTTCCCGTCGAATGAAGCAGGCTGTATCGAGTCTTTATCCCTGATGGCATATTCCCACGTACCGTTCAGGTTAAGCCAATCCTTTCGTTCCAGCAAAGGACGCGGATATTCGGGCAATGGCAGACCGGGATTTATTTTGTCTGTCCAGGGGGTTGGCAACTTGCAGACAAGCTGATTGTTTTGAGCGTTGCTTTGGGCGGAAAAACACAGCAGGCAAACCCAAAGGAATATTCCATATAAGTATAAAATTCTATTATTCATCTGTTATTTTATTTTATATTGTTTTATTGATTAAATTTTCGGTAATTTCCAAGGATTACGGTATTCCTTCACCAAGTATTTGTCAGCGTCCCGATCGTGGAAACTCTTTCCGTCCCAGGTAATTTTTTTCTCTGTGCGGTAAGCAATATTACCCAAGTGACAGAATTTGGCTGTGTGAGCGCCTATTTCTATGCTGGCATTTGTATTCCTGTTACGGCTTTTGATACATTCCAGGTGATTTTTGACATGCAGATTTAATCCGCCGCCGCCATAACTTGGCGTTAAAGGAACAGCGTCCATACGTTGTCCGCCTACTTTTTCGGGAATTACTTCCCAACCTTCGCGGTCGATGACTAAAGTGCCGTTTTCTCCCACGAAACCAATTCCGTGTTGGCGACCGTAAGCGCCGTCGTTGATGCCGATGGCATGATCCCAAAGCATGGTAAAACCATCGAAAGTATAGATAGTCTGCAATAAATCGGGAGTTTCGCAGGCGTCATCGGGATAGCCGAATTTGCCGCCCGAAGCCATGATGGAATTGGGCATGGTAACATCCATGCCGTAAAGGGCAAAGTCGAGGAGATGTACTCCCCAGTCGGTCATTTGTCCGCCTGCATAGTCCCAGAACCATCTGAAAGTAAAATGAAAACGGTTGGGATTGAAAGGTCTTGCAGGCGCCGGACCCAGCCACATGTCGTAATCAACGCCGGGAGGTACGGGTTCGTTAGATTTGACCGGAATGGAGGACAACCACCCCTGATAAGAAAATACCCGTACAGTGCGAATCTTGCCGAGTTGACCGCTACGCAGGAATTTGACTGCATCATTCCAGTGCGGATCGCTCCTCTGCCACTGTCCGATCTGGATTACCCGCTTGTATTTTTCGGCAGCCCGAAGCATAACATTACATTCTTCAATACTGTTACCCAAGGGTTTTTCACAATAAACGTCCTTGCCCGCTTCACATGCAGCCACCAACTGGAGGCAATGCCAATGATCGGGAGTTCCGATAATTACTACATCAATATCCTTATTGTCTATTAGTTTACGCCAATCTTTGTACAGGTTTTTCACTTTCTTGCCGCTGATTCTTTCCGTTTCGGCAGCGCGTTGATTCAACACATTCTCGTCGATGTCGGCGATAGCCACACATTCTACTTCCGGATTTGTGAGAAATGTTTTCAAATCTTCAAATCCCATACCGTTACAACCGATTAAACCTACGTTTATTTTGTCGTTTGCACCGATTTTATTGTTAGCGGCAACTCTCATGATGTATGGTGCGAATGTCATTCCCACTCCCATCAATCCCGCTTTGCGGATAAAATCTCTTCTTGTTGTCATATTTATTATTTTTTAAAATAAAGAATTATTTATGTTAAGTACTTGCTATTTATTTTTTAATTCCAGCAGAATGCAGCCGTGAGGCGGCACATCCACTTCTACTGCATCGTCGAAAACGCCCAGCGTTTTGTTGTTCCAAATGTCCCGTATGCGATATTTCCCCACAATATCCAGTTCGGAAAAAACAAGTTGAAGGGTCGCGTATTTGTCTGCGCGCAGATTGAACAGGGCTGCGTATTTGCTGCCTGTTTCGGGATGATCTGCCGTCCAGATGATTTCATGTTCTCCGTTTCTTATTTCCCTGCTGTTTATGCAGTGTTGATTCATAGCAATCACATCGCTGTTGGTAAGCAGTTTGTATTCAAAATCGGTCATTTCCGGCAGGTATCCGCTGAGGATGATAGGCGACCGGAAAATAGACCAGAGCGTCAGGACGGTTTGTTTTTCGTTATCCGTAAAACGGGAATATTCGTCCATGATTTCTTCCCGTTTCAAGTTGAATACGCCCAGAAGATAATCGTCGAAACCAAGTTTGCGCAGTTTTCCGCCAAAGGGCAAAAGGTCGCAGTCCGTCCAATGCCCCGGTTGTGTCAAGCCTTGCCATTTTCGGCAACATCCGAAGGCTTCTTCCACAAACCGCCAATGGTCGTAGAAGTCGGTATTGATACGCCACAGGTTGGCGTTCTGTCGGAGGTGTTCTATTTGTTCTATCGGGGAAGGTCCGGGTGTTATTTCAAGAATTATCGGTCGTCCCGTCTTTTCAATAGCCTTGTGTACCGCCGTTATTTCAGATTCGGCGTATGGAATGGCGATATCGTCCACCTTGACAAAGTCTATTCCCCATTCGGCGTACATTTCAAAAATCGAATTGTAATACTCCTGTGCGCCGGGTTTTGACATATTCACCGTTTTTAAGCCGTGAAACCAGCCGCAAAGTCCTTCATCCGAAGCGATTTCGTCTGCCGTATGTGAACTCCCCTTGATTGGGGTTTTCCTGTCCGCCGCCTGCCAGGGGACGCCACGCATCACATGGATGCCGAGTTTAAGCCCCATACGGTGCAAGTCATCCGCCAGCGGCTTGAAGCCTTTTCCTCCTGCCGAAGAGGGAAAACGCACCGGATTGGGAATGAGTCTCCCGTATTTATCCAAACACTGGGGCGGATTTTTCAATGTATGATAATTGATGATATTCAGCCCTTCCTCGAAAGACCATCCCAAATCAAGGATGATGTAACGATAGCCGAACTTTTTCATTTTGTCTTCGACAAACCGGGCTACTTTCCTGATCGTATCTTCGGTATATTCAGTACCGAGGCAGTAAGTACAGTTCCAGCCCATAGGCGGCGTTTGGGCAAGAGACGGTTCTCTGCCTGCATATTCCCCGATATGCGGTTTTTTCAGTTTCTCTTCCAGCATTTTCATAAAATAGCCGCCTACAACAGAACGGGCGCTGAATCCAACATGTTTTTGACTGTTGGTATAATACCAGTCTGTCATGGGAAGCCGGTCAGTAGTTTCATTCATAAAACGATACAGGGGATGGACGAACTGTTCAAATGTTTCTTTATTTTGCGCCAGTGTAGCCGTCCACATCACCCAGTCGCTTTTGGTATAGTCCATTCGGCTATCCAGGGGCAAACCATATTCATTTTGTACTGTCAGGTAATAATTGACTTCCTTCTCCACCACGGATTCAGGAAACAAATTATAATTCAATATTTTATCCCAGACGAGATTATATTTCTGACTCCATGTATCCGGACGGTCAAAAGCCAGACGAAAATGATCGCCGTCGTCTGCCATTGCCACCCATTCTTTGGACATTTCTTTGGCTTTGTTAATATAAGTTTCCGCAATATCCTTTTTTCCAAGCATTCCGGCAAGTTTACCGTAAGATGCTATACCAAGGATGGCTTTAACAGATAAATTGGCATTGTGCGCCAAGTGTCCGGCAAAATCATCGGTACAAAGTTGATTTTCCGGATCAAGTCCTTTTTCCATCAAATAATTCATCCAGTCAGTAAGCGTTTCCCAGTGTTTTTCCGCATATCCGGCATTACCTTCTACAACGGCAAGGGCGGCTGTAAGAATCAGCATGTTGCCACATTCCTCGACAGGCATGACGACCTGTTCGCCCTGACCGTTAGCCTTTGGATAAGCGCCGAGGTCGTGCGCTGCCACAGGGTGTTTCCATTTTCCGCTTTCGCTGTAGTGGAAGATGGGATTGAGCATGCCTTTGAGCAGTTCGGGATTGTAAAGCAGGAAGAGCGGCGAGGCGGGAAAAGTAACGTCAACCGTTCCGATACAGCCATTACTGGAATTTTCTTTCGAAAAATAAAGTAATGCGCCATCATCGGGCGACTGCACAAGTTTATGCGCCGCAAGCGCCTGACGGTAAGCCAGAACACAAAGTTCGGAATATTCCTTGCCTCCGATTTCAGCCGCTTTTGAAATCAATTCGTAATCGAACTTATTGCAATCTGCTTTAAGACGGGCAAATTCCGTATTGGCTTGTGTAAAAACGGATTCAATGGAACGGTTGCCTTCGCGATTCCAATACGGACGAAGGTTTTTTCCAAAATATTGAATGGAATACAAATCGTCGTAACCGAGCATGATTTTCCCGGACTGGTGTTTACGTACGGAAGCAAATGTTTGTGAAATAGACAGTTTACTGTCAGCAACCTTGCAAGTTGCATTGGATTTTTCCGCACAAAGATAAAAATACCCCCAGTCGATGCGGACGTTATCTCCGCTTTTTTCAAGAATATTCTGCGATTTACTACCGGTTTTCAGGAAAACAAGTCCTTCTTTTTCATAAGTTTCCGAAATACTTTCCTGATATATTCTGTCCAATGCCCAGGCAGGCGAAGCCTCGAAATTCATCTCAACCTGATGCGGCTGACCGTCAGTCGGTATAATTTCGTAGGACAGATAATTGACCGGTCGCGAAAGGAGTTCAAGGTCGTTCATCAGGAGTGGCGCTGTAAAGACCACTTTCAAGTCCACCGGACCGCAGGTAAAATGGTAGTATGTCTGTGTTGCCTGTACATCAACCGATTGCTGGACAGCGGTTTTTTTATGACTTGTATCTGTTTGTATTTTCCTGTACAGTCCGAAATCGACCAAAGCGCCACCGATCGTATTGTGGCAATGTGCCGCAATCACATTTTTTCCTTTTTTCAATGTTTGCAAAACTTCTTCGGGAAGGGATGTAAATACATTGCTACGAAACGCATATCCCGTGTTAACCACCTCTATTCCGTTTATATACAGTTCAAAGCAGTCATCGTGGGAATATTCGAGTTTCACACTTTTATCGGAGGAAAGGTCTTCGTCCAGAATAATTTCCCTGCGCACCCATATATCCGTATTATCGCCTTCCCAGGGAGTATTGACGCCTCCCATGTTCCAACTTCCAAAAGCCGCTTTCCCCTCTTGCCAGGATTTGTCGTCATATTCGATCTTTTCCCACCCCCGGACAGGTTTTTTATGGATATAACGACCCGTCCAAGGCTCTTGTTTTGCCGTACTTGCAACTACCTCCAGCGTGTCTTCCACTCCAATAAAACGATAATTTTCACCATCCACGCAAATTGTTCCCGTTAGCGGAAAGGCTTCGCCTGTCCAGTGCCGTACATGGTCGTCGTACAAATTATTTGTAAACGACCATGCGCTGGTGTATGGGTCGATCGTCACCAGGGGATAAGCCGGCGCACGCAGGTCGCTTTTTATATATGGCGTCTGGTACTCCCGGTTACAGCCTGCCAGAAGCGACAAAACAATTATAAGAAATTCATTTTTCATCCTGTTATTCCGAGCATCTTTAAGTATTTGGCCCTGTTTTATATGTTACTTTTTTACAAAACCGGTAAACCTTCACTGTGTGAGGAGGTAAAGTAACTTTAATCAGGTCTCCGTCCGTCTTCACGTTTTTATGTTCCCATAAGTCCCTCAGGATATAATCGTCCAACTTATAGGAATCGGGCCCAAAATAATTATCGGTGGCTATCAACACCACAGGCAGGTTCACCTCTACCGTTTTCGTCTCGTCGCTGCGATTCAGCAGGCAAACCGCTTTTTCGTCACCCGCCAGTTTTTTGATCCAGATCTCATAGTCGCCGTTGTCGCGCATGCAAGTGGCCTGTTTACCCAGGGTATCCTGATTAACTGCAATCATTTCACTATTGGCGAGGATCGCAAGCGTTTCTTTAGTCATGTTCCGCAGGTCGTTCCCGGCCATCAGCGGAGATGCCAACATACACCAAAGTGAAAAATGTGTTTTATATTCTTCATTGGTCATGCCCCCGTTCCCTACTTCCAGCATGTCGGGATCGTTCCAGTGACCGGGACCGGCATATTTAGCAAGGTCTTTTTGTCTATCGAAAATGTCCATCATGGAATCCCACCGGTCCACAATATCGCCGGTGGTCCGCCAGAGGTGTCCAACCTGACCGGCCCATTCCCAGGTCCTGGTCGTTCCCCAGTCGCAAATGCTGAATACAATCGGCCGGCCGGCCTTGTACAGCGCATCACGCATCAGGGTATATGAAGTCTGCGCGGTTTGGATGGTGGCATAGCACCAGTCGTATTTCAGGTAGTCCACTCCCCAGCGGGCGTACGTGCGGGCATCCTGAAATTCATAGCCGCTACTTCCCGGCCTTCCCGCGCAGGTTTTTGTCCCGCCACAGGAATAAATGCCGAATTTCAACCCCTTTGAATGAATGTAGTCGGCTAAGTATTTCATCCCGTTCGGAAATCGTTCCTTGTCAACGACGATTTCGCCGTTTTCGTCACGGTCAACCTGCCAGCAGTCGTCAATCACAATGTACTCGTAACCGGCGTCTGCCATCCCGCTACTCACCAGGAAGTCGGCGTTCTCCATGATCAGTTTTTCACTGACATCACATTTGAATCCATTCCAACTATTCCAGCCCATGGGCGGGGTTTTGGCCAAATCTTCGAATTTCTGCGCTGAAACACCCAGAAACATTACAAACATGAAAAGCATTAAAATCGTTTTTTTCATTTCACTTTTTTTTTAAAATTATTATTTATTATTCAGAAGTAATACCTTTCCAGTCATCGGTGCGGAAAGGCGAAGCAGGCAAACCCGCAGAATTGTACAGATTTGCGTCATCCGGATTGTTCGACCATGCGTATCTGACGGCAACAGGCGAAATTACACGCTCGCTGCTGACATAAACCTTGTCTCCCCGTATGAAAGCATTTGCCCAGTAAAATTTCCTGTCCGCGCCTGCAATGGTAAAGCCGCAAAGGTAGCCATAACGGTTTTTGGCATACAATCCCTGGGCAATGTTATCGAAAGAAAGCGCAACGCTGTTGCCTTCTACTTTCATATCCCTGTATTTGGGTCCGGAATATTCGACCGGTTTTCCGTAAGTTTTTGCCAAAGCATTAAGCGCTAATCTGTAAGCAACATCCTGCTTGTTTCTCGGGTGAATATCGTTAGCCTCGCCGATGTCAATAATAACCGCTTCGCCGGTGTTGGGCAAATTGAGAGATTTGTGCTGGGCTTCGCGCAATTCCGCCCAGTCGCTTTCGGCAGGCTGTTCCGCCGGAGCGCCGAAATTAGCCAACTGCACGAAGTAGAAAGGCAGATCGTTTTGTCCCCATGCAGCGCGCCAGTCGTTTATCATGGCAGGGAAAAGTTTTTCATAGCGTTGTCCCGCCCAGGCGTTAGACTCGCCCTGATACCATATTGCGCCCTTTACGGGATACCGGATGAGTGGAGCGATCATGGCGTTGTACAATAGAGAGGGGTAAGCATTCGGATGGGAAATGATAGTTATGGACTTCCGGAAATCCCATTTACCTGCCAAGGGTATCATCCCGTGGCTTGTACGACATTCGGGAGCGGAAGAAAATCCGGCAGCCCCTCCCAAGTCTATTACTCTGACGTATAAATCGTTGATTCCAGAACGCAAGCCTTTGTTCACTTTATAGAGGCGGTTTTTGTCAGATCCGTCGGTAGCGCCGATTTTCTGTCCGTTAAGATAGGTTTCATCGTTATCGTCGATAAAACCCAGAAAGATTTCGACGGGCGATTGAGCCTGTTCCTCCGTCAGGGAAAATTGCGTATGATACCATCCCACTCTGGAATTGTTGAATCCATCCCACAAGGAAGGTACATCGATTTTCTGCCATTCCGAACCGGTTTTTCCCTGTTTGTACCATGCTTCCTTCAAACCGGGATCGTTGGATACATCCTCGTTGGTTTCAATTGATTTTGTCATTCCGGCGAAATTGGGAGCGAGTTCTTCCTTTACCTGTTCCCCGTACTGGGGAAAGGCTTTGATGGCGTCGAGGCTCATCCATGTTTCTATGATAGTTCCGCCCCACGAAGTATTGATGAGACCGACAGGAACATCCAATTCTTTATGCAGGTTTCGTCCGAACAAATAGCCAACTGCGGAAAAATCTGCCGCCGTCGAGGGTGAACATTCGCTCCAGCCGCTCATTCTTGCATCTTTTTCCGAAACGCCTGAAATTTGTTTATATACCGTCAGCAGTCTTATTTTCGGATAATTGGCGTCGGCAATTTCTTTTTCCGCATGGTTTATTCCACGCAATGACCATTCCATGTTCGATTGCCCGCTACAAACCCAGATGTCGCCCGAAAGAATGTTACCGATGCGGATGATATCATCCTTCCCCTGAATACTCATTTCATAGGGACCTCCAACGGGAAGCGGGTTCAGGACTATCTGCCACAAGCCATCCTTATCGGCTTTACCGGCAGCCTTTTGTCCGTTCAGACTGACTGTAACCGTTTCGCCTTTTGCCGCCCAACCGTAAAGTTTGACAGGTTTATCACGCTGTACCATCATGTTGTCGGTCAGGTAGGCGGGGAGTTTCACGGACGCCAGTACAGACCGGCAGTAGGCGGCGCATTTTGCAACTTCCCGTACCGGATTGGAGTCTTGCGGAACGCCATATTCCAGTTCAATGTCGCAGTTTATATGAAACCATTTTTCCTTTTGCAACAGCAACAATATTTCTTTCAGGGGTGTTTGCCCTTGTCCCCAGGGCATATTCGTGTTTGGAGGAGTTGCCAAAGCGCCTGTCTTGTCTTTGAGGTGCAGGCTTGCAATGCGGTTGTGCAACCGTTTAATCACATCGCAGGGATTTTTGCCCGTAATGCCGAAGTAGTGTCCTACATCCAGATTCAGCATCAAGCGTTTTCCGTGCGCCAGTATCTTCTCGAAACTGAAATCTGGCTCGCCGGGTTGGTAATGGTTGTGTAAAACGACGTACAATTTGTGTTTATCGGCAAACGGAGCCAGACGTTTCGCCGTTTCTTCCGTCAATTCGGTGGAAATACCCTTGGCGCCAAGCGTCCGGCAGACATTGAAAATATAGTCGATTTCTTCGTCCGACCAGTTGGAACTGTACGTATTCAGCAAATGAATCTTAACGCCTTTGGCGTCAAACATTCTTTTTACCTCCCCGAACTTGTCCATAGACGCATTGATACGCCACTCCCGCTGATTGTCGGCAGGAATACCTGCATAGCGTTCGACGACGTCGCCCATCAGTTCTACGGAACTCAGTCCCGATTGCACGATATAGTCCAGCACCGCATTGAGCGATTGATCCGGCATCTCCCTGAAACTGTATGTAATAGCGCCTGTTTGTACTCCTCCGTATCTTGAATTGGGTTTATCTTCGGCATTTGCCGGGAAACCCGCAAAGCATAACAAGGCTATCCATGTTGATAATACATATTTTTTCATCCTTTAATTTATATAGAATTATTAATTTTTCCTTTTATCATCCATGCTCCTCCGTCGGACATGGAAGCTACTACCGCCACGGTTTGGGCGTCTAACACAATGATACTCGCCCATTCGCCCGTCAGGGATGAAGAGGCAAACGGTCTGGAGCGTTTACTGAAATTGCGTGCGTTTTTGTCGCCAATGGCTACTTCGATGGTGTTATGCCCCGGATGACCTTCATCCGTCTGATAAGAGATGACGGTCTCTCCGGATGACAGCGTTGCCAGATATGGCGCTCCCATGTAAACGTTATCCGGAATGGGATCGGACAAGGCATAAGCCCGGTTTGGCGAATTGGATAAAACGGGAGAAGACCAGTTGTCTTGCAGGGTCGAACGGACTGTGCCGGGCTTGAAATCCACTATATGGTTGTCTTCAATAACAACAACCAACTCGTTTCCGACAATTCCGGCAACCGGCATCCCGTCGCGGCTACCCGCAAAGAAAGAAACCGTTGCAAGATCACCCCATGTATCGCCGTTATCGTGCGACCTCAGCAGGGATATCTCCTGTTCGCTGGATTGTGTATAAGGTCCTTCATTAGCAAAATAGAGATGTATCTCACCATTGGGCAATTGCAAAAACGAAGGCTCCCAGCAACCGTCGGAAAACCGTTCGCCGGCTTCATAAACTACTTGGGCGTCTGTCCATGTCTTGCCATTGTCGCGACTTTTCTTTACTGCTATGGCAAAGGGGGTGATTTCAGCCTTTTGAGGACGGTAATTGCAGGCAACGAGTATTTCCCCGTTTTCCAGCTGTATAATTTCGGGATTGGAGACATCGACCAGACAGGCGCTGTTCTCTTTCTGAGCCTGAAACTGCTGAAAAACGATGACAGGATTCCTCCATGTAGCGCCTCCGTCCACGCTCTGTTTGAATGCACAATGTCCCTGACCGTCTTCATATACGGCAGCAAGCGACTTGTCGGCAAGAATCGCCAGACGTGGATAAACGCCTATTATAGATATACGTTTCAAACTGCCCGCATCCCATTCAATGCCGGTTATTGGACCGGTTGAAACGGGATCGTCAACATTCTTTTTTTTCTCGTTGCAGGCAAACAGGCAGGCAAGCATTAGCAGAAACGGGAAAAGATATTTATCAGCCATTTATTTATTTAATTAAAATCGTATTTAATGAATTGGGTTTCAACTGTGGAGCAAACGTATATTTGCCCATGCGGATGACGGGTTTTGCAATTTTATCTTCTCCATTTCTCAGGATGATGACAAAACTGCCCTCCGGATTACGAAACGCAAGCAAATCTGTAAAATTGCCGGTCGCAGGCAATTTTTTTGCGCCCGGTAATACGAAATGGCTTGCGTGTTTCATCACATAATAATCGTAGGTAAACTGATACGTTTTGTCTTTTGCATTGACTGTTACAAGCGAATTTTGCCGCCAACCCCACCGGCTTGTCCCGCCTTCTTCGAGCGATGTATTCCAGTATTCATAAACATTGACGCCGTTGTTGACATAATCCTTCATCAGCCCCCAGGCATACATTGCAAACCCCCAGTCATTGACGCCATTGCCACACTCCTGCTCGGTCTGGTATAGCTTGAGAGCCGGATAGTTTTTATGAATCGTAGCGACGGCATGTTTCCCGTCCCACTGAAAACCGGCGCCCGTGATGTACTTACCGCTTTCGGTATCCTGTAGCAGCGTGTCCACCATAGCCGGATGGGGGCGTTCCATCGTGCCGAACATAAGTTCTACGCCAAGTTTTTTCATCTCAGGACCAAGATACTTGCCGACAAACTTGTTCAGAGCTGACGGAAGCCATGTACAACTCGGAAACGGCTGGCAGGAATTAAATTCGTTCTGGGGCATCACCATAAAAACAGCTATTTTTTCAGCACGGTAAGCCTTGATAAATTTGGTGAAATAGAGTGCGTAAGCCTTGAAATAGGCATCTTCCTGAATGAACATGTTGACTCCTTCACGGCGAACCTGCTCCGGTTTGATGTCGTTTTCTCCAAATTGACAGGCATAATGGCGATTCTCTTTCATCCAGACAGGAGGAGACCACGGTGAAGCCCAGATTTTCAGGTCGGGGTTATACCTTAATGCGCTTTTGATAAACGGGATGAGCGTTTCCCTGTCATTGTCTATGGAGAACTTTTTCATTTTGAAGTCGCGGTCTGTCTCATTGTAGGAATACCAGTTGAGGGAAAAGTCGTTAGCGCCTACCGGCATGCGGCAAATCGTGAAATTTGCGCCTGTGCGTGGCTCAAACAGTTCTTTCAACACAACTTGCCGGTCAGTCTCGCTCAGATAACTCAGGGAAGTCCATCCCATTTCGTTGAAACAAGAACCGAAACCGTCAATGGTCTGTTGCGGGTTTAAAAGATCAACTTCCACGTCAACAGGGCGGTCTTCCGTCGCCTGCATGTTGTCCGTTTTCTGCGTCTCCCATACTGCCTCTGCTGTTGTACATACCCATTGAATATTCTTTTGCGCATGGCATAGCTGCCACGCGCAAAAGAAATGCAAATATATAAAAAGAATTTTCATTCAGGTTACTTTTAAGTTATTCCACCACTTCGGTAATACGAACCTGACTCAATGACGTAAAAGGTTCCCTGTAACTGTCAGGCAGGACTATTTTCAGGTAACGACCCTTTTTCATGTTTTTAAGTTCTGCTACAGAATGGGTGGCGCTCAAGAACCAGAAGGTGCCGCCAACATTACCCCAGTCCCAGCCCCAGTAGCCCGGAAATTGATTCTCCCCGAAGAACTCCCATGTCGAAGCATTCGCGTTCGGATCATTGCCGACATACGACCGGACTGTTTTGGTATCGGTGTTACCAAACCTGCGATATACCGCAACGGAAGCTACCGTTCGCTCCTTTCCCATATCAATGACTACCCAGTGTGGAAGCGGAGCGTTACCGTCGTGCCACATGGAGTGCCAGAATCTATCCTGCACCAGATACGGTTCAAACTGTTCGAGGATAACATTTACGCCGCCGCCGTCCCATTCTGTCTGGTCGGATACCCCGGCAATGCTGAAGGCTGACCGGTCGGGGGTTTGAATCTCGTAAACAAGCACATCGGTTTCGCTCTTGATATTTCCGCTGCTGACAATGATTTTAGCTCTTCCTCTGCCCACAGCCGTAACATCGCCGAACTGATTTACCGTAACTACGGAGGGATTGCTGCTTGTCCATGTAAGTTCATCGTATGGAACCGTAATAATATAAGCCGGTTCGGCAGTGGCAATCAAACGGTCTGTTCCGCCGAGACGCATCTCCAGTGAAGCACTACTTATTTTTATGCTCTCCAGATAGACTTTGTTCTTTGTTACCACAGAAATTTGGGTTTGAATATCAGTACCGGCAAGCGTAACGATGATATCGGTACTTCCCTCGCCCACAGCCGTTATTTCGCCCGTTGCACTTACCGCAACAACCGACGGATCGACACTTTCCCAAGAAAAAGTAGCAGACATCGGACTTGCCGTAAGTTGCAACTTGTCACCCACAAGTACTACTACCGAGGATTGGTTTACGTATATTCCGGAAACAGCCGGCGTTCGGTCATTAAGGCTGAAGTCGTTACAAGCCGATAATATGGCTGAAAGAAAAAACATGTATATGAATTTTGTTCTCATTTTTTTTTATTGATTAAAAGTTTTTATTCATTTTCTTTTGTTTCAAGACGCAACTCTTCTTTCATTTCGGTTCCTCCTCCATATTTATAATGTAGCAGGAACGTCTTATATGTTCTGTATCCGTCATTCTCAATCTTGAATATATTGGGAAAGTCAGGATCGCCATCCAATTGTTCGACCGTCATTCCGCCTGCCCTGTAAGGCAGGAGTTTTACGCTGTTATCGTCTTGAACTTCCAAAACAATTGCTTTACTGTTGATTGTGGCAAGGTCTGCCTGAAACGCTTCCTGTCCGACCATAATCCTAACCCTGTTTTTAGTAAGCGGGTGCATCGTTTTTACACCCATAACAAGTTGTCCGTCCCGATAGCCGACAAAATTATAAGAAGTCAGATTTTTTTGTGCTGCATATTTGTTTTTTATCAAAACCTGATAAAGCACATTGTTTTTTTCGGGATTCACCTCGTATTCGGTAAAATTATTTACTTTCAGGGGTATCATGTAAACGGAATCGGGAGAAAGACCTTCCGGACGGACAAGGATAGGCAGACGTCCGCTGTGTTCTCCTTTTTGAATGGTAAAAGTGTAGGAATTGATGTCATACATATCTCCAGACATCAATTTTGCAAACTTTTCCTTCGTCGAACCGAAATTTCCTTCGTTGTATTTATCGAAAGCCGTCAGATCCGGCGTCATGGATACTACAATATCCTTTTCGGTGGAATTTGTTCCTCCGCACGAAAACGAAACATAACCGGTCGATTCCGGTATTTCGAGGTCATGTTCCACCTGAAAAACATTGTAGCCATCTTCGCTTACAACGGCAAACACATTTTTGTACTGTTCCGCTTCAAACATCTCATATTCGTTACATGAGACAAAAGAGGCAATGATTGTTACAGTCATAACCGGCAACAAGCATTTTTTGAATATATTGAAATATTTCATAGTCATTTTGTTTTTAATTAATTCTTAATTTTTAATACCATCCGGGATTCTGATCAAGTGAAGGCAAGCGTTTCAGCTCATTGCGGGAAATGGGTAGAAATACCAGTCGTTTGTGAACAATGCGATTGGCAATATGCGAACCTACCGGCACAACTCTCTGGTAAAAACTTCCTATATCGGCGTCCATATTCATACCTGTAACGGGTATGTTTTCCGCATCTTCATAAATACCCCAGCGGCGTACATCGTAATAACGGCGGTTCTCATACAAAAATTCCACCATACGTTCCTTTTCTATCAGTTTCTGAATCGATGCAGCATCTTCGTCTCCGGTAATTCCGGGCAAGCCTGCACGGTGGCGTACCTGATTAAAGGCGCTCTTGATTTCGTCCGTATTGCGGGATAAGGTGTAGGTTTCACCTCCGAGCGCTACGGTATGTGAACCGGTCAGGTTATTCAACGCTTCCGCATAGGAAAGCAGTATTTCGGCATAACGGATAATTCCAAATCCTTTTGAAACCCTTTGTCCGGCGCTGTTGAAAGCGCCATCCTGAGCATTTACGTATTTTTTTAATATGTAGCCGGTAAGCGGATAAGCCGAGCCACTGGCATTTTCGGCTTTACCGTCCTGCGAATTGTAATAGTACTTTACCGTTTTGTTCTTGTTACTTGCATCGGTTGTGGAACCGCAAACCCAGAAGCATTCACTGAAACTGATAGATGCGTAAAAACGGGGTTCACGGTTAACATACATGTTGTAAATGGAGCTGTTACCGAACTGATAACTTGAAAACGCCGGAGGATTGCTGAAGCCTGTTTCCGAATAAAGCGGAGAGTTTTCTATGGAACTTCCGTCCACCATCGAATAGGCGTCAATTACTTTCTGGGTAACAGCTATTTGATTAAATCCGCCGAGCGAGTGGGGAAATGTATTACCCAGCATCGTACCACCCCATTCAACATTATCTACCATACGTCCCCATACATATTCGGGATTAGTCTGCGGCAAGGCTTCGCCCGTGAACATGTCGGAATAAGACTTGAACGGGTCTATCTCCGCCGCTCCTTCAGGGAAGGGTTCATAGTAATCGGGGTCGGAAGTAACATTGGCAGGCAAGGCTGGCGTCTTATTATCGGATACTACCGTAAAGAGTTCATACAAAGGCAGACCGTCGATTTGCATATCCATCACTCTTTTGGCTGTCGCAGCTGCCAATGCCCAACGTTTCTCGTCCGCAGTTTGCGAAATATAATGCACGCCATCGGTTTTGCGCGTCCAGTTACCGAAATAGTTACTGGCTGCCTGACCTCCGTTAAACAGGGGACTTGCATGAATCAACCGCAAACGGGCTACCAATCCGTAAGCAGCGCCTTTAGTAGGTCGTCCGAAAAACAGGGGAGAAAGCTTTTCAGGTAAATTCTTGGCAGCTTCTTCCAGTTCGGAACAAATGTATTCCACAGCCTCATCGTAAGTGCAGCGTGTGCGGTCATAATATTCCATTGCTTCATTTACCGGCAACACTTCGTCTCCAATAAGGATAAAAGGTCCGTAGTCAACCAGAATGTTATAATAAGCATAAGCCCTGATAAACCTCGTGTATCCCATAATGTTGAAATAGTCGGAGGTTTTGAGATCCGGCACATTGTCTATGTTTGCAAAAATATTATTGCATTTGCGGATAACTTTATACATGTTTGTCCACGTGGTAAAGACCGGCTTTGTCGGAGTAACTTCGCCAAGTACATAAGACATGCCATTAAGATTTGCCAAAGTAACGCCCTCGTCGGTAGCCAGGGGACCCGGAGTATGGGAACCGTTTATCACAGTCGATTCGTCCGGGAACATACCGGATATCCCCCACATGTAATCCTCAACGTATCTTGTCTGCGTAAAGAGCGAATCGATTTTAAATTCGTCGTCGAAATATTCGTCGATATTCAGAAAATCACTGCATGATGACAGGATTAAAACCGACAAACATGTTATTGTCCAATATTTGATTCTATTTTTCATAATTTCATAATTTTATATTTTTACATATTGAGATATAACTGTATGGTATAAGTAGCCGGAATCGGATAAGCCTGACCGTTCCGCGAAGCCTGCTCCGGATCGAAAATTTTCACCTTGTCCCAGATAAACAGGTTACTTCCCACCAATTGAATATCTATGGAAGACAATCCGATTTTCTTGAGCGTCAGATTCTTCAGATTATAGTTGAGTGTAATTTCCTGTAAGCGCAGATAGCGGGCGTCGCCCTTCCAGAAATCGGAAAGCTGCGAATTATTTTCATTGTAGCCATATTGCAGTTTGGGAAACAGTGCATTGGGATTTTCGGCAAGCGCAGGGTCAATGCCATGGGCAAGCGCGTAATCCATCGGTATCCAGCGATTTTTCGGATCATTGACGAGCGTCAGCACATTGCCTGTTTCTCCCTGATAAAAAGGAACATAACCCATACCGTTCAGCTCATTGTTAACCGTCTGCCCTACATGGTAAAAATCCGTCCTGCCTGTACCGCGGAAAAGTATGCCCAAGGTAATGTCTTTGTAGCGAAATTCTCCGCCCATTCCGTACATCAGTCGCGGCATGGTTCCATAAGAAAGAGGCACCATGTCTTCATCGCTGATTTTACCGTCACCGTTCACATCTTTGTATTTAATGTCGCCGGGTTGAAGCGTTCCAAACTGTTTGGGGCTATACTGAATCTCTTCTTCACTTGTAAAAAAGCCCAAAGACCTGTAACCGCGAAGTATTCCGTAAGGATAACCTGTTTTTTCAATATAGGGGTAGGCTTGATTAACATCTTCCCAATTGAGTATCTTGTTGTTGGCATAAGTGAAATTGCCCCTGATTGTAAGTCCCATATCGTTATTGAAATTATGGGTAAAAGCGCCTGTTCCGTCCGAGCCGAAACTGCGCATCCTGCCCACATTTCCGTAAGGCATGTTAACAGCGCCTACAAAATCGGGAATTTGCACTCTCTGCTGGAAAATACCGTCGCGCTCATCGTTAAAGAAATCAACCGTAAGGGTAAATTTATCTTTCCACAAGTGCATATCTATACCCAAATTTGCCTTGATCGCTTCTTCCCACCGGAGATTATCGGCGCCTATAATTCTTTCACTGATAGATTCAACCACAGCGCTATTCCAGGGTCCTGTCGTGCCGAAATTCATTCTCGTCAAGTAGGGAAACCGTGTGGCGCCACTTATCTGGTCATTACCGACCGTACCGTAAGATGCCCTGAACTTGAGAAAACTCAGGAAAGAAATATTGTCTCTTACAAAGTCATAGCTTGTAGGAACCCAACCTAATGCAATTGCAGGGAAAAACCCGTATTGATGTCCCGGCTGGAAATTTTCCGAACCGGAATATCCAAAGTTGAAATCAAGTAAATAAGTATCTCTGAAACCGTATGTTAGCCGGCTCGACACACCCTGATACCTCAACGGTATCGATTCAAGGTTGCCTATCTGGTTTCCCTGCTTCTGGTCGTTGATGTAATAATAGACCAGACCTCCTACACGGTGATCCGCGTTGAAAATCTGTTCGTAATTCAAGGTGCTTTCAAAATGGTATTTCCGGAATTGATCTTTACCGTTGGAATATGTCGCCGGCATTTCCTGAAGCATTTCAATCAGCTGCAATTCTCCCAGTGCATTTCTACCCGTGGCACGCAGAAGAGAAGGTTGTACATAGCGGCTTTCATTGAAGTAACTGTAAATATCATACGAACCTTGCGCTCTGATTTTAAGTCCCTTGAGCAACATCCCCAAATCCTGATTGAGGGCGAGTGTCATTTTTCCCTTATAAACCTGATCCGAACGGCTTCCTGTTCTGTTAATCATTACACTGGGAGAAATTCCTGCCTTTTCGCCGATTCCGGGATATTCTCCGTTGGAATAAATCACCGGTATCAGCAATGGATTCAAACTTGACTGGGCTTGCCAGATATAATCGGTATTGGCTACGCCGGGTTCGTCATGGATGGAAAGAAATCCGTCGGTACCAAAGTAAGCGACAGTCGTTTTGGTAAGGTTGATATCCAGATTCATCCTGTAGTTATAAGTGTTGTATCCCACATTCGATGCGTAAGGACTTTCTTTATCCACCTTATAGGCTGCCGATTCGTTGCTTCCGCCAATACTGAGATAGTAGCGTGCAATTTCTCCGCCGCCCCGACCGCTGATAAAATAATTGTTTTTGATTGAATTTCTGTTCAGAATTTCATCTTGCCAGTTCACGTCGGGATACAGGTCCGGGTCAAGATGGTCCTGGATAATGTACATTTCTTCCCTGCCGTAGCGGGGAGTTTCTCCGCGTACTTCAAGCGCTTCGTTTACAAGATTTGCATAATCGTAAGCGCGAAGGTATTCCGGCACGCGGGAAAGATGCGATACGGTCATGCTTACACGTCCCGTGATGTTCAGTTTCTGAGCTTCTCCCCTTTTGGTCGTTACCAGTACCACGCCGTTAGCGCCCCGTACGCCATAAACGGCGGTTGCCGAGGCGTCTTTAAGGATGGAAAAACTCTCAACATCGGCAGGGTCTATGGAGTTGATGTCGCCTTCCAGTCCGTCAATCAATACCAGAGCGCCCTGATTGTATCCGAATGTGCCGATACCGCGCACCCAAAACTCTGCGATGTTCTTGCCCGGCTCTCCGCTCATCTGTGTTGAAATAATACCGGCTACACGTCCGCCAAGCAAATTGGCGACCGAAGTGACGGGTCTCTGTAAATCCTTCACCTCTACTGTACTGAGGGACGCCACCGTACTGATTTTACGTTCTTTTTGTCCCAAAGCCGTAATAACCACCTCTTCAAGTATATGCCCTTTCATGACAACAGACAGATCTCTTTTTTCTTCCATGACAAGGTATTCGTATTTATCGAATCCCACCATAGCGACAATGATTTTATCACCCTTAGTCGCTTTAATCGTAAATTTACCATCGACATCGGTAGTAGTACCCACAGATATCCTGTCTTTGATATATACGCCTGCTCCAATGACTGCTTCTCCCAAGTCATCGGTCACGCTGCCCGAAATGGTCAATGAAACATTTTCCTGCGCATAAAGCGAGAAACTGAACAATGCCATTATAATAACTAATATTTTCTTCATGTATATGATATTTTTTTTTTGAAATGATGTATAAGTTATTCTATTGCCAATTTTCTCAAACGACCTCCGTCTGCAATATAAATCGTTCCTTCGCTATCGATTGCGATACCGGTAGGATCTGTCAGCAATGCCTCTTCCTTACTGCCGTCAACAAACCCGGACACGCCCGGCATGCCTATAACGGTTTCCACCTTGTTGTCCGTTGTTATTTTGCGAATACAATAGTTCTTCTTGTCTGCTATATACAAGTTCCCGTCTTCGTCAAAAGCCATCTGGCGCGGATCGTTAAATCTTGCGACATCCAATTCACCGTCGCGATGACCGGAAATTCCGGAGCCTGCAAACAGGGTGTGCTCATTGGTTTGTATATTAAGTATGTATAAACGGTGAGGTTGGGACGCATCCTCAGAATACGCCTCGTACAGGAGATGTTTTTGAATCGGATGAAATGCTACACCGTAAATGTTACCGGTTACACCGGTTGCCTTCGTCCAGATTCCGTCCAGAGTAACAGGATTGATCCTCCATGTTTCCCCGTTGTTCCAGTAAGGCACATAAACCATGCCGTCCAATTCGCAGTATGCAACTCCGCATCGGGGACCTCTGCCCCAGCTGGGTTGATCCCAAGTGACATTAAGCGTCTTTGCAACCCATCCTGCCCTGGGTTCAAGTAGCCAGAAAGATTCTTCAAACATACGGGCTGTAATGAACACGGAACCGGTTTCCTTTATACAGACAGGAGCCGTTTCCCCGTTAATACCTCCGCTCGCAGCATTGTCCGATACCTTAATCACCGTGTTTTCCTCTTCGTTGACTTTCAAAACAGTTCCTCCACCGGTGGTCGATACAACAAAGATATTTTTCTCGTTGTCAACGCACAGGTAGTTCGCCTGAAATTGAGCTTCCGCCAAAGTGCCTGTTTTTAAAGGATTTGTATTGCCCGTACCGGTAATCGTACTCACGGAAGAAGTTATTATATACCGGAATTTTGATTCATAAGATAATGAATCACTGCCTACTACTACCGTAACAGTACAGGTATCTCCCGGTAAACGAGGCACTACGGCATACATCCGCGTACCGGTTGAACCGATTACTTTACCTTGTTTCCTGTTAAAATAGACTTTAATTTGCTCCGGGTCATTCCCAAAATTACTTCCTTCGAGAATCACTTTCTGCATTATTCTCCCCGAATCGGGGAAAAAATTGGAAAGTACTACCGGTTTCGAAGGATCGTAAGGGACTCCTCCGCCA
>JAITPV010000016.1 GCA_031289275.1 Tannerella sp.
CTTTGTTTCAGCGGCAAAGGAAAAGCATTTCCGCCAATAATACAACTTTGCGTCTGACAAAAAGACATGCGTTTAATAAACATTAATAGTTTGGGGTGTCAACGAGGGTGTGCGGACAACGGGGCGCGCAGTAGAGACGTCGCGCGCAACGTCTTTACAATACCATGCGTTCTCGGTGTCTCGGTGTTTGATATTGACAGTACAATTCATAATTCATAATTTTCAACCCATTTGTATGCGTCGAAAAAAATAATTGGCCCATCCGTGCATTTTTCCCGGAAAATATTTTTTTATCTGATTTAAACATTTTACTTTTGCGGCCTAACAATATTGAAAAGTGAGTTATTTCCCAAGAAACAGATTCCATCGCCTTCTTTCTCTCCCGGATGTGAAAGAAGCGAAGAATGACGCTCCCCACGCGAATGTTAAAAAATGTGATGGGGGGGGGGGTAAACTATTAATTTTAACCCTTTTATTTATCTATTACACACTCTTTCCGGCGGCGGAGAGGGGTGTGCTGTATTTTTCGGTTGCTGTAGCGAGATGCTTATCCCGGTGCGGCTTTTTTTATGTCCGCCGCCGAACGATTACCCCCTGTAACTGTTGGAACCCTGCCGCCGCTCGGCGGGAACCTTACAAAGGCAGTTGGAACCCTGCCGCCGCATGGCGGGAGACTTACAAAGGCCTTTGTAACCTTGCCGCCGCTCGGCGGAAACCTTACAAAGGCAGTTGGAACCTTGCCGCCGCATGGCGGGAAAGTTACAAAGGCAGTTGGAACCCTGCCGCCACTCAGCGGGAGACTTATAAAGGCAGTTGGAACCTTGCCGCTGAACGGCGGGAGACTTACAAAGGCAGTTGGAAGTCTCCCGCCGGATTTCGGGCTTTCAACAGGTGTACCAACCGGATATTTTTCACATGTCAAACGATATAAAACAAATGAGTATAACAGACAGAAAATATGATTTTGCAGTAATTGTTCCGATGGCAAATGAATCAATGGATTTTGATTCATTCATATCGAAACTGAAGAAAGCCTTGGATTTTATTGGATCAGGAAAGGTTTATTTAATTGTAGACAAGGTAAGCAAAGATAATACATTGGCATTATGTGAACAATTGTCAGAGGAAGACAAACGGTTTAAAACTATTTGGGCGCCGGAGAATAAAAATGTGGTAGATGCTTACATAAGAGGTTATAAAGAGGCTACACCATACCATGATATTATTATAGAAATGGATGCAGGCATGTCTCATGATCCGACTGCACTTCCCATGTTTCTTCGTGTTTTGAATGAAGGGAACGAATGTGTATTTGGAAGCCGGTTTATTAATGGCGGGTCTATTTGGCAATCCTCATTTAAACGGAGATTCTTATCCAAATCAGGCACCCTGCTATCCAATTTGCTGCTCGGTAGCAGATTGAAAGACATGACTTCAGGATACCAAGGGTTTCATGCCTCGGTTGTCCGAAAGTTATTATGTTATGATTTATTGTCAACAGGTCATTTTTATCAAACGGAAGTCCGCTACTTGATGCGAAAATATCGTTATATTGAGGTTCCTATTCATTATCGGGCGCCTTCACCTAACGTCTCTTTTAAATCTATTATAAATTCTCTTTCGGTATTGATTCATTATTTTATCCAACGAATTTTATTTAGAAGTAAATCATTATAAAAGCCATGAATAGTAATATTTCGCTGGTTATTACATCCATCAGCCATCCGGAAAACAAGGTTCTTCAGGACTATGCCCGCAAAACATCCCAACATGGATTTAACTATATCATTGCAGGTGATGAAAAATCTCCTGAAGATTTTTTTATAGAAGGATGTCATTTCCTGTCGCTCAAAAGGCAACGCGAATCCGGATTTTCCTTGGCTGAATTATTGCCAACCAGACATTATGCCCGCAAAAATATCGGTTATCTGGAAGCAATGCGAGCCGGAAGTCACATTATTGTGGAAACCGACGATGACAATTACGCCAAGGCCGACTTTTGGGAAAAAAGGGAGGCATGTGTACAGGCAAGATTATACGAGAATGAAGGCTGGCTGAATGTTTTCAAACTTTTTTCGGAACAAAACATATGGCCGCGAGGATTTTCATTGAAACATATAAATAACATCCCTGAAAATAAATCTGTCGAACAGTCCTGTTACTGTCCCATCCAGCAGGGATTAGCCGATGAAAATCCGGATGTGGACGCCATATACAGGATGATCTTGCCTTTGCCGGTCACTTTTGGACAGGCTCCGAATGTCGTGATCGGAAACCATACATGGTGTCCTTTCAACAGTCAGAACACGACCTGGTTTAAGGAAGCCTTCCCGTTGATGTACCTGCCTTCTTATTGCAGTTTCAGAATGACTGACATATGGAGAAGTTTTGTCGCGCAACGCATCTGTTGGGAAAATGAAATGGGCGTTCTGTTTCATCATGCAACCGTATGGCAGGAACGAAACGAGCATGATCTACTCGTGGATTTCAGGGATGAATTTATCGGATACATGAATAATAACATACTTGTTGAACGATTGAATGCACTCACTTTACGTAAGGGAGCGGAACATATTCCTGCAAATCTGCTGGCCTGTTATCAGGTTTTTATCGACATGAATCTGATTGCTGAAAAAGAACTTGACTTGCTGCATGCATGGATTGAAGATGTTTACTTATTAACTAAATAATATGACAGATGGCAAAAGCGAATATGAAAATGAAAACAAAAACATCCCTTTCGGAAAAATCATTTCCTTTCAGTGAAATCGGGTTGTTATTTATCGGATTGAGTTTACTCTTTTCTTTTTTCCCTTTAATCACGCGAGCGTGGGGGTTAAACTACATTGCATTTTTTGATGGTTGGATCATTCTCTTGTTTTATGTATTGCTGGTTTGTTTCTGGCTGCCTCAAACCAATCGTTATCTCGTTGAAAAGATCAGCGCCATCAGCAGGAAATCCACATGCGCCTTTTTGAAAAAACACCGGTATGTGTTTTTTATCCTTGTCAGCATCATGGCCGGAGGCTGTTTTTATCTGTTAAAAATCAAATATATCTTCCTTGGAGATACGGATATTAGAGCAAAACAAATAGAAGATGGCGTGTTGTTCAAAGCGGAATATTTCACGATGTTATCTTTGAAATATTTGCTGACAATTCTTCAGAAAGGATTCGGATATACAGGTGTTCAAATCATCCGACTGACTGATTACATAAGCGGAAGCCTGTTCATTTTCTTTTCCCTGTGCAATGCAAATCTGCTGGGGAACACGTTTCTGAAAAAAGCGGCTGCATTTGTTATTTCCACGCTGTCCCTGACCATCCTGCTCCAGTTTTGCGGTTATACGGAAATATACGCCCTGCCTGCCCTGTTCCTTCAAGCATACCTTTTCACCTGTCTGTTGTATTTGAATGACAAAACGTGGTTTTTCGTCCCGGCGCTGACGCTCCTGATCAGTATTGCTTTCCATTGGATGCTGGTATGTATGCTTCCATCTCTTCTTTTTCTATTATACCGGAAAGTCCTTGGGAAATATTCTTTTTTCAGAAGCCGGAGAAACATCCTTATTTTAATACTCGTTTCTCTTCCGTTTATCTATTATGCCGTCAATAAATATGCGCTTCCCATGATGTTTCCCTTACAGAGCGAGGGCCGTTTATTAACCATGTTTTCTATGGCGCATTTCACCGAATTTTTCAATTCCCAACTTTTGGGCGCCGGTATCGGCTTCCTGATATGGATAACGATTCTGATCTACAGTCCGGTTCACAAGATGAAATACAACGCCATACACTGGTTCTTTCTGATTGCCTCCGTATCTATTATCGGTCTGATGTTTGTGTTTAGAATGGACAGAGGCTCCGGCGACTGGGATATTTGTTCTTTCGCCGCGATCGTGTGTAATCCGGCAAATGCCTGCTTCCTGTTAACCTGGAATGATGAAAAAATCTGCAAAAACATCAAATACGGCATGTTGATGATAGCCGGTTTTTCCGTACTTCACACATCCATGTGGATATTGACTAATAAAACGGATGCGTCCATCCGATGGGTAGAAACGGCATTCGCAACCGATCCCGGTAATTATTACCAGACATCCTTTAATAACGAAGCTATGCTCGCAGCGCTCTTTTCGTCCAACGGACTTGATGACAGGGCTATTAAATGGGGCAAGAAAGCCTGGCTGAAATATCCGGACGATCATAGAATGGGATACAATTATGCGAATACACTCATCGGATTAAATCGGAAGGAAGAGGCTTGTCCGGTCTTGGAGCAAACGGTCAAAACGTTTCCTGCTTATGCCTTGCCCTATGCTTCTTTAATAACCCTCTATCTGGAAAGTCGGAATTATAATGCCCTATACCGTGTGCTTATGCAAATGGAACAAGTGTATAAACAAGCGCCGGAGGCATTTACAAGCAGACTTTCCCAAGCGCAATTGGATTCGTACTTTAAGATACTTGAGGATTTTAAAAAGCAGATTCAGGAACAATAACGGAAAAACAAAATACACCCCTTTTATCGAAATACTTCGCAAAAATAACAAATTCGTCACCCACCGCTGTTATGAATTTGGCTTGGAAAAGCCGCGTCCTTTAGGCGACGGGGGCATCACCGGATACGGAATCATCGGTAAACGTACGTTTTTTGTTTTTGCATAGGGATTATAGGGAGACATGCCTTACCCCGGATTCGATCGCCGGCGTCGCATTCCCCTACGTGCCGACCGAGCCTTCTCCGGATCCCGACAGTACGGGCTATACATTCGTGTGCAATGACAGGGGAGAACTGCTCTCGTTTTGCCTTACACCCGGCAATGTGGATGACCGGAACCCGGAAACAATATGAAAAACCGGCCGATGTCACTCAGAGACCGCCCCTCCGGGTCGTGAAGGATTCAAAGATTCAATGCTATCCGCGTTCCATCAAATCTTTGAATCAGGGTAATCCCATCTACGGTCCGGTTCACTCCAACGTTCTATTATCCCTCAATGGCGGCTTGTGCGGCAGCGATACGGGCAATCGGTACTCGGAACGGCGAACAACTGACATAGTTTAATCCTACCTTGTGGCAGAACTTCACGGAAGAAGGTTCGCCACCATGTTCTCCGCAAATACCGCATTTCAGATCCGGGCGAATGGTACGGCCTTTTTCGGTAGCCATACGCACCAACTGTCCTACTCCGTTTTGATCAAGCACCTGGAATGGATCAAATTTCAATATTTTCTTTTCCAGATAAATGGGAAGGAAAGAGGCTATATCGTCACGCGAATAACCGAATGTCATCTGCGTCAAATCGTTCGTTCCGAACGAGAAAAATTCGGCAGCCGAAGCTATGCGGTCGGCCGTAAGCGCCGCACGCGGAATTTCGATCATGGTTCCGACCTTAAATTCAATACTGTCTCCCCGTTCTTTAAATAATTGGCTGGCTGTAGTACGAATGATTTTCTCTTGCTCCAAAAATTCATATAAGATGCCGGTAAGAGGCACCATGATTTCCGGAATGGCCGTGACGCCTTTTTTCTTCAGGTTCAGGGCGGCGCCTAAAATGGCGCGTGTCTGCATTTCCGTAATTTCGGGATAGGTATTTCCCAAACGAGCGCCGCGGTGTCCCAACATGGGATTTTGTTCATGCAGGGCGTCCACGCGCTGTTTGATGACTTTCACGTCTACATGCATGGCTTCCGCCATTTCCTTTTGTCCTTTTTCATCATGAGGAACAAATTCGTGCAACGGCGGATCCAACAAACGGACAGTTACGGGCAGCCCGGCCATCGCTTCAAAAATACCCTCAAAATCTGCTTGCTGATAAGGTTGTATCTTGGCTAATGCGACACGGCGGCCTTCGGCGTTTCCGGCCAGAATCATTTCGCGCATGGCTTTGATTTTTTCTCCTTCAAAAAACATGTGTTCCGTACGGCAAAGCCCGATCCCCTTCGCCCCGAATTTACGGGCGGTGCCGGCATCATTAGGCGTATCTGCATTGGTGCGTACCGTCATTTTCGTATATTTGTCGGCCAACGTCATGATGGCGTCAAAATCACTATCCACTTCTGCTTCTTTGGTTGCTACCCGGCCTTCAAAAATATCGCCGGTGGAGCCATTGAGGGAAATAAAGTCCCCTTCTTTCAACGTTAACCCGTCTACTTCCAGCGTCTTGCCGGCATAGTCGATTTTTAACGCTCCGGCGCCCGACACACAGCATTTACCCATGCCACGCGCTACAACGGCGGCATGTGACGTCATTCCGCCGCGAGCGGTAAGAATGCCTTCGGCGGCTGCCATACCGGCCAAATCTTCGGGAGAGGTCTCAATACGCACCATGATTACTTTTTCGCCTTTGCTTGCCCATTCGGCCGCATCGTCGGCGTTGAACACGATCTTTCCGGATGCAGCGCCCGGCGAGGCCGCCAATCCTTTGGCTATCACTTTCGCTTTCTTCAACGCATCTTTATCAAAGACGGGGTGCAATAATTCATCCAACTTGTTTGCATCTATACGCAAAATAGCCGTTTTTTCATCAATCATTCCCTGGCTAAGCATGTCGTTGGCGATTTTCACCATCGCTGCGCCGGTACGTTTTCCGCTACGGGTTTGCAAGAACCAGAGTTTACCGTCCTGAACCGTAAATTCCATGTCTTGCATGTCTTTATAATGGTTTTCGAGTTTGGTTTGCAAGGCATCCAGTTCCAGGTAAATTTCGGGCATGGATTCTTCCATGGAAGGATAGTTCGTCTTACGGTCTTCTTCCGAAACATTCGCCAGGGTTGCCCAACGTTGCGAACCGATCTTGGTGATTTGTTGCGGCGTACGTATGCCGGCGACTACGTCTTCGCCTTGTGCATTGATCAGATATTCGCCGATAAACAAGTCTTCGCCGGTAGCCGCGTCACGCGAGAAACATACGCCGGTAGCCGACGTGTCGCCCATATTTCCGAATACCATAGCTTGTACATTTACCGCCGTGCCCCATTCGGCCGGAATGCCTTCCATTTTCCGGTAGAGGATGGCACGCTCGTTCATCCACGAGTCAAATACGGCGTAGATGGCGCCCCAGAGTTGCTCGTAGGCGTCGGTCGGGAAGTCTTGCCCGGTTTGTTTTTTAACGGCTGATTTAAATTTACCGACTAATTGCTTCAAGTCTTCAACCTCTAATTCGTTATCCAACTTCACGCCTTTGGCGTTCTTTACCTCTTCGATAATTTCTTCAAAAGGGTCAATGTCATTTTTATTAACCGGTTTCATTCCAAGCACGACATCGCCGTACATTTGCACAAAACGACGGTACGAGTCCCACGCAAAACGTGCATTGCCTGTTTTACGGGCTAATCCTTCCACCACTTCGTCATTCAATCCCAGATTCAGAATCGTATCCATCATACCCGGCATGGAAGCGCGAGCGCCTGAACGCACGGATACTAACAAAGGGTTTTCGACGCTGCCCAAAGTTGATTTCATCAGGGTTTCGATGTGCTCAACGGCCTTTTTTACATCTTCTTGCAGCCATGACACGACTTGTTCCTTGCCGATGGCATAATATTCGTTACAAACTTCGGTCGTAATGGTAAAACCCGGAGGCACCGGCACGCCTATCAAATTCATTTCCGCCAGATTGGCGCCTTTTCCACCCAGCAGATTTTTCATATCCGCCTTGCCTTCAGCTTTTCCATTGCCAAAAGTATACACTCTTTTAATCTCCATATTATTTATGCTATTATTAAATTTGCTATCTTTGGGTTGCAAATATAGAGACTTTTTTCATAACTTCATCACATTGGAAATTGTATTAAGTATTATAAACATGTTTCACAACACATCTATTTGTTCATATACAGAAATAATACATACATTTGCCAACAGAAATATATGAATAAAAAAACGAAAAAGAGGCGGATATGTTTTCAAAACAACTCTATGTTTTTTTCTTACTCCTCTTGTTGAGCAGTTGTTACGGCAACAGGCGGAAGGAAAAGGAAGTGGCGCCAAGCGATTTCCCGGCATTGCTTGCCAAAGGCGAAATGACGGCAGTAACGCTCAATAGTTCAACCGCCTATTTTCAGTATAAGATGCAACCGATGGGATATGAATATGACCTGATTACTGATTTTGCGCGTTCCCATAAACTGAAGCTAAACATTAAAGTGGCTGAGAATGTGACTCGTTTGACGGAAATGTTACATTCGGGCGAAGCCGACGTAGTGGCTTATCCGATTCAGATAGATAACCGGCTCAAACAGGAAGTCTTGTTCTGCGGACACGAACAACAATCCAACTTAGTCATCGTTCAACGCACCAACCGGGGGGATACTACGCTTACGGATGTGACGCAATTAATCGGTAAAGAGGTCTATGTGAAATCAAATACCCGCTATCATGAACGTCTGGAGCATCTGAATATGGAATTGGGCGGAGGGATTCATATCCGGGATGTAGAAAGGGATACCGTCACGACGGAAGACTTGATAGAGATGGTTTCGCGCGGGCTGATTGCCTATACGGTTTGTGAAGACGATGTCGCCCGCCTGAACCGCACGTATTTCCGCAACATTAATATTGATTTGGCAATCAGTTTCAAACAACGTTCTTCGTGGGTTGTCCGCAAAAGCAATCCCCTTTTGGCTAAAGCCATCAACGAATGGGCGTCCGACAAGACGGGGGAAAACACGTATTTGGCTGCATCCAAACGTTATTTTGAGCTTTCCAAAAGTTATCCTTCCGGCATAAACGTTCCGAAAATAATAAACGGACAAATCTCTCCCTACGACAATCTGTTCCGGCAATATGCGCCTCAGTTGGGCTGGGATTGGCAACTCCTGGCGTCTGTGGCATATCAGGAATCCCATTTCGAACCGGACATCGTTTCCTGGAGCGGTGCGGAAGGCCTTATGGGGATTATGCCGGCTACTTCGGAGTATCTCGGCTATCAACCGGAGGAGATGCAGGACCCGGAAAAATGTATTCAGGCCGGGATCAAATGTTTGTACCGCTTCGGACAGACGTTTACGGAAACGCCCGATTCACTGGAACGGATCAAACTCACGCTGGCTTCCTACAATGCGGGGGTCGGACACATCGCCGATGCGCAACGGCTGGCTAAAAAATATGGTAAAAACCCGGATATATGGAATGATCATGTGGCCGATTTTATCCGGTTAAAATCCGAACCGGAATATTATACCGATTCTGTTTGCAAACATGGTTATTTGCGCGGAAACGAAACGTTGAATTACGTTGCGGAAGTGTTGGCGCGCTACCTGTATTATAAGGAAGCGACAAAGAATTGAGCGGAGAGGAAAAGCGCATTTCAAACATGCTCCCGGCTTTTGTTCCATTCGTCGGCATGGTCTATGCCCAACTTCTCCGGGTGAAAAACCGGATTCTCAATTCCCGAACGGTACTGTCGTTCGAAATCGGAAAAAGTTTTCAACGCCGTTTTTTGCAAAAAAACCAGGGCGATCAAGTTTAACCATGCCATGATCCCCACGCCGATGTCGGCCATGTTCCAGGCCAGCGTCATGGCATTGATCGCCGTGAAAAAAGTCACGGCAAGCACGGCCACCCGGAGCAGATTGATCATGTAAAAGGCGGTGCGTTTCTTTCTGAAGATAAAATACACATTGGTTTCTGCCTGGAAATAGTAACTCATGATCGTAGTAAAAGCAAAAAAGAAAAGAGCGATCGCCACAAAGGCCGAACCGAATCCGGGAATGGCTGCATCTACGGCCTTTTGAGTAAAAATCGGCCCGTAGCCGGTTTCGGAAAGTGGTAAGCCTCCACCCCTGAACAGGACGTTACCGGCGGCATCATAGACATTGTACATGCCTGTAATCAAGATAATCAGCGCCGTGGCCGAACAAACCAGCAACGTATCCACGTAAACCGAAAAGGCCTGCACCAAGCCCTGTTTGGCCGGATGAGGCACTTCGCAGGCTGCGGCGGCATGAGGAGCCGTGCCCTGTCCTGCTTCGTTTGAAAAAACACCCCGTTTCACGCCCATACTGATCGCCGAACCGACGATTCCGCCTATGGCCGGTTCCATGCCGAAGGCGCTTTTCAGAATCAGCAGAAACATGGACGGAATCTGTTCGTAATTGAGTGCAAGGATCATCAGGGCTATCAGGGTATAGCCTATGGCCATGAATGGAGTCACGTATCCCGCCACTTTGGCCAACCGCTTCACCCCTCCGAAAATCACCAAAGCCAGCAGGAAAACGATGATACCGGCGGTTATCCACTTTGCCATGCCAAACGAATTTTGAAACGCATCGCAAATGGCATTGGACTGAACGCCGGGCAACAGCAAGCCCAGGGAAACAATGGTGGTCAGGGCAAAGGCCAGCGCGAAATATTTGTTTTTAAGTCCCTTCAATATATAGAAAGCAGGCCCTCCCCGATAGTGCCCGTTGATCTTTTCCTTATAAATCTGTCCCAACGAAGCTTCCGCATAGGCAGTTGCGGCGCCGAAAAAGGCGATGAACCACATCCAGAAAATTGCGCCCGGTCCGCCCAGAGCAATGGCTGTAGCCACGCCGGCTATGTTGCCCGTACCGACCCGGCCCGACAGCGCCAGAGCAAACGACTGGAAAGACGAAATGCCGGACGCGGACGACTTGCCGTGAAACAACATCCGTATCATTTCCCTGAAGTAGCGCACCTGCAAAAAACGGGTGCGAAACGAAAAATAAAAACCGGTAGCCATTAAAAAGACAATCATCGGTATGCCCCATACCCAGGAACTGACGGTTAAAACGATTTCGGAAAAATTCATTTCGATTCTTTTAGTTGTTTATTGGCGTTTGTCTTTCGCCGGATTCATAATCTATTCGTTTGTTTATTTCGGATAACCTGTCGTCAAACTACTTTCATCCGGCATCAACGGTGCAAAGGTAAAAAAAATTCATTCATAATTGTTTTTAAGTTTGATTTGAATGAGGGAATGAGGGAAAATAGATATGATCCTGTGCGCTACTAAGGGCGCCTGAGAAGATAAGTTTTTTTATTCTGTATTTTATGGCGATACCGAAAGAAAGAGCGCCGCCGGGGTTTTTCCCTTCCCTTTCATCTTTTTGTTTTACAAAACCTCATTTCTGCCTCATTTTAAAGATAAAACAACCGCAGTAGCCGGCAGATCGCATATGCCTTTTTGTCTCATTACCTCATTCAAATCACGAAACGCCTTTTCTCAACACAACTGCCGCCACTGCGAGGTACTATAAAAAAATTCAAACAAGTAAAAATGACGATTGTCGGCAGAACACGCCGTGTTCAATATGAATAAAGCCGGTAAAAATGAGGTTTTTGAAAACAGGAATCAATATACGCTCACTTCGTCCACAAAGAACCATGCCGGATTTCCGACGCCATAGTGCCAAGACGGGCAAAGTCCGAGCGTTTCGATATGCACCTTGATGTAACGGGCGTTGACTGCCTGCGGGAAACCGACGGTTACGGGGACGAATTTTACTTCCCTGTCCCGGTCTTCCGGTATCGCCTGCCGACCGACGGCAAAGTAGTTTTCTTTGTCGAGCGACGCCAAACATGTTATACTTTTGGGCAACAGTATCCACGAGCCTAATTTGTGCAGGAAATCCGTTTCGATGCGGCGAAACGCTTTCACTTCGCCGAGGTCGATGATAAATTCGGCGTCTTTGCCTACCCATCCCACCCAGCTTTCGTTGAACGTTGCGCCTCCGTACAGACCGTCCGTCAGGGCATGGGCGGCAATGCGATCGTAGGGAGCATCGGCGGGAACAGTATATTCGACAGCCGCTTGATGGGCAAGGCTGTTTTGCAGGTCTATTAAATTCCGTTGTATATACAGGTCGCTGTATTCTTCGATCGTATTCAGGCGTTCATTCAGGATGGTCACTCCCGATTCCGCCGCCCGCGACCTGAATAATTCGAGTTTTTCCTTCAGTTCTACGGTGTTTTTAGACGGTTCCGTCCGGGCGATTTCCAATTCGGCATACATGACCGGCAGGCGTGCTTCCCTGACCCTGCCGAGATGTTCCGGCTGATGCGCCGCCGCCTGTTCGGCCTTGTCGAACAGTTCTTTATAGCGTTGCATCATGGGTTTGTTCAACATGCCTTCCTTATGGGTGACGGGCGTATCATAGATCCACAGCGGGATTCTGCTGCCCATCAGCGCACCTTCGCGGAGTTTGATATATTGGTACAGGTGCGGCGCCGCCTGTGCTCCGTAATACCCTTTCAGAAACGATTGAATCAGGGAATCGACGTCGGCGGAAGTATTCCACAGCAGTTTGGAAACGATATAGGAACGGAGTTCCGAAAAATCACCGCCTTTCGTGCCCGATATTTGGGAAAAGTGCATCGTCGCTTTGTTCTTTTTGAACAAATCCATGTTTTTTTGCAGGATGTGGAAATTCGGGAACGGCGAGACATAGTTATCAAAATTGATCCCGTAGTCCCATACGAAAATATTGCCGGAGATATTCGCCCATCCTTCCATATCTTTTACGAATTTGGCGCCCGAAGGGTTTTCGTTGAGTGGCACTTCCCGGTAACAGTCAATATCGCAAAGCATGATGTTGACGTTGGGCAGGGGTTTGGTATGTTTCGGCGGCGGAACGGAGTACAAGTAGGCTAACGTAGAAAACTCCTTATCGGGAAAGCGTCCGGCCAGTTTGTTCATGAAACGGATAATCGTGCCCGACGGACTGCCTTCTTCCTCATCAATGGCTTTACATGCGTCGCAAAAACAATGCGTCTGGCTGTCGTTTTGGCTGACCGACAGGATTTGTTTGCCCGGATTGGCTTTGAAGATGGAATCAATCCGCCGGGCGACGATTTCAAACACGTCGGGATTGGTCAGGCACCATTGGCTTGCCGCGCCCGGCCTGCGTTGACCGTTGATGAACGCATAGTATTCGGGATGCCTCTCGCCATGTTCCGACGACGGCAACAGGTAGTTGAAGGTATGTACCCACAGGTTTGCGGCAAAGACTTCCGTGGGTGTTTCCAACTTGTGCCAAAGTTTATAAACAGGGTCTGTCAAGCTGTATGCCTGCGTTTGGCGATGACGGAACGAAGGATTCTCCAACCGTTGTATGCCTTCCGGCGCCGCCATGTTTGCGCCGGGCGTAAGGCTATACGTGTTTAAGGCGTAATAATGAATGTCGAAATAATCTTCGAGCAATGTCACAACCCCGTAAATCGTCCCCTTGCCCTCGCCTCCGACAATCCGCACATATCCGTCGGCGGTGGACAAGGCAAAACCGTCTTCCGTGATACGACCGGCGTCAATGCCTTTGACGGGCAGCTGGAAGGAACCAATCAGGACATCTCTTTTCCTGACAGGCCAGTCTTTTGAAATGACCGGGATTTCCGCACCGCTGATTCGCCGGGCAAAATCCTGCAACAACAAGGCTGCCTGCACGTCCGTACTGTCGTTCATGTCCGTGACAATCCGGCAGTGAGGTTTGCCGTTTTTTACCATCAATAGCTGTGCGTTCCCCGAAACAAACAGGAAACTCAGCGCGGCAAGTAATGCCCAACGGATTCGTATCGCACAAGTATTCATATCTTTCTTTTTTCAGTTAATAATCAATTCGTCCGTAAATAAAAAGCGATTGTCTCGGTTTTTTGCAAAGACTTTGATATAACGGGCTTTTTTCTTTTTCATGACGCCGTGAAACTTTTTGAAAATCAGTTGCCGGTCTGTTTCGGGCACATCATTTTTGATGACAAGCGCTTTCTCAAACCGGATACCGTCTTCCGACAGACTGACTTCCACGTATTCGGGCGTCAATATGCCCGGGCCGACGGATTGGATGAACGTGGCGGAAAACGACGAAACGGTTGTCATTTGCCGCATGTCAATAATCACATCCAGATCGGTTGTAAATCCTTGCCATAAATGGTCGTTGTGACGTTCGCTGCCCCGAAGCCCGTCCGTGAGGGTGTTTTCCGCGTTGGCGGGATAGGCTTTGTCCCATGACAGGGTATATGTCACCGGCCGGCCGATTGCTTTATGATAATCCGCCATTTGTTTGCATACGGGCATCCGAATCTCTCCCTTGTCATACACGGCTGCGCACAGTTGCGCACTGCCGCGGACAACGATACCGTCCGCAGGATACCGCAGGGATTTCATTGTCGGGACGGTTCCGTCGGTGGTATAATAAATTTCGGGGTTTGTCTGTTCGCTTTCCAATTGAACGGTGAGTCGTTTGTTGATCGTATCCACCCGAATAGACGGCGTTAAGGCATACGTCCGTTGGGAATGGCGGATGCCTTCTTTGTCCAGGTATATAAAATGCTTGTCGATCCGTTGTTTGAATGATTCCCAATCTTGCCTGTCCGGAACAGTCCACAAAACTTCGGACAGCGCCAACAGCTTCGGGTAATACAGGTAATCGGCGCATGGTTCCGAAGGTGTCCCTTCCGACCAAATATTGGCTTGCGCACCCATCACCAAGGACTGTTTGCCGGGCGGTATCTTGTGCAACAGGGCTGTTGCCTTGTAGATCGGATACAGAGAGGAATCCCTCCGCGAAAGGTATAGCGGGTATGTAGGCGAAAAGATCATACGGTTTCCGTTAGCGGCAATTTTCTCGGGGACGTCGCCGATCCAGTCCCGCCAAAACATCACATGTACGCCGGGATTTACTTTACTTTCCATCACTTCATCCCAGGCAATCATTTCTTTGCCTTTGGAAAATAAGTATTTGCGGATGCGTTCCACAAAATAGCCCTGCAAGTCGGCGACTTGTTCCGGATGGTTTTCTTTCATCAGGTTCCGGCAGGCTTCGGAGGTCTCCCATGATGTTTTATCCACTTCGTCCGCGCCGATATGGATGTAGCGGGAAGGGAAAAGCGAGATGATTTCGTCAAGCACGTTTTCGAGAAAGACGAAGGTCGCCTCGTTACACGGGCAGAGCGGGAAAGAAAAGGTTTCTCCCCAACCCGCCTCTCCGGTACAACTCAATTCGGGATAAGCCTTGATGGCCGCCATGATATGTCCGGGCATATCTATTTCGGGGACAATCTCAACATGCCGCGACGAGGCGTATTGCACCAGGTCTTTTATTTCGTCCTGCGAATAAAATCCGCCGTATAGCGTTTCGTTTCCGCCGGAGATGATAAAACGCGGGTCTAATGCAAAGTCGGGGTTTATTTTGGCGATTGCCATGCAGAAGGAATCCTGCCGGTTGAATGTTCGCCAGGCGCCTTTTTGGGTGAGTTCGGGATATTTTTTTATTTCGACGCGCCACCCCTGGTCATCGGTCAGGTGCAGGTGCATCCGGTTCATTTTGTAGAAAGCAAGGCGGTCTACTTGTTTTTTCAGGTATTCGACGGGGAAGAAATGCCGGGATACGTCGAGCATGCACCCCCTCCATTCAAATGCCGGATCATCCGTTACGGACAGGCAGGGAATCCGGATCGCTGCCGGTGGCTCCTCCTCCGGGGAAAGCCGGTAGGAGAGTATTAACTGTTTCAACGTCTGTATGCCGTAGAACATGCCGCCGCTGTGCGCCGCCGAAAGGTGTATCCGCTCCGGCGTAATATCCAGCCGGTAGCCTTCGGAAGAACTGTTTCCGTCGCTAATTTCCAACAGAAGGGCGTTCCCGTTCCCCGTTTGCGCCAAGCCCCTGCCGAACACGGCGCTTAGCTCTTGTTGCAAATAGGCGGTTTCACCTGTCAACAGCCCGTTATCGTTGACGGTTAACTGCGTACCGGCAGATAACGTAAAAAAACCTTCTTTCATTTCCAACTGAGCCGGAAAAGGAATAATAGACGGTACAACCGGAGATTTTGCATGAATGTCGAAGGCGTTTGTCAACAGCCCGCTTAAGGCGAAAATGATGATTATTCTTTTCATCGCTATTCTTTTACATTAAATAATCCTTTCAAACGAATATCTTTCGACGAACTCCCGATCATCACCCTAAATTCGCCCGGTTCTACGATTCGTTCCATCCGGACATTCAGGTGGGAAAGCGCTTCGGGGGTGAGGGTGAACACGACGTCTTTTTCTTCGCCTTTTTTCAGCGCTATCCGCTGAAACCCTTTCAACTCGTTGACCGGGCGGCTGACGTCCGACAAAAGGTCGTGGAGGTATAATTGTACGGCTTCTTCGCCGTCCGCTTTTCCCGTATTTTTTATTTTGCAGGAAACCGTAAGGGATTCCGTCGGGGAAATAGTGGATTGGGAGAACGCCAACGCGGAATATTCAAACGTCGTGTAACTCAATCCGTGCCCGAAGGGGAAAAGAGGCTCGCCGCTCAAATCAAGGTATTCGTCGCCACGTCCCGTCGGTTTATGATAGTAATTCAAGGGCAGCTGTCCTTCCCGTTGAGGGAACGTAAGCGGCAATTTCCCGCCCGGGTTATAATCGCCGAACAAAACGTCCGCCACGGCAATACCTCCGGCGTCGCCCGGATACCACACGTTCAAAATAGCGGGCGCATGTTCAATCCATGCGTGCATGGTGACGGCGCTGCCCCCGACAATGACCACAACGACCGGTACGCCCGTAGCTGCGGCTTTGCGTATCAACTCTTCCTGCCTGCCCGGCAGGTGAAGGAACGCCCTGTCCCTGAACTCCGCTTCCTCAATGCCCACCGCAATGACGGCCGCGTCGCACCCTTTCACCATATCTACGGCTTGCCGGATCTTTTCATCTTCGCTTTCTACGCCGGCATCCCATATCAGCCTGACACGCCCGTTGCGGTAATTCTCGTAGAACTCCAAACGGATGTCGTACGATTTTCCTTTTTCAAACGTATACGGAACGAGCGTTTGGGTATAGGATATTTTTTGCGGACGTTCCACAACTTTTTGATTGTTGATGTATAACGCATATCCGTCATTGCCTTCTACGCCCAGATGATACGTGCCTGAAACGGGCGACGTCAACCGGCCTGTCCAGCGTACCGAATACCAGTCAAACGGGAACAGTTCGGGATTGGGCGAGAAGAGCGTCCACTTCATAAGCATGTGTTTATCGTACCTAACCATTTTCGGAGCGCCTTCCCACCGGATGTTATCAAAGTATTCGCCTTTAAGCCCTTTTTCGCCGTCGGCGGACAAACAATCTCCGGGAATCGTCACGTAGTCCGGATGGTTTCTTTTGCATCCTTCGGCATAGACGACTTCGGTCTGTTTACCGATTTTATCCCGGATGCCCTGCAAGATACTGATTCGCTCGATGCCGGGGCCGCTGTATCCGCCCAGACGGGCTTCGGCGGCGTCCTGGCCGAGCACGGCGATTTTCCGGTACGTTTTCGACAGCGGAAGCGTATGCGCTTCGTTTTTAAGCAAAACGACGGATTTCCGCGCAGCCTGTATATTTAATGTACGATGCGCCGCCGAGCCGTTCCACTGTGTCGCTTCTTGGGCGTTTACGTAGGGGTTTTCAAACAGTCCCAACCTGAATTTTTCGCGAAGCACCCGCCTGACGGCTTCATCCATGTTCTCCTGCGATACCATCCCTTTTTTGCATGCATTCAAATAAGGCTCATGGGTTTCGTAAAGTACCTGAAAGATCACGTGCAGTCCGTTATTCAGTGCGGCGGCGCCCGCCTCTTCCAAATCGGCTACCGTGTGATGAAGGTAATACATGATGTCCACCGCGTTGGCGTCGGAAATGGAAAAACCTTCAAATCCCCATTCTTTCTGCAATTTGTCTTTCAGCAACGCCGCACTTGCCGAACAGGGCGAGCCGTCAATCGTGTTATAAGCCGTCATCACGGATTTGGATTTGCCTTCCTGAAAACAGGCCTTAAACGGCACATAATACGTTTCTTCCATCATGCGGTCGGAATAGTGTACCGGATAGCTGTCGCGTCCGCCGTCGCCGTGGTTGGTCACAAAATGTTTCGGCGTAGTAATGACGCCCATTTGCTCAAAACGGCTTACAAACGCAACGCCTATACGGGCGGACAGGTAAGGGTCTTCGCCGTAGGTTTCTTCGACACGCCCCCAACGCGGATCGGTCGCAAGGTTGACCACCGGCGATAAGATTTGCCGCACGCCTCGCGATTTGGTTTCGTGGGCGATCGCCGTGGCCACCTGATGTACCATTGCCGTATCGAACGTGGCCGCCAGCCCGATGGCCTGCGGGAAGGTGGTTGCCCCGTAGCGTGTCAGCCCGTGCAATGCCTCTTCAAACGGGATAATCGGAATGCCTAACCGCGTTTCTTCTATAAAAAAACGCTGTATCTCGTTGATATGTTCCGCCATTGCCTGCGCCGACGGGCCGGGCGCATAGGTCAATATCTGTTGCATCTCTTTTTGGTCGTGGTGGTAGGTATGCACCTGAAGCCCGAAGATGCCGTTTTTCAGTTTATCCTTTCCGATATTCAAATCGCCGGGTATCATATACAGTTGCCAGAATTTTTCTTCCAGCGTCATACGGCTCAGTAAATCTTCGACTCGCCGGTCTATCGGCAACTCGGGGTTTTTGTACGGCGGTATGGCCGTATCGTGTGCAAAAGCGGACAGCGCCATTAATACATGGCACATCATAATGATAAAAAACTGTTTCATGGAGCAATATAATTTAGTGTTCAAAAAATAATATGCGCAAAGATAGGGAAATATTTTTACCGGACAATATCCCGTCCATAACGAAAACGGGATAAAAATCACGCTGTATATGACCTTAATCCTCGTCTCACCGGATCACCACATCCAGAATGACCTCTGCGCAGGCATATTCATTCAATTTCTTTACGATATGCGCCCGGTTCAACAACAATTCATTACGCAAAACCGATGAATTAACCGAGACGTAAAGAATCTTGTTTTTCACATAGAGACTCCGCGTCGAGTGCATCACCATTGCACCCAGCACCTCTCCCCAGGCACGTTGTATGCGGACTTCCAGCAGCTTTTGTTTCAGTTGCGGATTTTCTTCATAAAAATGCTGCAAAAGTTCGCCGATGCTTTGTTCGTTTGTCCGTCTCATAGCGCCTCCTCCATCGGCAATACACAGCCTTTTTCGATTTCAAATAAGGCATAATCCTGATGAATGGACGACAATATCCGATCCAGATACTTCCGGTTCGTATCCGTAATAAAGATTTGTCCGAACCGGTTGCCGTTCACTAATTGAATGATCTGTTCCACCCGTTCGGCATCTAATTTATCAAAAATATCATCCAGCAAAAGTATCGGCTTCGTACCTCCCTGCATCGCCAGAAGTGTGAATTGAGCCAGTTTCAGGGCAATCAGATACGTTTTATTCTGTCCCTGCGAACCGGTATGACGAATCAACCGTTCATCCAGCGTCATCTCAATATCATCTTTATGAATCCCGGCCAACGTATATCCAACTATATATTCCCGTTCCCGGTCAGCCGCTAATTTTGCCTCCAACCGCTGCGTGCTGAGTTGTGACACATACCGTAAACCCACCGTTTCAGCCGATCGGCAAATCGTTTGATAGTATTCATTGAAAAGAGGAATAAACACCTTCACCATCCGGGCGCGTTTCTCATGAATTAATTGCCCGTGCATGCCTAATTGCATTTCCAAGACCTCATACAGGGCATCGTCCCGGCTCTGGATTCGCAGCATCTGATTCCGTTGCATCAGCGCCTTATTATATTGTATCAGCGCATGAAGATACGATTTGTCCTGTTGCGAAATCATGACATCCAACAGCCGGCGGCGCTCCTCGCTTCCGCCCCTGATCAGTTCCGAATCGGCCGGAGAAACGATTACCAACGGCAACAATCCGATATGTTCCGACAACTTCTCATACGCTTTTTGATTCCGCTTGAACTGTTTACGCTGTCCGCGGCGCATGGCGCAAAAAATATCTTCCCGGTTTCCGTCATAGTCATATTCCCCCTGAAGCACGCACAATTCTTCTTTTTGATGAATAATCTGCCCTTCCGGCGTATGGATATGACTTTTACAAAAGGAAAGGTAGTAGATGGCGTCCAACAAATTCGTCTTTCCCATCCCGTTTCTCCCAAAAAAACAATTCATCTTGGCAGAGCATTGTATCTCCGCGTGCAAGATATTTTTATAGTTTAAAACAGACAATTTATTTAGTATCATATTTTTATGCAAGAACCAGGAAATAGATAGACTGATTGATGATTGCACAAAAATAAAAAATATAGTTTGAATACACGATTATTTCCATGAAAAAAACTAATTTTGCGCTCTAAATTGCATGATACTAAAATTAAAACAATAACCATCATTATGGCAAATAAGAAAAAGGAAAAGGAAAAAGAGTTGGAAGTGGAAGAAATTCTTTCACGCTCAGAGCAATTCATTGAGAAAAACAAAAAGAACCTTCTTTACGGCATTGTGGCAGTTGCCGCCATTGTCGGTATTATTCTGGCTTACCACTATGGCTATGCCATACCGAGAAGCGAAAGAGCCACGCAGGCTATTTTCAAGGGGGAACAGTATTTTGAAAGAGATTCATTTGCGCTGGCGCTGAACGGAAATGGGTTAGACTATGAGGGATTTGAATGGATTGCCGATCAATATGGACGAACCAAAGCCGGTAATTTGGCTAACGCATACGCCGGCATTTGCTATTACAAATTGGGCGATCCGCAAGCGGCTATCAAACGGTTGAAAGCATACAGCGGTAACGACACACAGATTGCTCCGACATTGGTCGGTCTGATTGGCGACTGCTATGTGAGTACAGGCGATACAAAAGAAGCCATCGGTTATTTTGAAAAAGCGGCAGCCCAGGCAGGTAACGAGATTATCAGTCCGATCTATCTCAAAAAAGCCGGTATCGCTTACGAAAGTCTGAACCAATACAAGGAGGCCATCAAAGCCTACACGGTGATAAAAGAAAAGTATAACCGGTCGTCCGAAGCAATGGATATTGACAAGTATATTTCCCGCGCCGAAATACTATCAAAAAAATAAATCATGGCTACCGCTTATCAGAATTTGTCCGACTACAATTTCGACAGTGTACCGGACGCATCCTCCATGCGCATCGGTATTATCGTGTCGGAATGGAATCAGACAATCACCGAACGATTGTTGGAAGGCGCGTGTAACTCCTTGGAACGTCATGGCGTGAAACCGGAAAACATCCATGTAGAACGTGTGCCCGGCAGTTTCGAGCTGACTTTCAGCGCCCGGCAAATGGCTGAACACATGGCCCTGGATGCCGTGATCGTCTTGGGTTGCGTGATCAAGGGAGATACGCCTCATTTTGATTATGTATGTGCCGGCGTCACACAAGGGATCACGACCCTGAATCTGCAATATGATATTCCGTTTATTTTCGGATTGTTGACGACCGATAATCTGCAACAGTCCGAAGAACGGGCAGGCGGGCGGTATGGCAATAAAGGCACTGAAGCTGCCATCACAGCAATAAAAATGATTGATTTTGTTGGCAGATTAAAAAAATAGCCTTATCTTTGCCTCGCTTTTAGAAAGGGCAGTTACCAGAGTGGCCAAATGGGGCTGACTGTAACTCAGCTGGCTTACGCCTACGGTGGTTCGAATCCATCACTGCCCACAAAAGAAGTGGAAGTTATTTTTCAACTTTCCATTAACAAGCGGAAGTAGCTCAGTTGATAGAGCATTAGCCTTCCAAGCTGAGGGTCGCGGGTTTGAGCCCCGTCTTCCGCTCTCAAATATAAGCCGTTTAAATATGATTATTTAAGCGGCTTTTTGCTCCCTTTATTTATTAAATCTCTATCGCTTGTTATATACAAAATCCAATCCCTGTTTTGTATAATCAAATCAGGCTAAAACTTTTTTGGGATGCTATGAAAAATAGTTAGCGGTACGATATAGGAAAAAATCCTTGTCTTTGATACCGTAATTATTAGAGACGAATCGTTGCATCTTACCGTTCAGATTTTCTGCTTTTGCGTTGGTCAAGCCGTGCTTAAAAAAATTGATAATTCCTGTTTCATGCTTTCGTATCATATTTATAACTCCCTAAAATTCTGTTATCTGCATTGCCTTTCCGTACCATTTATAGAGGTCGGCTGTGATTTGTTCTGTTGGTTTTGTACGATTGTCATAATCGTACCATCGCTTGAAACTCTGACTGATTTGATAAGCAATTTTCAGGTCGTTATGTTTTGTAAACAAAATAGTTACGGTTTCTTGCATTTCTTCGTTCCACTTGTCGGGCGACTGCGTTACCGCATGTGATACCCGACGTAAAAGTTCTATTTCTGCGAGCAGTTGTTTGTCTTCTGCCGTTCGTTTTTTACCCTTGGTGAGTTGTTTCCGTAAATCTTTTACTGTCCTGCTTCCGACCTCGCAAACGGCTTCGTAAACATATTTCATCACGTGAAACTTGTCAATTACCTGTGTGGCGCATGGCACTAAATCATTAAAAACCAAAGCATAAGTAGAACTCATATCCATACTGA
>JAITPV010000056.1 GCA_031289275.1 Tannerella sp.
GCCGCGTCCGAAATAACCGGATATTCTACCCCTTTATAGGTAAGATGGTCAGGCAAAATGCCTATAAATAGGGATTTTCGGGAACTTTTATAACAGCTACCTTTGCCGTCAAAAAAAAACGAATGACAAAGTACACGTTGGTTTTGGTTGGGGTGTTCTGTACGTCCTTGTTTTCATTTTCTTTCGCTCAAAATGCCGTTAATCCGGGGAAAGTCGCCGGAGACAGCATCGGGGAACGGATTTATGACCTGGACGAGGTCGTCGTGACCGGAACGCTTACCGCCCGCACTTTGAAGAATACGCCGGTATTGACACGGGTTATTTCGGGAAATGATATCCGGCAGTCGGGGGCGACGACCGTACTCGAAGCGCTGGAAGATTTTGTTCCCGGCGTGAATTTTACGCCCAATCCGATGGGTGACAATATTCAGATTGCCGGCCTGGACAACAAGTACATACTGATTTTGGTGGACGGGGAACGTTTGGTCAACGAGCGTACCGAAAATGTGAACTTTTCCCGTCTGAATACCTGCGATATTCAAAGGATTGAAATCATCAACGGCGCTTCGTCCGTACTGTACGGCTCCAATGCCATCGGGGCGGTCATTAATGTGATTACGAAGGATGTGGACAAGCCGGTATCCGGTTCGGCGCGCGTCCGTTATTCCGATTATAACAGTTTTACGGGTGATGCTTCCTTCGGATTCAAAGTCAATCGCTTTTCATCCAAAACCGTTTTCTCCGCCAAAAACTCCGACGGCTATACGGCTCAGTCTAAACCCGACGAAAACGGGTCGGTTTCCCGTTACACGATGTATCCCTATTCCGATTACACCCTGTCGCAGGTTTTTAAATATAAACGGGAGCAATTGGATGTGGAATTGAAAGGGAGTTATTACAACAGCGAGACCTGGTTTTTACACAAATATCAAACCCGCACGGATGAAAATTATACGCTGGGCGGGAAGTTGCAATATACCTTTTCCGAATCGAACGCATTGACGTTTACCGGCAACAGGGATACCTACGACGGGCATCAAATCTACAAGCTGCGCAACGACTCGTCGGACTACGTAAACGGCTCCAAATATACCGCTTTCCGCCTGATAGACGCCTGGGACGTCACGGAAAAAATACAGTTGATAGGCGGCGCCGAGATGAATCTGGAAAATACATTCAGCTACAATCAATTCGGTTTCGACCCCGGCGAAAAGGACGCCTCCAACTGGAATTTATTCACGCAGGGCGAGTTTAAAACGGAAACCGGCCTGGAGGCGCTTATCGGCGTCCGCTATACAAATCATTCGCAGTTTGGCGCCTGTCTTTCGCCCAAAATATCCCTGATGTACCGTCTGGAAAATTTCCGGTTTCGCGGAAATATCAGCAACGGATACAAAGCGCCGACCTTGAAAGAATTGTACATGAATTTTCCGCACAAGATAGGCGAAGATATTCCCTTTTGGGTGATTGGAAACGCGGATTTAATTCCCGAAGAATCGTGGTATAAATCCATTTCGGCCGAATATATTGCCGACAATTTGAACCTGTCGATTACGGCGCATGATAACGCAATTAAGAACAAAATCAATACGAATCAGATATGGAATGAAGGGCTGAGCCGGACGGAAATGAGATATGAAAATGTGGAAGATGCACAAATCACCGGCGTGGATGTTTCCCTGCAATGGACGTTCCTGAAAGATTTCCAACTGAAAGGCGGGTATTCCTTTGCCAATGCCGTTGACAAGGCTACCAACCGGCAACTGTCCGGCAACAGCAAGCATACGGGCACGGTCAATCTGGTATATAAGCGCAGGCAGTTGCCGTTTTTATCCGCTACGGAGACGCCTTACAGTTTGTTGCTGTCGGGACGGATGATGTCGCCCCGCATCTTCTATTCAACCGATTCGGGCAGCGGAGAAATTACGGACGATTCGACCGGAAGTTATTTCATCAGCCGGTTTGTTTACACGCAGCAATTTCCCGTTTACAAGCGCGTGCAGGGCGATTTGCAAGCGGGAATCAATAACCTGCTTAATTATACAAACCGCGACTTTCTTTCCAACAATCCGGGACGAACTTATTTTGTCAGTCTGGGAATACGGTTTTAATATACACAAATGAACGGATAAAGATGAAAGCAATTACAAAAATAACCATAAGCATCCTTTGCATGGCGGGCTTTTGCGCCTGCGAAATAGACCGCCTTTGGGACAAGGACTACCTCTTTGAAGTCGTTGAACCGCAGGACGGCGTATTCATCTACGATTGCAGCAGTTATTTCGACTGGCAATTTTTCTCCTTTGCCGAAGGCGGAATCATCGGCTCTTGCGACGCCAAAGACTCCGTCGCGAATGAAGAATGGCGCAAACGAACGGATTGGGATTTAGCTTTTCACCGTCAAAACATAAAGACGAACAGCGGCGTATCCGGCGTGGGAGCGGGAGGCGTTTTGAAATATCCGCAGGAGGTATTCGATTTTGACGCCATAATGGAAGCGCCCGAAGAAGGTTATCTGACGGATGCGCCGGATTCCGTTATCTACGACATGAGCCAAATGGCGGCGGGAAACATCGGCTATGCGCACACCGGGCTTGCCCAACCGTTGAAAGGCTGGGCTGTTCTGACCGATATGATGAACGGCGTATGGACTTACGTTCAATCCGCTTTTATCGTCCGAACCGCCGATGGCAAATACGCCAAAGTCTATCTGAAAAACTTCAAAAGCGACATTGGCGTATCGGGTACAATCACGATGCAGTACGTCTATCAATCCGACGGAACCATCAATCTGGATATAAAACAAAGCGATTAGCATACTATTTATTAATAATTAAAATGACCATTTTATGAATACAAAGATTACGATTTCGTTAGCAGGTTTATTTTTTATCATGAGCCTTAGCGCTCAAGTTCGCACGTTTAGCTTGGACATGAGCGGCGGCGATTTTATGGGCAGTGCGATTCCCGATTACACCCGGTGGTATTATTTTTCCTTTGAAAAGGGAGATACAATCGGCACAAGCGAGGCTGTACTTGAGAATGTGAATCCCGGAAATATCGGGACGGAAGTGATTAATGCCGACTGGCAGGCGCGTACCGACTGGGACATTGCCTTTCATGCCGGCGACGTCCGCACCAACAGCGGAGCGGGAGGAAACGGCGCGGCAGGCAGTCTGAAAATTGCCGATGCAACCGGCGATACGCCCACCGGCGAGGTTTTCGCCGATTTGGCGGAAGCGCCGAAAGGGGAATATGCCGCGGACGAAGTATTGACGGGCGCCTTTATTTTCGGGATGGCCGGGATGCCGCCCTTGCGGACTACACAACTGTCCGCGTCGGCCGCCACGAATGGATGGGCGGCTATCGGCATGGGCGGAAATGCGGAAAACCCGACGGTTGTCGTTTTCAAAACGGCAGGCGGCAACTACGCAAAGGTGCATCTGAAGAAATTTTTCGATGCGGAAGACAAGCCCGGTTTTCTGGAGTTTGATTACGAATTTATTTCTTTGGCAACGGGGATTCCCGCCATCGAAACGGCTGAAATCGCCGTCTATCCGAATCCCGTTTCGGACGTGCTCCATGTGCAGACGCCGACACAGGCAACGATAGCGATTTACACGCTGTCCGGTTCGCCGGTCAAGCAGGTAAACGCGCCGTCCGGTCGGGTTTCGATTCCCGTTTCCGGTTGGGCAAAGGGAACTTATATTGTCAAGGTAACCGCCGGGAAGCATACGAAAGTTCAAAAAACAGTCGTGAAATAAACAGGCAATATGACGACAAAAAGAAAACAAATCGCCGCGACAGTCGTCGTTATCGCGATTATGGCGGGGAGCGTTTGGGCTGTGTGGGAGCGAATGGCTTCCACCACCCGAATCGCTTTGGTCAATTTTCAACCCTTTCAAACGACGAGCATCGTTCGGGCAAATACCGACGACTTCATCCGATACCGGGAAATGCCTGTGGAGGCTGTCCGCAAGTTGGGCAAATACGACTTTGTGCTGGCTTTCGGCATGGGATTGCAGGTAAGCGTCGAACAGCGGGCAACGCTCCGGCATATTGCCGACAGGGGGACGCCCGTTTATGTTTTCAGCCCCACCTCGCCCGAAAACAATATCTGCAATCTGGACAGCGTGGACAAAGTCAGGATTCATGATTACCTGAGCAATGGGAATAAACGGAATTATCAACAATTGGCAAGGTATATCCGTCAAAACATTGATAAAAAGAAATTTTTCGTACAGGTCGCCGACACAGCCGTCAAAAGCGCTTCCGATGTACTGTATCATTTGGATGAAACGGTGGCTTTTGAGAAGGTAACGGATTATGAAGATTATCTGAAGGAAAATAATTTCTTTCGGGCGGATGCGCCCAAAGTCGCTGTCATCGGCGGACTGAACGACCCGTTCAGCGGCAATAAGGATAATGTGGACAGCCTGATTGTTTCCCTGCAACGTGCGGGATTCAATGTCTATCCGGTAGCCTCCTTTATGAAACGGCTGGATTTCCTCACGGAAATACAACCCGACGCCGTTATTTATTTTGCACACGGGCGTATGGTGATGGGACAGGCCGACGCCGCCGTCGCCTGGCTCAAAGAGCGCAACATACCTGTCTTTGCCCCGTTAGCCGTTTTGCAAACCAAAGAAGAATGGCAGGCAGACCCGATGGGCCTGTTCGGCGGATTCATGTCGCAAAGCATTGTGATGCCCGAACTCGACGGGGCGATTTATCCCTACGTGATTGATGCGCAGGAAATAGACAGGGAAGGCTTGTATCTCTTCAAGGCCATCCCCGAACGCCTGCAAACGTTTACTCAAATCGTAAGCAATTTCATGACCTTGCGGCAAAAAAGCAATGCCGAAAAAAAAGTAGCCATTTACTATTTCAAAGGCGCCGGACAATCGACTTTAACCGCCCAGGGATTGGAAACCGTTCCGGCGCTCTATCATTTTCTGGAAAGATTGAAAGCCGAGGGATACAACGTAAACGGTCTTCCTGCCGACGTCCGGGATTTTGAAAAAATGCTGATGAGGCAGGGCGCAGTTCTCAGCACGTATGCCGAGGGAGTTTTCGACGATTTCCTGCGCACCGGCAACCCCGCTCTCATCGCAACGAGTGACTACGAAGCATGGGCGCATCAAGCCCTGACGGATGAAAGTTATGCAACCGTTACGGCTACTTACGGCGAAGCGCCGGGGCATTATATGGTTGTTCGGAAAGAGGATAAATCCTGTTTGGCCGTGGCGCGTGTTCAATTGGGCAATATCGCCTTGCTGCCGCAGCCGATGGCCGGTTTGGGCAGTGATGCGTTTGCCGTTGTGCATGGTGCGAAAACGGCGCCGCCGCACACCTACATCGCCTCTTATCTGTGGTCGCAATACGCATTCAAGGCCGATGCGCTCGTGCATTTCGGCACGCATGGAAGCCTTGAGTTTACCCCGCAAAAGCAAGTGGCGTTGAGTCACAACGATTGGCCGGACCGTTTGGTGGGCGCCGTCCCGCATTTCTACTATTATACGATTGGGAATATCGGTGAAAGCATGATGGCCAAACGCCGCTCGTATGCCACAACCGTCTCCTATCTCACCCCCGCTTTTATGGAAACCGGGATGCGTTCGCAATTCAAAACCCTGCAAGACAAAATCCGCAACTACTATAAGGCCGACGGAGCGTTGCAGAACAAAGCATCGTTAGAAGTCAAGAAAACGGTTGTGGAGATGGGACTGCACCGTGATTTACGCTTGGACAGCCTGCCGACCCGCGCCTGCACCGCCGAAGAGATTGAACGCATTGAAAACTTTGCCGAAGAAATCGCCAATGAAAAAATGACCGGACACCTGTATACTTCGGGCATTCCGTACAGCGACGAGAAAATCCGCTCCACCGTTTTGGCGATGAGCGCAGACCCCATTGCGTACAGTGTGGCGAATTTAGACAGATTGACCGGACGTGTAAGCGAGAAACAACTCAAAAGCAAATCCTTCTTCACACAAACCTATTTAATCCCCGCCCAATCCTTAGTCCACCGGATATTGAACGGCGCAGCGGTAAGCGAGGATTTGATTCTTGCAACCGCTCGCATAAAGCCGGAAGCGCTGGCGGAAGCAAAAACCATTCTCGCTCCGAGACGGTCGGGCGCGATGTCCATGCCGGCAAGCGCGTCCTCCGCCTCCAAACAGGCAAGCGGAAAATCGTCCGGCGGCGGTCACCCCGCATGGATACCGAAAATCGGCAAAAAACCGGACACGGAAAAGAAGGATACGCTAAAACAGGAAACACCCAAGCAGGATATACCGAAAGAGCCGGCATATACACCCGAACAAAAAGCCCGCGCCCGCGCCATTCTGGAGATTGAACGTACCCTCAACAGCGTCACGGCGTATAAAAAAGCGCTGGAAGAAAGCCCGGAACAAGAATTTAAGTCGCTGTTAAACGCTTTGAACGGTGGATATGTAGCGCCGTCTTCCGGTGGAGATGCGGTGGCGAACCCCCATGCCGTACCGACCGGACGAAACCTGTATTCAATCAACGCCGAGGCCACGCCTTCGGAAGTTGCCTGGGAAAAGGGCGTTTCGCTGGTAAACGCCACTCTGGAACAGTATAAAAAGCGACACGGCGACTATCCCCGGAAGGTAAGTTATACCTTTTGGAGCAGCGAGTTTATCGAAAGCGAAGGCGCAACCATTGCACAAGTATTGTATATGTTGGGAGTTGAACCCGTTCGCGACAGTTACGGTCGCGTGTCCGACTTGCAACTGATTCCGTCGGAACGGTTGGCTCGCCCGCGGATTGACGTCGTAGTGCAGACTTCGGGACAATTCCGGGACTTGGCGGCTTCCCGTTTGGCATTGATAAGTCGCGCGGTAGAAATGGCGGTAGAGGCGGAAGGCGATGCGACGGGCAACTATGTGGCCAAAAGTACGGTCGAAACCGAACGCTTGCTGGTGGAACAGGGCATCTCGCCCAAAGAGGCGCGTGAAATGTCGAAACAACGCATTTTCGGCGGTCTGAACGGCATGTACGGCACGAATATCCAAGGCATGGTAACCGCCGGCGATAAATGGGAAAGCGAGAAAGAAATTGCCGACGCCTATATCCACAATATGGGCGCAGTCTATGGCAACGACAAGAACTGGGGGCAATACCGCGAGGGTTTGCTTCGCGCGGCGCTGCACAGTACCGACGCAGTTGTTCAGCCGCGCCAAAGCAATACCTGGGGCGCCTTGAGCCTCGACCACGTCTATGAATTTATGGGCGGCATGAACCTGGCCGTTCGCGAGGTCACCGGCAAAGACCCGGAAGCCTACTTTGCCGATTATCGCAACCGGAACAACGTGAAAATACAGGAACTGAAAGAGGCCATTGGCGTTGAAGCCCGCTCCACGGTTTTTAACCCCGCCTATATCCGGGAAGTGATGAAAGGAAATGCCTCAAGCGCTGCGCAAATCACCGAAGTCGTCACGAATACCTACGCCTGGAATGTGATGAAACCGAATGTGATTGACCATGAAATGTGGGACGAACTGTATGAAGTATATGTAAAGGACGCCTGCGCTTTGGGTACGGAAGCCTTCTTCAGACGGGAAAATCCGCAGGCCTTACAGGAAATCACCGCCGTGATGCTCGAAACCGCCCGCAAGGGAATGTGGCAAGCTTCCGAACAGCAGTTGAACGCGATTGCCCGGCTACATACCGACTTGGTGAAAGAATTTGGCTCAAGCGCTTCGGGTTTTGCCGGCGGCAATGCGAAGTTGCAGGATTTTATTGCACAAAAAACCGACCCTCCGTCGGCAACCGAATATCGCCGGCAGCTTCAGCAGATGAAGACCGCCGACAGGTCTTCGACGGACGAAAAAGGCATGGTGTTGAAAAAAGAGGCGACAGACGTGGGCGAAGCAGGTGAAAAGAACGTGTTGAACGGGTTGGTTATCGTTTCTGCGGTGCTGATAGCCTTTGTCGCTTTACTCATTCTGTTGCGCCGGAAAAGAAAAAAGTAAATGGAATACATCATTCAGATACTCGTAGCGTTTATCGTGATAAACAGCATCCTGAAAATCAGTTTTTGGAAACTATGGCAGGCGGCGCTGTTCGGTGTCCTTTGCGCGGTTTTTGTTGTTGCAACCTGCCGTTTCGCCATTTTACAATCCAAAACGCAGCTGGCCGATTTCCTCCGCGACGTCCGTGTGATGCAGGACGCCGCCGTGTTGCTCACCATTGAATCCATCCTCTGCATCGCATTTTGTTTCGCCATGCTGCGGGATGGGTTCGACCGGGGGAAAAGAAGAAAACGGCTGACGGCGCTCCATTGTTATCCCGGTCTGTTGCTGTTTCCCGCACTGTTTTATGTGGAGACACAGCTGGTTTTCGCCATGCCGGGCGTCAATTTCACAAGCTTGTCTTCGGCGCTGGCCCTCGCGCTCTGTATCGGTATCCCTTCGTCGGCCTGCCTCGCGAAACGCCTGTATCCCGAAAGGGAACTGCGGCTGGAAGTGCATTTCTTAGTCGGTCTGTTTATTTGCATCACGGGATTGATAACGACCGTAAACGGAAATGTAACCTGTACCGCAATGGAAGCGCCTTTGAACGTAAAAGCCCTGTTATCGGCCGTCTCCCTGTTTGTCCTGGCCTTCTTTTCAGGATATTTCGGAAACAAATTGAAATGGCTCGTCCGTCAAAAGAAAAAGAAACATCAATCAATAAAATAAATTGCAATGGAAATCATATCAAAAGCGCTCTTTTGGGTTGCCAACAGCCTGCTAATCCCGGATATTATCATACTGCTGTGCCTCTTTGCCCGTTCATTACTGCTGGTTGGAAGTTTTTACAATCAGTTCGTGGTAAAACGCAAAAACGACAAACGCTTAAACGAACAGATAAAGAAACTGAATCCTGCCGGAATGGATACCCTGAAAGCCTCTTTGCCGGAAAAAGACGATTCCCTGTTCGCCGGATACCTGCGGGATTTGCTTTCTTCCCCGCCAAGCGAAGCCTATGCCGACTTCCTCATCTCCAACTTTGAAAACGAAGCCGAAAAAGACCTCGCCCTCTCCAAACTTCTGGCAAAAATGGGGCCTGTCCTCGGCCTGATAGGCACGTTGATAGCGATGAGTCCCGCCCTGGTAGGGCTATCCACGGGCGATATAGCAGGAATGGCCTACAATATGCAGGTCGTATTTGCAACCACCGTGACAGGTTTGGTCGTCAGCGCCGTCGGATTGGTAACCTTGCAGTTCAAGCAACGCTGGTATGCCCAAGACGTGAACAACCTGGATTACGTCGCCCGCCTGTTAACCTCCAAACAGGAACAGCCATGAAAGCCCGCTCGCGCAGACGCAAATTCCCGGTCGCAGAAGAACCCGACCCGCTGAGCGTCGTAGTCAACCTGTTCGACGTAGCGATGGTCTTTGCCGTAGCCCTGATGGTCGCGATGGTGATGCACCTGAACATGACCGAAATCTTCACCCGGGAAGACTTCACCATCGTCAAGAATCCGGGC
>JAITPV010000070.1 GCA_031289275.1 Tannerella sp.
TTTTGAACTCGTCGGGAAGTTCCGCCGGCTTGAAAAATGATTTTTGAACTCGTCGGAGAGTTCCGCCGGGCTGAAAAATGATTTTTGAACTCGTCGGAGAGTTCCGCCGGACTGAAAAATGATTTTTGGGCTCGTCGGGAAGTTCCGCCGGGCTGAAAAAACGGATTCCGTGAATTATAGTGAATAAATCCCCCCCCATTAGGTTTTGTTCATAATCGGGGGTTGTATCGGTGGAAGCATGGCGTAAGAGGCAAACGGCGCAGTCTGCCGGATGGAACATAGTCATGTTTGCGGTCGGATGGGTTGAAAAATGTACGCCGAATGGATTTATTTGTTCCGAATAATTTTTGTTCCGGGCGTAAATGTAGTATATATTTATTATGTGGAAAAAAAAATGCGAAAAAAAATGATTTTCATTCAAGAAGGCGAATCGCTTGTACGGGAGATTAAAATGAATATTAAACACGGAGACACGGAGGCACGGAGTTTTTTTCTCTGTGTCTCTGTGCCTCCGTGTTTAAATATTTTCTTTTAACGGGAGATTGAGGGGAAATAAGGGTTTTTTAAAATCTGAAACCATTTGAAATGCATCCGTTGGGATCGTATTTCAATCGTACAATAAAAAAATTGCATATCTTTGCGGTCACATATTTAATTATAAAACGAAGAAATAATGAGAAACATTATCTTATGGATGGCGGTATTGTTGTTGAACGCCTGTTCAAATAACACTACGCATCAGACACCGAAAACGGATTATGATTTGCCGGCGGCAGATTATAAACCACGATTGACGGCAAGCGATCCTGCCGGCTGGAAACCTGTCGCCGACAAAGCTACGGCTCCGACCGGAGGCGTAACCCTTGCCGATAACGGCGTATTTAAACCCGTTATGGAAAAGAATATTCATTACTTGCTTCATTCTTTTTCCGTCAATCACATGTTAGTTCCTTTCCGGCTTCGGGCAGGGCAAGAGGCGCCGCCTGACGACAGGCCGCAGGTCGGGTTTTGGGATACGGATCTGAGAGGCTCAAATGCCGGACGCTTTATGATGGGCGCCGGAAACACGTTGCGCTGGATGAAAAACGAGGAACTGCAAAATCGCCTGGACGAACTGATCGACGGTATCGAAGCGTGTCGCGAACCGAACGGATACATCCTGGCTTATCCGCCCGTGATTGACAGTCTGCGCAGCGAAGAGCCGAATTATGCCCGTGCCTGGTTTACGCACGGACTGATTGATGCCGCCATCGCCGGCAATCCGAAAGCTTATCACCTGCTGCGCGGACATGCGGACTGGTTCAACCAATGGGATGAAATCCATCCCAAACTGCTGTACTGGAATCATAACAGCCATCAGGGACACATTGCCGGCACCCGGACATACCTGTCGCCCATAGGTAAACCCGAAGATTTGCAGGTGGCCGAAAAATACTATTTATGCGATTGGTGGATAGACGAACTGGCTGCCCGTCACGATTCGGCCGTGTGGCAGTATCCGTTGCAGAATCCGCACAGTTATCTGATTACAAGTTTTGAGGCCTACCTGGATCATTATCGTGCCACGGGAGAGGAGAAAATCCTCGAAGCGATGAAAGGCGCCTGGGAACTGATTCACGACAAATGGGAACATGTGGGAGGAAGCATCGCGATCTGCGAAAATCAATGGTTTGTCGAAAACGGAAAACGTGTGCTGAAACATTATAACGGAAAGGAAGAATGCAGCCATCCGCCTCATTCCTACTATTTGGACGGACACGGACATACGGGCGAAACCTGCGGCAGCGCTTTCTGGATAAAATTCAACCAGCGTTTTCACCGGTTATTCCCCGATGAAGAAAAATATATGACCGAAATTGAAAAATCCATCTATAACGTGATTCTCGCCTGTCAGACCGACGAGGGACATATCCGCTATCACGCCGTCATGGAGGGCAAAAGAGAATTGCCCCGAAACAGCGCCAACTCGTGCTGTGAAGGTCAGGGAACGCGGGCGCTCAGTACACTTCCGGAATATATCTATTCGATCGCCTCCGACGGTCTGTACGTCAACTTGTATGAACCGTCGTCGATTCATTGCACCGTGAAAGGGCAAGCGGTAGGCCTGACGATAGAAAGCGAATTTCCGTTCAAACCGCAAGTCTCCGTAAAGGTGAAGACCGCATCGGCGGAAAAGATGAAACTGCGTATCCGGATACCGTCCTGGGCTACCGGAAAAATGGAGATCTACGTTAACGGCAAGCAATTCACGACCGGTCGGCCGGGCACATACGCCGAACTGTCGCGTCAATGGAACGCCGGCGACGTGATTGATTTTACGCTCCCGATGGGTTTGCATCTCACGCGCTACACCGGCGTAAACAAAGTGGAAGGCGCCGAACGTTATGCGGTGGAATACGGACCTGTCTTACTGGCCGCAGTCGGTTCGGAGCATACGCCGGCGCATGTCAAACTCGATCCGTCCAAGCCTCTGGACTACCTGAAACAGGCCTCTCCGGAATCGTTGAAATTCGATGTCGCCGCCGATTCCCTGTCGTTCGTACCCTATTGGCTACTACCGGAAGCGCAGGTTTTTACTGTTTTCCCGGCAGTAGATGCGCAGAGAATGGAGAATGGAAAATGATCGGTTTGGCAGATTACTTGCCATCCTGTTAATAACAGGGATTGCCGGTATAGGGATGTATTGGCTGCCGGATGAGTGGATGGGTTTTCCGATCAAGAAAGTCGATTTCTTGTCGGACATCCGTGTAAAGACGGAAGCCCCCTCTCCGGATACGCTTATCCGGGAACCGGAGAAGTGCGACACCCTGTTAACGGTCGACACGGTTTTGGAGCCGGGCTTCGACCCCGACCCCGACCCCGACCCCGACCCGGTCGAAGCGCTTCTGCCCGATTCGGTATACCGGCAGGTCGCGGAGGCCTCCGGTATGGATTCCCTGCCGGTACGCATCGAAGATTTTACGTTCGGACATAAAGGACTGTCCCGTTTTTTTGCGGCATTGAACCGGATCGAAATCATGGATCGTCCGGTACGGATTGCTTTCTGGGGCGATTCGTTTATCGAAGGCGATATTTTGGTGGCCGATTTCCGTGCCCGGATGCAGGCGTACTTTGGCGGACGTGGCGTGGGCTTTGTCCCCGTATCTTCGGGAGTAGAACAATACCGGCCAACGATTTCCCAGTATTCGAAAGGCTGGAAAGGCCATTCCATTTTATCGAGCCGGAAAAACAAGTACGCCATACCCGGCTTGCTGTTTGAACCGGAAGCGAGCGAAGCCACGATTACGTTCAAGACGGTAGACGCTTATCCGGGACTGGAACAAGTCTCTTCGTTGAAATTCATCTATTCCCGGAACGAAGAGGCCGAAATGCGTCTGATCTGGAACGACGCGCAAGACACGATGATTCGGGTATTGCCTCCGTCCGAAACGGTTACGCAATGCGAAATCAACGGCCTCTTCACCAACGGCCGGCTGCGTTTCCGGAACGCCGCCGGTTTGCAGGCATTGGGCATTGCGTTGGAAGATAACGACGGCGTGGTAGTGGATAACTATTCCCTGCGCGGAAATTCCGGCATAGCGCTTGGCCTGCTGGATGAGAACAGTTGCCTGGCCTTGCGTGAAATCCGTCCCTATGATCTGATTGTGCTTCAATATGGTTTGAACGTAGCGACGGAAAAGGTACACGAATATGGCTGGTACCGGGAGCAATTCACGGAGGTGATTCAACATGTGCAACAATGCTTTCCCGAGGCGGACATACTGCTGTTGGGCGTTTCGGACAGAAGCCATTATCACGACGGCGCATTTCGTACGATGCCTTCGGTGATCGCCCTGTCGAAAGCGCAGCGGCAGGCGGCCGAACAGGCGCAGGTGACTTTCTGGGATGTGTTCCGGGCAATGGGCGGCGAAGGCAGTATGGTTCGTTATGTGAAGTCTCGCTGGGCGAGCAAGGATTATACGCACCTGAGTTTTCGCGGCGGACGCGAAATTGCAACCGCGTTGTTCGATGCCCTGATTTTGGAAAAGAATTTATATGATACAATGATAGAAACGTATGATTGAAAAACAAACGGATGCCGGAAGCCGGCGCGTTTCCCGCCGGTTCGGAAAGATACGGACGGCGCTCCTGATCGCCGGTTTTGCCGGATGCTTTTACGGGGTATTTCCCGTACCGGAAAAAGAATCTCCGGAGGCGATGCCGGAAAAGGCGTTTGCGCCACGGGCGGCATTGACGGACAGTGTCACGCTGCAACTCCCTTTTGCGGTTGATTCCTTGTGCCGGATTACCGACCTCTCCCATTCGCTGGATGTGTTCCTGGAAGGGCTGGAACTGCTGCTTTCCGGAAGAGATACGGTGATTAAAATCGTCCACCTGGGCGATTCGCACGTGCAGGCCGGATTTTATAGCGGACAAGTGATGCACATGTTGCATGACGCATTCGGGAATGCCGGTCGAGGCTGGATTTCGCCGCTCAAACTGGCGAAGGTAAATGAACCCAATGATTACCGGATTACTTCTCCGGCGGTGAAAGAGTGGATCATCGGGCGTTGTATCCAGAAAGAGCCGGGCTGTCCGTGGGGACTTGGCGGAATCGGTATTCAGCCCTGTTCCGAAGTGGTTGATTTTTCGATTAGCATGACGCCGGACAACGGCGCCGGCTATGCGTTCAATGAACTCTATCTTTACCGTGACGAAACGGCAACGCCTCTGTTTCCACGGACAGAAGACACCGCCTGGGTGGAAGCTGTCCGGGGAATCGAGCCGCGTGCGCCGCATGTCGTGGTTGATACGTTCCGCATGGCTTTGGCCGTCGATTCGCTGTACCTGAACAGCGTCGTCGACAGGCAGGATACAGCGTCGACGGCAGGGAACAGCGCCGGTGGTTATTACGGTTTTTCGCTGAAGAACGGCCGGCCGGGAATCCTGTATCACGCCATCGGACAAAACGGCGCCATGTTCGTGAATTACACAAACCGGGAATACCTCCATCAGTTATCCCTGCTGGAACCTTCGCTGCTGATCATCACGCTGGGAACAAACGAGGCTTATTCCATGAAATTTCGCGCACCGGATTTTGTCGCGCAGATGAACAGTTTCATCGGTTTGGTACGGGAATACATGCCTTCTGCGGCAATCTTGCTGACCACGCCGGCGGAGAGTTACCGCCGTACGCGGAACGGATATGTGCGGAACGAGAATATTTCCAGGGCAGCCAAAGCCATTACAGAGTATGCCGGAGCAAACGGCATTGCGTGCTTTGACTTGTACCGCGCGACGGGCGGGTCTAATTCCTGCACCGAATGGAAAAAGGCCAATCTGTTAGGCCGCGACCGGATTCATTACACCAAAGAAGGTTATTATGAACAGGGGAAGTTGCTGTACAGAGGGCTAATCCGGTTGAAAATAAATCAACAAAACAGAGTGTCCGGTGAATCGGTTTGAATCTCTTTGGCAGGCGTTTTCGGCCGAGCGTTTCCGGGAGCTTTTTCTGTACCAGCCGGAAGCTCCGGTTTTATTCAGTACGGGATTTTTCTTTTTCCTGTTTACCGGTTTCCTCATCATATACCTGGCCTTGCGTAAACATATGCTGGCGCGGATCATGTATGTGACCCTGTTTTCGCTCTATTTTTATTACAAGACGAGCGGCATCTGGTTTCTGCTGCTGATATTCACGGCGACGTCCGATTTTTTGATTGCACGCGGCATCGCCCGGGCAAAGAGCGGAAAGGCGCAAAAGGGATGGGTGGCGCTGAGCGTATGTATCAACCTGGGCACGCTGGGTTATTTCAAGTATACCGGTTTCCTGTACGAACTCTCGGTGATGTGCCTGCAACGCTTCGGCACTTGGCTGCATATGCCGGCGCTGGAATCATTGACTTATACGACGGTCGACATCTTCTTGCCGGTCGGCATTTCATTCTTCACCTTCCAGTCGCTAAGCTATATCATCGACGTATACCGCGGGCGCATACCTCCGCTGAAACATTGGATGGACTATCTTTTTTACGTATCGTTTTTCCCCGGATTAGTGGCCGGGCCGATTGTACGCGCCCGCGATTTCATTCCCCAGATGTACTGCCGGCCGGCGCTTACACGCGCCCATCTCGGCGAAGGACTGTATCTGATCCTGTGCGGTTTGCTCAAGAAGTGCGTCATTTCCGACTACATCAGTCTGAATTTTGTAGACCGTATATTCGACGCGCCGGCGTTATATACCGGTCTTGAAAACCTGTTGGGCGTCTATGGCTACGCGCTTCAGATATATTGCGACTTCTCGGGATATTCGGATATGGCGATCGGCATCGCGTTGTTGCTGGGCATCCGTTTCAACATCAACTTTGATTCGCCCTACCGGTCGGCTACCATTACGGAATTTTGGCGACGGTGGCATATTTCGCTCTCCACCTGGCTGAAGGATTACCTGTATATCTCGATAGGCGGCAACCGCAAAGGCCGGTTTCGCATGTATCTCAATCTGATGGTCACCATGCTGCTGGGCGGACTGTGGCATGGCGCTTCGTTGCAGTTTGTGCTGTGGGGCGGGATTCACGGCCTTTCGCTGGCCATACACAAGTGGATGGTGAAGCATTTCCGCAGTTGCAAGAAAGAAGGTGCGGAGATGAAGCCGTTGCACCGTATCCTGGGCGTGATTTTCACGTTCCATCTGGTTTGTTTCGGCTGGATCTTTTTCCGGGCGGATTCCATACAGACCGGCCTCCGGATACTGTCTCAAATCTTCACTGATTTCCGTCCGGGAATACTGCTCCAGTTTGTAGACGGTTACAGGAATGTTTGCATCCTGTTGGCGACAGGTTATCTGATGCACTTTATCCCCCAACGGATAGATAACCGG
>JAITPV010000121.1 GCA_031289275.1 Tannerella sp.
AACTGGCGGATTGACGCCGGTATGCGCAACCGTTTCATGATGGGCAGCGAGTCCATGCTGAATCCCGAAAGCGTCGGTTCGGACACCGGTTGGGCGGACCTGTCATGGAACTGGGCGAAAGGGAAAAAGGCGCTGGGCAATACCGCTTTCGACCGTTTGTACGTCACCTTCGAGAAGGACAAATGGAAACTGCAGCTCGGCCGTCAGCGCATCAACTGGGGGCAAACCTTCGTCTGGAATCCGAACGACATTTTTAACACCTATTCCTTTTTCGATTTCGACTATCCCGAACGTCCCGGCGGCGATGCCTTCCGTGCGACGTATTACCACAGCGAAACCGCCTCGTCCGAACTGGCCGCATCCGTCAATCGCGACGGCAAAATCACGGCCGCCCTGCTGCATCACTGGAATTGGAAAAGCTTCGACTATCAGGTGATTGCAGGTCGGCAGGCGGAAACCGATCTGGTCGTTGGAGGCGCATGGACGGGCGATTTCAACGGACTGAATTTCCGCGGCGAATTTTCGTACTTCCATCCGCTTGAAAGCCTGTCCGATACAAGTGGCATTGTCGCCTTGTCGGTCGGCGCCGACTACCTCTTTTCCAATTCGCTGATGCTTCAGGCGGAGGTACTTTATAATAACGTAGGCAGTGTTTTCGGAGAAAACGGTTTGATGAGTTTGTACTCCGCGCCGTTATCCGCCAAATACTTGTCCATTTGCGACTGGAATGTCTTCGCGCAAGCCTCTTATCCGGTCACACCCCGGCTGAACGCCTCGCTGTCGGGCATGTATTTTGTCGGCATCAAGTCTTTTTACGCCGGTTTGTCGCTGGATTACTCCATCATCGAGAATCTGGATTTCTCGTTCATCGCTCAGTTTTTCTCGACAATCGGCCAATCCAACCTGGGCGACATGCAGTTCATGCTGGGATTTGCACGGGTGAAATATTCGTTTTAAAATTTTTCAACCTTTGCTTTCTTCTCCCGTTTAGGAAACCAGCCCTTTTCCACTCGTTTACGCTGGGCGAAAAGCTCGCCGATTCCCCAAAAGGAGGAGAATCCGAAAACGCCGCACAAGGAAGAAAGGACGACATTCGGAATCAGAAAGGCCAGGGCGATGCCGGCAAAGCCTATTAACAAAAAAGCCCACCAGCATTTTACGCCGAAATAATATTCGCCTTTAATCACCATCGGATGAAAAAAACCGATGATTACAAAAGTGCCTAAACCAATGACCAAACCGGTCAGATGATACGTTGTAATAAACTCCATGATTTATATATAAAAAATACAATGTTTTAGTCAATTCCTCAAATTATATATTCATACCGGTCTTCGTCTTCGTCCGGCTCCTCTATTTCGGTTGCGTCTGCCTCGTCGATTGCGTGCGGCAAAACTTCGGCCGTATCCGTTTTCTTTTCCGGCAATTCTTCTTCCCATGCGCTGTCTTCGTTATCCAATAACGGCTCGTTACACGGCAGTTCGTCATCAAAACTTAATCCTACATCTTTTGTCTCCATTTCGTCTTTGCCGTATTTTTCGTCCTCCAAGGTTTCCATTTCATGCTCGTTATCTTCAACTTCTTCCGGAACCGCTTCTTCTGCTTCTTCCGATTCATCTTCCAATGGAATCAATGTCTCCGCAGTATCTTCGTCGCTAATTTCCTTTATTTCAATGTCTGCTTCTTCCGATTCATCTTCCAATGGGATCAATATTTCCGCAGTATCTTCGTCGCTAATTTCCGTTATATCAATGTCAACTTCTTCCGGAAACTCGTCTTCTGCTTCTTCCGAATCCTCTGCTAATGGAATCAATGTCTCCGCAGTATCATCGTCGCTATTTTCCGTTATATCAATGTCAACTTCTTCCGGAAGCTCGTCTTCTGCTTCTTCCGATTCCTCTGCTAATGGAATCAATATTTCCGCAGTATCGTCGTCGCTAATTTCCGTTATTTCAATGTCAACTTCTTCCGGAAACTCGTCTTCTGCTTCTTCCGATTCTTCTGCTAATGGAATCAATATCTCCGCAGTATCTTCGTCGCTAATTTCCGTTATATCAATGTCAACTTCTTCCGGAAGCTCGTCTTCTGTTTCCTCATTATCTTCATCTTCCAACAATTCGTCGTCCTCTGCTTCATCATAAAATTCCTCCTCCGGGTCGTTTTCCGGAAATTCATCTTCAGCCGGTTCCACCTTTCCGGAAGGCGGTATGGGAGGCATATCATATACGAATAGGGGAGATGAAACGATCTCTTTTTCAGCAAAAATACGCTCTTCTACCGGGGCAGGTTTTTCTATTCGGGTGTCTTCCGGCAGGCGGCTTTCTGTCTCCTTCACAAGAGGAACAGCAAGGGGAACAAGTGGTTCATCTCCGCTTATGCGATCCGTGGCTAAACGCCCGCGCGGCGTCTGTTTTCCCAAAAGAAGGCCAAGAAAAACCATCATGAAAAAGCCTTTATTGCTGGTAAAAAGAGAATCCGACACATTCTCAATAAAAATAAAACTTACCAGAAGCATCACGATGACAAACGGCAGAATTTCTCTTTCCCGCTTATACCGGATAAGTAATTGAACGAACGTATATATCCAAAAAAACAGATAAAGCAGGATGCCAATAACTCCGAATTGAGCCAATGACGGATAGTAGGAATCGGATACGGACAACCAGTTTTGCGGAGTTAGTCCGTTGACGGCATTAAGTTTGTATTCGGAATAAATCTGGGAATAATACATTCCCGAAGCATCCGTCGCAAAACTTGCGAATCCGCTGCCCAAAGGAAAGAAATCCCTCAGAATATCAACCGCTGTCCGGTATAAAACAGAACGTGTTGCAAACTCGTTTGCATTGTTTCCCGCGCCGGACGGAAAGAGGTAATGCGCTATCTGTAATTTCGAAATATATAAAATCAAAGCAACCACAGCGAACGCGGCAAGACATGTGCGCAGGTTGAATTTTTTCGGTTTCTGAAAATACACAAGAATGCCGACAGACAAGAAGAAAAACCTGTAAAATCCGGAATTAACAGCGATCAATCCGGTGGAAAGCATTAAAATAAAATTAAACCGCTCCTTTATGGTGAAGTCGCTACAATACAAATAAACCACTGATAAACAGACAATACTTGACACATAATTTGCCTGTCTGTCCATGATGGTATTGAAAAAGGACGGATTGATCAATCCATAGATACCTATCGGAATAAAAAACGGCCAGATATAAAGACACAGCCGCTTCAACAGTTGTTTTTGCGAATCGGAAAAGGAAGGAGCCATCTCCAACACCATGAAAAATGCCACATAAGGCCTGATTTGTATCAGGAAATCAAAGGTTATCGCATTGAGTGCATTATATGCTACGTAAAAGGAATAGAAAAGGTAGAAAAGAAAAATGAGCAACGTCACAAGAATTCCCACATTCATTTTCCGTTTTTTTTCGGCGAATACAAAAAAGCCATAGAAGACAAGCAGCGCCACACACGCTATCTCGTCCATACCTTTAAAACCCGTTACATTGTACAGCAATACCCCGAAAAACAGGGTAAATACAAAGAGGTAAAAAAAGTACTCCCGTCTGACCTTTTGCATCAACTTTTCCATTGCTTATCTTTTCTCATGCTACAAAATTACGGCATTTTTTTGTTTCGATAAAGAAAGATTCGGTTTTTTATGCTTTTTCCATCTTTTTTTAATTCGAGCCTCCTGTAACACAGATGAAAGAGACGCGCTCCCTTGCTTTTGAAAAAAATCTATCGGAAAATATGGTTCGTTCGGAAAAAACATCTACTTTTGTTCCGTTTGTATAAAAAATAACACATATGAAAATAGCAATAGTTGGGACAGGTTATGTCGGATTAGTGACAGGAACTTGTTTTGCCGAGATGGGAACCGAAGTTTATTGTGTAGACATTGACCGTTCCAAAATCGAAAATCTGAAGAAAGGAATAGTCCCCATTTATGAACCCGGATTGGAAGAAATGGTGATTCGCAATCATGATGTCGGGCGATTACATTTTACGACGGATTTGGCATCGGTAATCAATGACGTGGAAGTACTGTTCAGCGCTGTCGGAACGCCTCCGGACGAGGACGGAAGCGCCGATCTGAAATATGTGCTGGATGTTGCCCGCACGATAGGACAAACCATGAACCGATACTTGTTGGTGGTAACCAAAAGCACTGTCCCCGTAGGAACCGCGCAAAAAATCAAGCAGACCATTCTGGACGAACAGGCGAAACGCGGCGTAAGCATCGATTTTGACATCGCCTCCAATCCGGAATTTCTGAAAGAAGGCGCTGCGGTGAAAGACTTCATGCACCCCGACCGGATTGTGGTTGGCGTAGAGTCCGACCGGGCGAAAAACCGGATGGAAAAACTCTATCATCCGTTTATGTTGAACAATTTCCGCATCATTTATATGGATGTTTCCTCGGCCGAAATGACAAAATATGCGGCGAATGCCATGCTTGCCACGCGCATCAGTTTCATGAATGACATGGCCAACCTGTGCGAAATCATCGGAGCCGACATCAACATGGTACGGAAAGGCATCGGAGCCGATACCCGTATCGGAAACAGTTTCCTGTATGCCGGTTGCGGCTATGGCGGTTCCTGTTTCCCGAAAGACGTAAAAGCGTTGATTAAGACCGCGCAGGCGCACCGGTATCCGATGCGTATCCTGCAAGCGGTGGAGGATGTGAACGAAACCCAAAAAACAATCCTGTTCCGTAAACTTCGGGAACAGTACGGCGACGACCTGAAAGGGAAACAAATCGCGCTTTGGGGGTTGGCCTTTAAACCTGAAACAGACGATATGCGCGAGGCGCCGGCGCTTGTTTTAATAGAAACGCTTCTGGAAGCCGGATGCCGGATAACCGTATACGATCCCGTAGCCATACCCGAAGCACAGCGGCGCATCGGCGACCGGATACACTATGCAAAAGATATTTACGACGCCGTAGATCATGCCGATGCCTTGCTGGTCGTGACGGAATGGAAAGAATTTCGCCTGCCTTCGTGGACGGAAGTAAAGCAACGGATGAAATGCCCCATCATCCTCGACGGCCGGAATATTTATACCGCCAATGAACTGACGGAATACGGATTCATCTATCATTGTATCGGGAGATAAAGATTTGGAATCTTGGAATTTGAGATCATTCCAAACAATAAGGAACTCATTATTTTGCGCGACACGAATTCATACATATGAACTCATGCCGCGCAAAGTATAATAATCAATTATCCGGCATCCGTCACCTATTCATACAACCCGTCTCGTGACAGCAAGTGATCCAGATTAGCCACACCCAACCCGATAATAGCCATTACCGTTGCAGCGTGTTGCTGATATTCGGGAATACTTTTCGTGTACAAATCCCGCTCCGTGTGCCATATCTCACGGTAATTGAAGTTGTAGCCCTTCACATCGTCTTCGTCCAGCGAAATAGCCGGAATACCTTTTATGGCAAATACGGACGCATCCGTTCCACCGAGCCGCACCGGTTTCGCACGCGGGCCGACCTGCTTCACTTCAAACGGAATGTCCGGATGAATCGATGACAGGGGAGCGCAAATTCGCACAAAGTCAGGATACATGGCTTTTGATACGCTGATACTTATCGGAGGCAACGGGCCACCGTCGCGGTTAAACACATTTGATATTTTATCCGACTGTTCGGGGTGTGAGGCCGCCCATGCCTGAGCGCCCAGCAAGCCGTATTCTTCGCCGGCAAAAGCGATAAATAACATACTGCGTTTAGGTGCAGCCCCGGATTTGGCTACCAACCGGGCGGCTTCGATGACAGACGTTACCCCCGAACCGCAATCCACGCCACCGGTCGCAGCATCGTGCGAATCCAAATGACCACTCAAAATCACGTATTCGTCCGGATAATCAGTCCCTCGAATCTTTCCGGCTACACTGTAATACTTCACCGGCCCCATTTTGAAATGATTGCGGATGTCAAATTCCAATTCAAAGACACGACGTTCCAATACCATTTGTTTAATGATTTCATATTGATGTTCATCAAGTTTGATGTCGGGGATAACCGGCAACCGCTCGAAAGTCATCGTCGAATCCTTGACAACGCTCCGGTCATATAGCGCTACCAACGGTACCGGCGCCGACTGGATAATTCCCAATATCCCCGCCTCGCGCATTTCCTTGTAGAACAAAGCCGGTTCGTCGAGCAGCGGAATAAGCGTGTCTTTCTTATTCTTGAGACGGTTATTTTCGGCAAGTTCCTGATTTCGCTTGCCTATTTCCATGTTTTGGGCAATGGTACGGGTACGGCTGGAATCGGCCTGCGCCGAATGTTGAATCGCCCATCCGACACTCTTGCCCGTGACTAATACCCATGCACCTTTCAGGGCGCCTTTCATATGGTCAAATTCCTCTTTCGTCTTGGGTTCGAGCAACACATGGCCGCGCTGCAAGCCCTGTGTACCGGAAGAATAAGACGGCGTAACAAAATGCAGGGGCATGGCCTGATCGCCGCCCAATAACCGCCCGAACCACGGGCCGCGGTTAAATCCTACCGGCAGACTGCCGGCTTCGTTCAGCTCTACCTCCAAACCCCATTTCTTGAAGGAGGCGGCTACCCAGTCGACCGCGTTGTCGTACGCATCCGAACCGATCGGACGACCGCCGAAACGGTTCGTCAGAATATCCAAATGGTGCATTACCTGATTGTCTGTCCGGCCAAGCTCAATCAGCTTCCGGACGTCCGCATCCTGTGCCGATACGGTAGCAACCGCCATACATATGGCGCATAGTGATAAGATTCGTTTCATTTTCATCCTGTATAATTTTGCGTACAAAAGTATTCAAAAAATCAAACATAGAACGATTCAAAGATTAAATCTTCAAATCTTTTTACCTTTGTAGCCTTATTAGTGACGAATATGATTTCTATTGATGGATTAACTGTTGAATTCGGCGGGTTTACGCTCTTTGATAAAGTGTCGTTCGTTGTGAACAAAAAAGACCGGATTGCCCTGGTCGGCAAGAACGGCGCGGGTAAGTCTACTTTGTTAAAGATTCTGGCCGGTATGCAAACCCCTACCGGCGGCATCGTCAGTGTGCCGAAAGAGACTACAATCGGCTACTTGCCGCAGCAGATGGAGCTGCCGGGGTCGCGTAGCGTTCGCGCCGAGGCCGAACGCGCATTTGAACACATACACCGGATGGAAGAGGAGATGCGTCGGCTAAATGAAACGCTGGCGGAACGTACAGACTATGATTCGGATACCTTCCGGAAACTGATCGACCGGACTACCCTGCTGTCCGAACAGTATCAGATGATGGGCGGTACGAATTATCAGGCCGAACTGGAACGCACGCTGACCGGACTGGGGTTTACGCGCGAAGACTTTGAGCGACCTACGTCCGAGTTTAGCGGCGGATGGCGGATGCGGATCGAACTGGCCAAACTGCTGCTTCAACGGCCGGATGTGTTATTGCTGGACGAGCCGACCAATCATTTGGATATCGAATCCATCCAATGGCTCGAAACGTTCATTGCGACACGCGCTAATGCGGTGATGCTGGTGTCGCATGACCGTGCCTTTATCAATAATACTACTCAGCGCACGATTGAAATAGAACTGGGTAAAATCTATGATTATAAGGTTAAATACACCGAATACGTAACGCTGCGCCGCGAACGCCGTGAACAGCAACTCCGCGCTTATGAAAACCAACAGAAGAAAATTGCCGATACGGAGGCCTTTATTGAGCGATTCCGCTATAAGGCGACAAAGTCCGTTCAGGTGCAGTCGCGCATCAAACAGTTAGGCAAAATTGAACGGATAGAGGTGGACGAAGTAGACACGGCCATGCTGCGGTTGAAGTTTCCACCGGCGCCCCATTCGGGCGCATACCCGATTATTACGGAGAATCTGACCAAGCGATACGGCGAACATGTAGTCTTTTCCGATGTTACATTAACTATTCATCGCGGGGATAAGGTGGCCTTTGTCGGGAAAAACGGCGAAGGGAAGTCTACTTTAGTCAAATGCCTGATGGGCGAGATTGATTATGAGGGGAAACTGATGCTGGGCTACCAGGTACAAACCGGCTACTTTGCACAGAATCAGGCGCAGCTGCTGGATGGCGCCAAGACAGTGTTCGAGACGATCGACGATGTGGCGAAGGGCGACATACGCACCCGAATCAGAGACATCCTGGGCGCCTTTATGTTCGGGGGTGAGGCTTCGGACAAGAAAGTGAACGTCCTCTCCGGCGGCGAGCGGAGCCGGTTAGCCATGATACGGCTGTTGCTGGAGCCGGTGAACCTCCTGATCCTGGACGAACCGACGAACCATCTGGATATGCAGTCCAAGGATGTGCTGAAGAACGCACTGCGTGACTTTAACGGCACCTTGATTGTCGTCTCTCATGACCGTGAGTTCCTGGACGGGCTGGTAGATAAGGTCTACGAGTTCGGACACCAACGGGTAAAGGAACATTTGGGTGGTATCTATGCCTTTCTGGAGCATAAGAAGATGGAGAGCCTGCGAGAATTGGAGTATACCCCGGCGGAGGAGCCGGCGCGGGATATGCCGCAGAACGCAGCCCCGGCGCCGGCTGTCAGGCTTACATATGAGGAGCGGAAAGAACAAAGCCGTACGCTCAAACGGTTGGAAAGAGCCGTCTCAGCCGCCGAACAAAAGATCGCCCGGCTGGAGCAATCCGTCACAACTGTGGAAGCGCGTCTGTCTACGCCCGAAGGCGCTGCGGATGCGGCTTTATACGGTGAACATGATACCCTGAAACGTGAATTATCCGCCACGATGGATCTGTGGACGGAACTGACGCTGGAATGGGAAACCCTTCAGTCCTGAACCGTTTCCCTTTCCCGGTTACAGTTCCGGCAGCCGCTGCTCGCAAGTCCGCATACAACAAGCCACATCTTCGTTTGTCGCCTGTGCCGGCCCGGAACGTTCGATCTTCAGCGTAGACAATGCCGCGGCAAAGCGACCGGCGGTTTCCATGTCGGCGCCTTTGGCGCGTTGGTACAGATAACCCGCCATATACGTATCGCCACAGCCCGTGGCATCTACTATTTGCCGTGGTTGCCAGGCCGGAATACGGTAAAACGAAACGCCGTCGTACAATACCGACCCCATGCTGCCAAGCGTGATCAGCACCTCCTTTACGCCCCACGCGCCGAGCTGTTTGGCGGCAGAAGGCACATCCGCGTAGCCCGTCAATACCTCCATCTCATGCTCGTTCGCTTTCAGGAAATGTACATAAGGCAAGAGTTCCGTTTTCGCTTTCCAGTTGGTGGCATGAACGTGTGTATCATGCACTTCGCGCAAGTAGCCCTGTGAATCTATGGAGACAAGGCTCTTGCTTGCCAGATATTTCACAACCTCCGGCGAAAAATCGTCGGACAGCAGGGCGCCCAGGTGAAAGATCCGGGCTTCTACATGGCTTAGCTGTTCGACCGTGAACGGGTCGGCCTTGGCTAACACCCGTTGGGTACGATAGTTCCGGTTCTCGCCGTAAATGTTTTCAAAGTATACGGAAGAAGCGCTTGGCAACATGGTCACATGTACGCCTTTCTCCTGTAAATCATCGACTACCGCTCTTTCGGAGGCCGCGATGGCGGTAACAAGCGAATAGCTGTTCTCGTGCAGGTGACGAATGGCATGAGAAACATAGAAAGAGGTGCCTCCCGGCATGTGCACAACGCTTTTCGGGGTGACGACCTTATCCAGTGTAATGTGACCTACACAACATAATTCATATTTATCCATTAGTTGGGTTATTAGTTATACATTATATAATAAGCCGGACAAGTTGCAAACGTACAAAAAATAACTGATCATTGCAAAATTATTCTTATCTTTGGGGGACTAAATATATAAACCATATCGCATATGCAACATTTACCTGATTTTATCGGCGATCTGGCCTTGATTCTGATTACGGCCGGGA
>JAITPV010000049.1 GCA_031289275.1 Tannerella sp.
GATGTGGCGTCTCTGGCGGCGTTGCTGTCACGTGTGGGCGCCTTAGAGGGGAAAAGCAGCCGGTATGCGGTGACGATACCGGATACGCCTTCGCAGGATGACCTTACCATATTGTATCATACCGCATCGGAATCGACGGAGGCGCCGCCTGATTCCACGCGCTTGGTGGATGTACAAAAGAACGTTGTATATACGTGGTTTGAAACGGATTCGACCTGGCACGGCCCGGAAAGCGACACCGTGTCGCTATTTTCCAACCTCATTGCCGGCATCCTGATCGGGGCGGCAGAGGACGGAAAGATTTACGCAGAAGCGGACGGCAAAGGGTCGGTCTATGGCTGGGATGCGCTGAAAACGCTTGTAAACAATATCAATACGGCATTAGGCGGTCATACGGACAATACCACGATACACATCACCGGCCAGGAGCGAACGGCATGGAATAATAAGGTTTCGGCTGTTGATGGGATGGGGCTGTCTGCGAACAACCTGACAAACGAAGATAAGGCGTTGCTAACCTTCCAACGCGCATCTGTCACAGTAACAACTTTAACCAATGTGCCCGTAAGCGGACAGATTGTATATGCCAATATCGGCAGCAATCAATCGCTATCCGTTACGGGTACGCCTCTTCCGGGACAGCCGATACAGATATTTGTCAAAAATACAGCTGCCACCGCATATACGATTACACTGCCGACAACGGGCAGTTATATCAGCATGTCAGGCGCAAGCAAAACGCTGCCGGCGAGTGGGCGTATTGAGATAAATATCGTATATAATGCAAACGAGGGTAAGTATATCATTAAAGTATTGGAGGCAGAATAAGATGGGAATGATGATGATGCGAAGAATGGGCAATAGAAATAAAGTATTAACCGAAATAGTTGAAGAAATACTTCAATCCGGTTATTGGACTGTCCCGTCCGAGGTTATCACTATTGATGTTTTCGTCGTTGGCGGGGGAAGTTCGGGCACCGCTTATGGATACAGCGGTGGTGGCGGTGGCGGTTATACCACCTCCGCCTATAATATTCCCGTTTCATCCGGCGAGAATCTAAATATAATAATTGGCTCCGGAGGGGCAAGCACATCGGCGGCACCTAACGCCGGAGGGGCTACCTCTCTGTTGCGCGGCGGCTCAGTGCTCGTGTCGGCGAGCGGAGGAACGACCACTTTAAGTACTGGGAATGCAAGAGATGGGCTTAATGGGGGTAGCGGCGGTGGAGGAGGCGCTCAGGCATCCAACGCGGGATATGCTGGCGCCGGAGGCTCTAACGGCTCTAACGGAGGCACCGCTACGGCAGGTCAGATTGGTCAGGGAGGAATAGGTCAGGGAACCTCAACTCGCTGCCCGTTCAACAATGTCCTGTACGCCTGCGGCGGGGGCGCGTGGAGTTTTAAAATGGGTGCATCGGCCAATGGCAGAGGACAAACTGATGATGGGGATGCGCCACAAAACACCGGAGATGGTGGAAGCTGCAGAAGTGGAGCCGGAGTTGGTTGTGCCGGGGGTTCGGGCATCATTATTTTACATTATTTTAAATACGCATAATATGGAAGAGAAATTTATTTATATTCAGAAGGATACGAAAAGTATCTATGTCGAGTTTGATTTTAAACTTGACAATAAAAGCAATTTTATCGGAAAGAGCTGGGACGCTTACAAGGCCGGCGGGTGGGTACTGTTGACCGAAGCGCAACTTGCATTCAAAGTGGCTAATCCGGAGGCATCTGTTCAGGAAGTGTTTGAAATGCAGTTGACGCCTATGCCGGAACCGGAACAGAAGCCTGAACGCACGGCGGAGGATGCGAAGCGTGAGAAGTTGATTAAGATTGATATATACGATAACAGCGATGCGGTGAACAGTTTTTCATTTGCCGGGCAACCGTGCTGGATTAATGCGCAGGAACGGGCGACATACAATACGTCGATTCAGGCGGCAGAACTGCTGGGTGAATCGGAGATTGAGATTCCGCTTGCCGGACAGTTCATTACCATGCAGGTGGCGCAGGCAAAGGGATTGCTTGCACTGATTCAGCGGTATGCGGATAAAGCGGCGATCGTGACCGGAAAGCACAAGGCGACGGTATTGCAACTGGCCGACATTTCTGTTGTGGACGCTTACGACCACACAGCCGGGTATCCTGATGTACTAACGCTTTAATTAAGTAAAAGATTATGATTGCTTTATTTTTTATTTCACTGTTCACGCTTTTGATATATATCGCTGTTGTGGCACACAGGTTTGGCGTTCCGGAATCTATCAGCGAAAGTTGTTATTTGTTTCCGAAACGGGGGAGGTTGTTGTTTTGGTCATGGTCGTGTCTGACGGCCATACCGTTAATGATATTTTGGCTGAATGTCTCGGAAGAAACATTGCAGTTGCTCCCATTTTTTTCGTGTTCCGCACTGGTGCTGGTTGGAACCGCAGGGATGTTTAAGGAAGATTCGGTAAGGAAAGTCCATGTGTTTGCGGCCATATTATGTGCATCAACAAGTCAATTATGGATCGCATTATTTACACCGTACTGGGCGATTTCGATTGTATTAGCCTCCATATTTGGCATTATAGGGTATCGCACGAAGGGGGTAGTCAGATTCGAGGGAGAGATACGATATGCAAAAAACAGTATTACCTTTTTTCTTGAAATGGCTGCGTTTTTAAGTACTTATATAGCAGTTTATTTGTATTATCTGAAGTAAAGTATGGGGGGGGGTAAAAGCCCCTGATCAGTTAGTAGTCTCTCACCACGTACTAACACAAAGATGCGCCAAACCGCATGACCAGGGGCTAAATGCCTTTAGTCAAGGTTTGGCGTTTTTTTTGATACGTGATGAGAGGCCACAAAGATACGAATTATTTTATAACTATTTAAACGATCTTTTTATGACAAAGAAAATTGAATTAAAGACCCCTATCACGTACTATGGGGGCAAACAGCGAATGCTCGGTATCATTTTGCCTCTGATACCTGAGCGTAAAATCTACAGCGAAGCATTCTTCGGGGGCGGAGCCGTATTCTGGGCAAAGACGCCCGCAAAGGTCGAGTTTATAAACGATCACAATGCGGAGGTGGTTAATTTTTACCGTGTGTTGAAAGCTGATTTTCCTGCGCTTAAACGGGAAATCGACCTGACTTTGCACAGTGAATTTCAGCAGCAGGAGGCTAAGGCAATCTACAAGAACCCGTCCGGATTTAGCGAAGTAAAACGTGCCTGGGCGTTGTGGGTACTGTCTCATCAATCATTTTATTCGATCCTTACAAGCACGTGGAAATGTTCCAAGGAGCGAAGTTACGGCGACCAAAATAATCAACTAAAGGGAGCATTTACAGATGTGTTTTCCAGACGCCTGGAACACACGTCCATCTTTTGCCGGGACGCATTAAACGTGATCAGGAATTCCGACCACGAAAATACCTTTCATTACGTTGATCCGCCATACTTTCAGGCCGATATGGGGCATTATGGCGGTTATACGCAAGAGGACTTTATCGCACTGTTGGATGTGCTTGGCCGACTGAAGGGGAAGTTTATGCTTAGTTCGTATCCGTCGGATGTACTAAAGGACTATGCCGGTCGAAATGGTTGGCGGATGATGGAATTTGTTCTGCCAAGATCAGCAGGAGGTGGAACTAAAACCGAAGTATTGACGATGAATTATGAGGTCGCGGTCGCCGATGCGGTTGTGGCGTGATTGAAAAGAAACGGCGGTGATAACACCCGTCGTTTCTGTACTTTTTGATTTGAATTTCTGTACTTTTTGATTTGGCGATTATATATACGCCGAAGACGACATCACCCTCTCCGCCCGGCTGAAGGCCAACGCCGGCCTGCACTTTTCCCTGTTTCATGTAGAGCGGAAGACCTACGCCGGCCTCCAGCCCCGCGCCTCGCTCCGCTGGTTGGTCGACGAAAACCTGTCGGTCAAGGCCGCGTATGCTATGATGTATCAATACGTACATTTGCTGTCTTCGGCCGCCATCAGTCTGCCGACCGACCTGTGGGTGCCCGTCACGAAGAACATCCGTCCGATGCGAGCCAACCAGTTTTCGGCCGGTGTCTTCTACAACCTGCACAAGACGTACGACTTCTCGGCCGAGGCCTACTACAAGCAGATGGACAACGTGATCGAATACCGCGACGGCGTGTCGATGTTTTCCTCCTCCACCGGCTGGCAGCAACGGGTGGCGATGGGGAAAGGCGCTGCTTACGGCGTGGAACTGCTGGCGCAGAAGCCGTCCGGCCGGCTCACGGGATGGATCGGTTACGGCCTGTCGTGGGCAGACCGTCAATTTCCCGGCGGCGAAATCAACGGCGGGCGGAAGTTCTGGGCGAAGTACGACAACCGGCACAAGGTGAATCTTGTGGCCTGCTACAAGCTGACGCCCAAGATCGACCTCAACGGCAGTTGGACGTATTACAGCGGCAACCGGATGACCGTTGCCCTCGAACATTACGAAACGGCGCCCCTGCCCGGCGACATAACCGGAGACAACAGTTATTGGTCGGACAGCGCCGAAACGCCGCACTTCAATTCGCGAAACAACTACCGGATGAGCGACTATCACCGGTTAGACATCGGCTTCAACTTCTACCGTCCGAAGAAGAGCGGACGTATGGGTATCTGGAACCTGAGCGTCTACAACGCTTATTGCCGCCTGAACCCGATGATTGCTTACCCGGGCAACACGGAAACTCCCGCCGGCGAGGGAAGGGAGCCGGCCGTCAAGAAACCGGTCATGCTCGAATACAGTATTTTCCCCCTCATTCCGTCCTTTTCGTATACCTATAAATTTTAATTTCCGGAGCATATGAAGACAAAATCATTTCCGTACCGTATTTGCACTGCGTTAAGCGCAACCGCCCTCTTGCTGGCCTCGTGTGAAAGGGAAGTCAACTTCGACGGACAGTTGCCCGATGCCAAAATCGTAATCAACTGCTTTGTGGAGGCCGACTCGCTTATCTCCGCATACGTATCGCGCAGTTGGAACCTCTCCGAAGACGGCCCCCGTGCCCTGACGGACGCCGATGTGTCGCTCCATGTCAATGACGCGCTCCAGCCGCCCATGCAGCCCGTCGACTCCCTGCCCGGTCAAAACAGCGGTTATTCCCACGTCGGACAGACATACCTTTCCCGCTCCGTCGCCCGCGAAGGCGACCGCATCCGGATCACCGTCCGCAAAGACGGCTATCCCGAAGCCTCGGCCGAGACGGTGGTGCCGGGAAAGGCCGTCATCCTGTCCATCGACACGACCCGCTTCAAGGAACAGTATGCGTCCGACGCCATGCGTTTCCTGATCCGGTTCTCCGACCTGCACGCCGGCGAGCGGGATTACTACCGCCTTGTGGTGACGCATCAGTACAGCTACGACAGCGTCGCCCGAACCGGCGCCGTCGTCTTCAACTACGGTCAGGATGCAGCCCTGAACGAAGGCTTCCGCGACGCTACCGGCGGAGCGTTGGATACGGAAGGCGAAAACAGGTACGGCATCTTTACCGACGACCTGTTCGACGGCCGAGAGTATACGCTGAACATCCATTTCCGTCCGAGATATTCCGGCGAAGACAGCGGCGAATACATGTGGGACAGCGAAACCGGAGAGTTGATTTCTTTCGGACGGATCACGTACAGCCGCTACATTTTCCGTCTGGTGACGCTATCCCCGTCCGCCTATCAGTATCTGAAGACCCGCACGCACTACGGTGGCGACGTCTTTACCGAACCCTCCGCCATCTACACGAACATCACGGGCGGACTGGGTATCATGGGCAGCTTCCAAACAGACGAGAAAGAAATTGAGAATTAAGAATTAAGAATTAAGAGTGATGAAATGAAGGAATGAGGTTGGGAGTGTGGGATCACATCCGGCTACTGAGGTTTTTGTGCCTGCCTGACGCCCGAACCGGGGTTTGAGGCCTTTTCTCATTATAACTGTCGTCACTGCGAGGTACTATAAAAAAATTCAAACAAGTAAAAATGACGATTGTCGGCAGAACACGAAGTGTTCAATATGAATAACCCCCAATGAAGCGTAGCGATTGGGGGTAGCGAAGA
>JAITPV010000169.1 GCA_031289275.1 Tannerella sp.
ATTTCGATCGATGAACTTGCGGAAAAAGTCAAGAGAGCCGCACAGTTAATTAAACGCTGCAAGTCGAAACTGGGTTCGACGGAAGAAGACGTGAACCGGATTCTGAAAGAACTTGAAGCTACCCGGGAGGAGGTAAAGATTCAATGATTTCCATAAAACAATTCACCCTTGCCGGGACAAAAAAGGATCTTTTACCATGCGCTTATTTTTTATTTTCGATTAAAAAGAATACTTTTGCCCCATATTTATAAACATCATGAAAGTACATAGAGAAGGAACCGGATTATTACTGTCGTTGTTTACCCTTTTGTTTATCGTCAATTTACCTCTGTATTATACGATCGGCAAAGGGCTTTCGTTCTATATTACCCTGTCGTTGTCTACCATCGTATTCCTGCTGACGCTGAACTTTTTCAGAAGTCCTACACGCCGTTTTCCGTACGATTCGGAAGGCTTGGTGATTGCGCCTGCAGACGGGACGATTGTGGTTATTGAAGAGGTAATGGAAAATGAATATTTCCACGAGAAGCGCTTGCAGGTCTCCATTTTCATGTCGATCTTCAACGTGCACGCTAATTGGTTTCCGGTCAACGGGACGGTCAAGCAGGTGTTACACCGGAAAGGTCGATTCCGCGCGGCGTATCTGCCGAAAAGCAGCACGGAGAACGAACGCTCGACCATCGTGATCACCACGCATCACAACGTGGAGGTATTGACGCGCCAGATTGCCGGGGCGATGGCGCGCCGGATTGTGACCTATGCGAAAACCAACGAACCCTGCCATGTGGACGAGCAAATGGGCTTTATTAAATTCGGCTCGCGGGTGGATATGTTTTTGCCTGCGGGAACGGAAATACTGGTCGAGATGGATCAGAAAGTAACCGGCAACCAGACGCCTATCGCCCGCTTGCATAAAATTAATTACGACTATTCCTTACCTTCGTGAACGTGCGGAAACATATACCAAACTCTTTGACCTGCGCCAATCTCGCGTGCGGTTGTTATGCCTGCATACTGGCGTTGAGCGGTCGTTATGCGGAGGCGATGACGGCTATTTTTGCCGCCGCCGCGTTTGATTTCGTGGACGGACTGGCTGCCCGCCTGTTGAATGTCTGTTCGCCGATAGGGAAAGACTTGGATTCGCTGGCGGATATGGTCAGTTTCGGCGTGGCTCCGGGGCTGCTTCTGTTCAACTTTATCGACTGTGTGCAGAAAACCGTGGATTGGAGCCATCCGGCCTGCGGAAAGGTATTCTTGCTGGCGGCATGGGTTATTCCCATTTTGTCCGCCTTGCGTCTGGCGCGGTTCAATAACGATACGCGCCAAAGCACGTCGTTCATCGGCCTGCCTGTGCCGGCACACGCCATTTTCTGGGCTTCGCTGCTCTGCCTCCTCCATCCGTCGGCGCCGACGGCCGGTCTGCTGTATGGCCTGCCGCCGGTCTGCATATTGGTGGCGGCGGCGTTGCTGGCGACGGCCTCGTCCCTGTTGCTTGTCGCGAATGTGCCCATGTTTTCCCTGAAAATCAAATCACCGGGCTGGAAAGGGAATGAACTGCGTTATTCGTTTCTTTTCGCAGCGCTTGTATTGGTGGCATCTTGCGGCGTTGCGGGCATTACGCTTTCCATCATGCTGTATGTTCTCTTGTCTATTTTTAACAAATATACTAAGTAAGAATGTGTATCTTTGTCGTGTTCAAATCAGTTTGCTATGTTTAAGTTTTTCATGATCCTATGCTTTTTTGCGTTTATACTGGTATCCCTGTTAGGGTTTTCCGTAATACGTTCCGTCAAGTCTTTCTTCTTTGGCGACCCGCGAAGCAACAAGAACCGTACACATTCCACCGCGCATGGCCAACAACAGCGAACCGGACGGCAAACATCCTCCGGCAAACAAACGTCCCGCAAAAAAGTTATTCCCGAAAATGAAGGCGAATACGTGGACTACGAAATAGTAAACAACGAATAAATCATTTGAACTACACCTGTTTTCAGGTGGCCGGAACATTGTTTTAATATTTCCGGTTCATGATCTCCGCATACACAATCGCTTTCCGGAAGGTCTCCGGATCGGTCAGTTCCAGTGTTTCGGACAACGAAATCCCACCCTCTTCTTCTTCCGAAAAGAAGGATGTCCGAATGGAGCGTTCCCCTTCCTTATCCGTCAAGAACAAAAAGTCGGAGGCACGCTGCCGGGAATGTTTAGGCGCAGGAGGAGGCGTTTTCCTCTTCTGGGGTTGCCGAACCGGGGGCGGCGGCGGAGACAACATCTCCTCTATTTCCGGTAACGACGACGACGGCGTTTGCGCTTGCTGCCGCTTTTTCTTGTTCATGCTGTTTATCCAGCTGATTCCGGCCACAGCCAGGATCACAATATAATATAACCAACCTCCGATTTCTTTGTCCATCACTTTTAATTATTACTTTTGCATCCCAAAAGTAAGTGTTTATTTTGAAACAGAATCATTTTCGGAGAAAAAGATATGGAAGATTTTCAAACAACGGAATCTCCGTTACGTAAATTATATATCGAAACCTATGGTTGTCAAATGAATGTGGCCGACAGCGAAGTGGTTGCCTCGGTGATGCAAACGGACGGCTATTGCATAACGGAAAATGTGGAAGAGGCGGATGCTATTTTCGTCAATACATGTTCGGTGCGCGATAATGCCGAGCAACGGGTCATCGGCCGCCTGCAATACTTCCGTTCGTTTCGCAAGAAAAACAAGTCGCTGATCATTGGCGTGCTGGGCTGCATGGCCGAACGTGTAAAAGAAGAATTGATCCGCGAGCATGGGGTGGATTTGGTTGCGGGGCCGGATTCCTATATGGACTTGCCGAATCTGGTCGGCGCCGTGGAACGCGGCGAAAAAGCCATTCATGTAACATTGTCCACTCAGGAAACGTACCGGGATGTGATTCCGTTGAAGTTGGGCGGCCTGCACATATCCGGGTTTATCTCCATCATGCGCGGGTGCAACAATTTCTGCACGTATTGCATTGTGCCTTATACACGCGGACGCGAACGGAGCCGGGACATCGACAGCATCCTGAACGAAGTGCGCGACATGCAGGCGCAAGGCTATCGCGAAGTCACCCTGCTGGGACAGAACGTCAATTCGTACCTCCACGAAGCCGGCGGGCAATTCACCGGCTTTCCGCAATTACTGGCGCGCGTAGCGGAAGAGGCGCCCGGAATGCGGATACGTTTCACGACCTCACACCCGAAAGACATGAGCGACGAGACGTTGCATGTCATGGCGGCTTACCGAAATATCTGTAAACATATCCATCTGCCCGCACAGTCGGGAAGTTCACGCATATTGCAGGTGATGAACCGGAAATACACGCGCGAGTGGTATCTGGAGCGTATTGCGGCCATCCGCCGGATACTGCCGGACTGTGGTATTTCGACCGACCTCTTCTGCGGTTATCATTCCGAAACGGAAGCCGATTATGAAGCGACGTTGTCGTTGATGCGCGAAGTAGGCTACGATTCCGCATTCCTGTTTAAATATTCCGAACGGCCGGGCACCTACGCGGCCAAGCATTTGCCGGACGATGTGCCGGAGAAAGTAAAGATCAGCCGTCTACAGGGATTGATCCGGTTGCAGGGGCAACTCTCGGAGGCCAGTAACCGCCGTGATACGGGGCGGGAATTTGAGGTGTTGATAGAAGGCTTTTCCAAGCGTTCACGCGAGCAACTGTTTGGTCGTACCGAACAAAATAAAGTGGTGATATTTGATAAACAGGATTACCGGATCGGTCAATATGTACGGGTGAAAATCGAAAGCGCCACCCGGGCAACACTGTTCGGTACAACAAAAATGCAATGATTCTTTCAGTATAACCGGCTGACTTGCTTGACGCCTTTGACAAGACGTATCTTCTTAATGATTTGTTCCAGGGCGGCAGTGTTGCCGAGCAGGACGGTGATGTCTCCTTGAAAAAGTCCGTCGACGGAGTCTACGTGAATGGATCGAAACGTCATACCGTTTTCTTTGGTGATGACGGAAGTGATGTTAGTGACGATGCCGATATCGTCGTGTCCGATGACACGCAGGGTGACACTGTATCCGGCGTCGGCTTTGCCGCTCCATTTGGCTTGTACGATGCGGTATCCGAAACGGCTGAACATTTCCGTGGCATTGGGGCAGTTGCGCCGGTGGATTTTGATGCCTTGCGTCGAAACGAAACCGAAGACAGGATCGCCATAGATGGGGTTGCAGCATTTGGCGAGCTTGTATTCGATGCCGGTCAGGTCGTGGTCGATTACGAGGACGTCACGGTTTGAGGCTGCGTCGTCAACCGGCGTCGGGGCGACGAATTGCTCGGCGCTACGGGTTTCTGCGTGTTCGGAGATTTCCTTTTCGCGCCGTTCCATTTCGAGATAATCTTCTATGATATTGTATACATCAAGGCGTTCTTCGGCAATGTCGAGATAGAAATCGGTGACTGTCTTGAAGCCTTTTTTCTTGATGTAGCGCATGAGGATGGCTTCGTCGACGTCGATCTTGCGGTTCTTGAAGCGGCGTTGCAGGAGTTCCTTGGCATACTCGGCCGTCTTGGCGGCTTCTTCGCGGAGCGCTTGTTTGATCTTGGCGCGCGCCTTGGTAGTCGCGACGAACGATAGCCAGTCTTGCTTGGGTCGCTGGGTGGGCGAGGTAATGATCTCGACGGAGTCGCCGCTGCTGAGGGTATGTCGGATGGGGACGTTTTTGCCGTTCACACGGCCGGAGACGCAGCGGCTGCCGAGCTTGGAGTGGATGGCAAAGGCAAAGTCGAGCACCGTGGCGCCCTTGCCGAGCTTGATCAGTTCGCCGGTAGGGGTAAATACATAAATTTCATCCTTGTACAGATCCATGCGGAAAGCATGCATGGTATCCATCGGTGTCATACCGGGTGTTTCGAGCATGGCGCGTACGTCGCTCATGAACTCGTCCAGGCCGCGTTCTTCCTTTACGCCCTTGTATTTCCAATGCGCAGCCAGGCCGCGTTCGGCAATTTCGTCCATGCGATGGGAGCGTATCTGTACTTCCACCCAGCGGTTGCGGGGGCCGAGCACCGTGATGTGCAAACTCTCGTAGCCGTTGCTTTTGGGCACTGAAACCCAGTCTTTCATCCTGTTAGGATTGGGTTGGAACATGTCGGTGATGATCGAAAACACGTGCCAGCATTCCGAACGCTCCTTTTCCGGCAGAGAATCAAGCGTGATGCGGATGGCAAACAGATCGTAGATGCTTTCAAATTCAATCTGTTGCTTCTTCAGTTTGTTGTTGATGGAATGAATGGACTTGGTGCGCCCTTTGATTTCAAACTTCAGTCCGGCGGTTTCGAGACGGCGCTTGACGGGTTCGATAAATTCGGCGATATAGGTGTCGCGCGAGCGTTTGGTCTCGTTCAACTTGGTTTTGATGCAATCATACTGCTGGGGGTCGATATATTTGAGCGACAGGTCTTCCAGTTCGCTTTTGATCTTGTACAACCCCAGCCTGTGCGCCAGCGGCGCGTAGAGATAAGACACCTCCGTGGCCAGCCGGATGCGGTTTTCCTCCCTGAGCTGCTTCCCCAGCCGCATGATGCAGAGCCGGTCTGCAATCATGATCAGGATCACCCGCACGTCTTCGGCAAAGGAGAAGAGCAGACGGTGGAAATTCTCGGAATTGACCGCCGTATTGCGGGCGTACAGGTCGGACGTCTTCAACAGGCGACTGATAATTAGCGATACGTCTTCGTCAAACATCTCTTCCACTTCCCCGATCGCGATGTGTTTCTTCAGCACCGGGCGATAAAGGATCAATGCAATAACGGCCGTCCTTTTCAGGCCGATCTCCGACGTCGCAATCAAGGCCGTGTACACGTTCCTCAGCAAGCCGTTGATCCCGTTCGGATCGCGACCGTAACAATCCTGCACGACGATTCGCTTCATCAAGTCCTTTATCTTGTGAAGGTCGTCTTTTTGCAGGCACGACGACAAGCCGGACAAGAGACGACGATAGGCGGAAAAAAAATCTCGCTTCTCTTCTGCTGTAAAAAAGGGTATTTCATTCATAATTCTTACCTATATATATTATAGTGCTACGTTTCGGTGGTAAAAATATCTTTTTTATTTGAAATAACCATCTCTTTTGTCCGGTAATTTCATATATTTGCCTGATCGAAATGAAACAGCATATGATACTAACGATGAAAGACCGGCATCTATTGTCGGAAAAAGAGATTCCCGAAACACAGTTGGAAGAACAACTGGCCTGTTTTGCCAACGGCTTTCCCTATCCGAAAGCCGTCGCCATCGCCACCGTACGGAAAGGCATCAAGAACCTTTCGGACGAAGAACGCGAAGTCTGCATGAAAATTTGGGATGCCTATCTGGCGACCAACCGTACGATCCTCAAATTCGTTCCTGCATCCGGCGCCGCAAGCCGCATGTTTAAGGATTTGTATACCTTCCTGGACGCCCCTCGTGAAGAACCGGCCACCGATACGGAAACGCAGTTTTTCGACCGGATCACACACTATGCCTTCTACGACGCCCTGAACCGGCAATGCCTCGCCACCGAAGGCCTGGACATTCCCGCCCTCATCGCCGCCGGCCGCTACAAGGCTATCGCGGCCTGCCTGCTGGAAGAAAGCGGCCTCCGGTACGGCGCCTTGCCCAAGGGGTTGATCCCTTTCCATACCTGCCCCGAAGGAGCGCGTACGGCAATGGAAGAACACCTGGTCGAGGGTGCACTTTATGCCTGCAACAAAAGCGGGGAAATACACATCCACTTCACCGTCCGGCCGGAATATCGCGCCTCGATTGAACAGATGGTAAAGGAGAAAGCGCCGTTTTACGAACGTCGCTACGGCGTGAAATACACGGTCACGCTGAGCGTCCAGTCACCTCATACGGACACGATTGCCGCGACGCCGGACAACGAACCGTTTCGCGATGCCGACGGTGCGTTGCTGTTCCGTCCCGGAGGGCATGGCGCACTGATAGACAATCTGAACCGGATCGACGCCGACGTGGTTTTCATCAAGAACATTGACAACGTTGCGCCGGATCATCTCAAGGCGCCGGTCATTTCCTGCAAGAAGGCGCTGGCCGGGATGCTGGTCGACATACAGCAAAAAATCTTCGGCTACCTTCACCTGATCGAGAGCGGCGAGTATACGCACAACCAAATCGAAGAAATGATCCGTTTCCTGCAAAATGAATTGTGCATCAAAAATCCGGAAATGAAGCTGCTCGAAGATGTCGAATTGATTCTTTATATCAAGCGGAAGCTGATGCGTCCGTTGCGTGTCTGCGGCATGGTGCGAAACGCCGGCGAACCGGGCGGCGGTCCGTTCTTCGTCGTCAATCCGGACGGTACGGTATCGTTGCAGATACTGGAAAGTTCGCAAATCGACATGACCTGTCCGGCGCAAAAAGCCCTGTTTGAGCAAAGCGCATATTTCAATCCGGTAGACCTGGTCTGCGCCCTGAAAGGCCCGGACGGGAAGAAATATCATCTGCCCGACTTCGTGGACAAGAACACCGGCTTCATCTCTCGCAAAAGCAAAGACGGCCGCGAGTTGAAAGCCTTGGAACTGCCCGGCCTGTGGAACGGCGCAATGAGCGACTGGAACACGGTCTTTGTCGAAGTGCCCACCGAGACTTTTCATCCCGTGAAAACGGTTAACGATCTGCTTCGTCCGCAGCATCGGTAAAAACAGGGAGATACACGATAAATAATTCATGCCGGAAATACTTGTTTTTGAAATGAAAAAACTATCTTTGCGTCCGTAACTAAAAACGGATTTATACAGATGAAACCTACGTTATTTGTACTTGCGGCAGGAATGGGAAGTCGTTATGGCGGACTGAAACAATTAGATGGCTTAGGCCCCTCGGGTGAAACCATCATGGATTATTCTATTTTCGACGCAATCAGGAGCGGATTCGGCAAAGTGGTCTTTGTCATTCGCAAAGACTTTGAAGCGGATTTTCGAGTAAAGATTTTGAGCAAATACGAAAATCATATCCCGGTAGAAGTTGTTTTCCAGTCGTTGGACAAACTGCCCGACGGATATGTCTGTCCGGCGGAACGCACCAAGCCGTGGGGCACCAATCATGCCGTGTTGATGGGCAAAGATGTGATAAAAGAGCCGTTCGCCGTGATTAATGCGGACGATTTCTATGGGCGCCGCAGTTTTGCCGTGATCGGAGAGGCTTTATCCGGACTTGCCGGCAAAAAAAACGACTATTGCATGGTCGGATTCCGGGTCGGAAATACGCTGAGTGAAAGTGGCTCCGTGGCGCGGGGCGTCTGCGAAACCAACCGGGAAGGATTCTTAACCTCCGTCGTCGAACGGACGGCGGTCGAACGAATCGACGGTAAGATTCGGTTTACGGACGAGCAGGGTGAAGCCGTCGTGCTGGATGAAAATGCGCCGGTTTCCATGAACATGTGGGGCTTTACGCCGGACTATTTTGCCTGGTCGGAAACTTATTTCAAAACGTTTTTACAGGCAAACGAAGGCAACCTGAAAAGCGAATATTTCATTCCGCTTATGGTAAATGAGTTGGTCACGAAAGGAGTTGCTCAAGTGAAAGTATTGGATACCACCTCGAAATGGTTTGGCGTGACGTATGCCGCCGACCGGCAAGGCGTGGTGAATAAAATCCGCGCGTTGATTGATGCGGGAGAATACCCGGAACAATTATTTTGATTCAAAAATTCAAACATTACTGAGATGAAAAAAATCGTATCCACCATTGGATGTATCGTTTTTCTGTTTGTTTGCAGTCTGGCCGGAAAGGCACAGGAGAAAGAAACGATTGTACTGATCGACACCGATATGGGAAAGATCAAAGTGAAATTATACAACGAAACGCCCTTGCATCGGGACAATTTCATCAAGCTGGTGAATGTCCGTCAATATGACGGATTGCTATTCCACCGGGTGATCAAACAGTTCATGGTACAGGCCGGCGACGTGACGTCCAAAGATGCTCCGGCCGACCGGAAACTGGGCGACGGAGATTTGGAATATACCATTCCGGCCGAGATTGTCTATCCGGAATATTTTCACAAACGCGGCCAACTCTGCGCCGCACGTACGGGAGACGACATGAATCCGGAAAAAGCCTCTTCGGCCACTCAGTTTTATATCGTCACCGGCAAGCATTTTACCGAACGGGAATTGGATAAGATGGAACAGGAGCGACAGATCAAACTGACGGCGGAGCAGCGCCAGGCCTATATGATTGACGGCGGAGTGCCGCATTTGGACGGCGCTTATACGGTATTCGGCGAAGTGATTCACGGCCTGAAAATAGTGGATAAAATCCAGTTTGTGCCTACCGACGAAAACGACCGCCCCTTGCAGAACGTCAAAATCAAGTCGATGAAAATCGTCAGGAAATAAACGCCGTATAAAAAAGAAGCCTGATCTTTGAATCTTTGAATATGATGTCTCAACGCCGAGTGGTTTATCTATGGGTTATCTTCTTCGTGATTTGCATAAAGGGATTCGCGCAGACGCAGGCAAAACCCGGCATCAAGTTGCAGGTTCCGGAAGGCTATCTGACCGGCTATGTGGCGGATAACGATACCATTGCGATAGTCTATTTGCCGGAGGTGTACGTTTTTCCCGCACTCAAGTTTAAGAACGAAAAGGAACGTCGGCAATATGACAAGCTGGTGCGCGACGTAAAAAAGACGTTGCCCTACGCGAAAATAGTCTACACGACCCTGATTGAAACGTATGAGTTCATCGAGACGCTCCCGGACGACCGGTCGCGCGAAGCCCATCTGAAACGGATGGAAAAGGAACTTTTTAAAGAATACAAGCCGGAACTGAAAAAACTGACCTTATCCCAAGGAAAACTACTGATTAAACTGATCGATCGCGAATGTAACCAGAGCAGCTATATGCTGGTTTCCGCCTATTTGGGGCGATTACGCGCCGGATTCTGGAACATGTTTGCCGCCATGTTGGGCGCCAGCCTGAAAAGCGAATACGACCCCAAAGGCAAAGACGCCCTCACCGAACGGGTCGTCCTGCTTGTCGAACGCGGATTGCTATAACTATTCAAAGATTCAATGATTTTCAATTAACTGCTTATCCCCTTCGGTCAAGTAAATAAATCTTTGTCCTGAAAGGACTGATTTTCATCACCGCAGGTCGTTGACCTGCGGTGATCGTAACAAGGGTATAGCTGCCTGAAAGGCAGGACGCTTAATTTCTCCGGAATTCAGATGTCGGATAGTCCTGCCTTTCAGGCAGTGGTGTTGTACCGTCTTTCCTC
>JAITPV010000115.1 GCA_031289275.1 Tannerella sp.
GAATGACGTATAACTCCTTTATAAGTTCGAACACAATAAAAACTTATCATGCTGCTACCCATTGATAGCAACATGATGTTCCATACGGTTTCACCGGGAATCGCTATGGATAATACATAATTTGTAAAGAGTAATGATATGCCTGTAGAACAGACCGATAAAAATAAGTCTGACAGGAATATCACCCAACTATTAAAATATTTTATCCGAATAAAACGGTTGAAAATATAATCGAAACTCATTTTGCTTTAGTGTAATAGAATCGCTTTAAACATGCCAAAGGCACGTCACTCCCATTTGGAGTGACCGAAATACGGCTATCAACCAACAATAAACGTCATAGTTCATCGTAAAAAAAAACGAGCATTTGAGTTCACTCAAAACCCATCAATTTGTCAAAAAAAATCGTACAAATATAATACATAATTTTTACCCCCCCCCAAAAAAAAATGTTAATTCTTTAGCATGATAATGTTAAATCTTTTCCGGATAGGCATAATGAATTATTATACTGTGATATGTGATAATGTATAGAGTGCACGCTAAACCGGAGAATAAACCGGGATTGCTGAGAAACTCGATTTTCCTGATTTGCACGGAGTAAATTGCTTTTTGAAAAAAAACAGGAAATTAAATAATAATTCAATCCACTTGTGACCTAAACGCGAAGGAAGGTAAAGAATGAAATGGAACCGGAGGAGAACAAAAAAGGAGGAAAACTGTTTTGTATTCCTCCTGTCCGGATGGCCTCTTCCTATTCGTGGCCGGTTAGATCTTTCCAACCAGATCGATACTGGGCTTCAGTGTAGCATCGCCTTTTTTCCATTTAGCCGGACAAACCTCATTGGGATGAGCAGCCACAAATTGGGCGGCTTCCACTTTCCGGAGTAACTCGTCGGCATTACGCCCGATGCCATTGTCATGAATTTCGGTGACTTTGATTTGTCCTTCCGGATTGACAAGGAATGTGCCGCGATAAGCGATACCGTCTTCTTCGATCCACACGCCGAAAGCGCGGCTCAAGGCGCCGGTCGGGTCGGCCAACATCGGATAGTTGATTTTGCGAATGGTTTCGGAAGCATCGTGCCAGGCTTTGTGTACAAAATGGGTATCGGTGCTTACGGAATATACTTCTACGCCCAGTTCCTTGAATTTGGCGTATTTATCAGCCATGTCCGCCAATTCGGTCGGACAAACAAAGGTGAAATCGGCCGGGTAGAAAAAGAAAATCGCCCATTTTCCTTTGACATCATTACTACTAACGGTTTTAAAATTTCCGTTTTGATAAGCCTGTACTTTAAATTCAGGCAGTTGCGAATTAATAATTGGTTGCATAATCTTTACTTTTTAAAAATGAATAATCGTATTTATTTTTCTCCGGCAAAATTAATCGGATTTTTGACATAAATCAAACTGATAATTTTTATCTTTGCATAAACAAAATCTATATTCACGATGAATGTACAACAATTGGAATATGTAATTGCCGTTGATAATTTCCGGCATTTTGCTAAAGCGGCGGAAGTCTGCCGTGTGACGCAACCCACATTAAGCATGATGATTCAGAAGTTGGAGGAAGAACTGGATGTGAAAATCTTTGACCGCTCGAAACATCCGGTAGAACCTACGCCCATCGGGACACAGGTGATCGAACAAGCCCGTATTTCGCTGAAACATTTCAAACAGATAAAAGAAGTGGTTGAAAACGAACAAAACATCGTCAGAGGAAGTTTCAAACTGGGCATCATCCCGACCATTGCTTCCTATCTTGTCCCGGTATTGCTTCACAAACATGACACCGGTTACAGTGAAATTGATTTGACCTTGAAAGAAAGTACGACGGGCAATCTGATCAACGAATTGCAGCATGGGACGTTGGACGGCGGCGTGCTGGCCGGGCCGCTTAATCATCCCGGACTGGCCGAGTTTCCGGTTTATTACGAAAAATTCTATGCCTATGTCTCCCCCTTGGACGATACTTATAAAGAGAAAGAAATTGATCTGGAGAAAATAGACATCAACGCTGTTTGGTTGCTGGAAAACGAACACTGTTTGAGAGGCCAGATCGAACGCCTGTGCAAATTGAAAAGAACCTCTTCGGCCGGCAGCAGCGCTCACACCGTCAGGTATGAATCGGGAAGTATCGACACGCTTATCAACGTGGTCGATTACAATCCCGGCTTTACGATTATCCCGGAAATGCACGCGATGGGTTTAAACGAGGACAAACAGGAAAACCTGCGTGTCTTCAAAAACCTGAATGCCGTCCGGGAAGTCAGTTTGGTGGTCAGCAAGGACTATGTCCGCAAAACCATGCTGAACATCATTCTGGAAATCATCCGGAGTTCGGTGCCGAAATCCATGCAAAACCCGGAACTGAAAGCCTATGTCGTAGATTTATAAGGGAAGCGTAAAAGGCAGAAAGGCTTGTGGGTTCATTCTACTTTCTCATCGAGCAACGCCAGGCGGATGACTTCCGCAATATCGCTCACACAGTGGAACGTCAGCCCTTTCAGATAAACTTCTTTGATGTCGTCGAGGTCTTTCCGGTTCTCTTCCGGAAGGATGATTTCGTGGATGCCTGCGCGTTTCGCCGCCAGGATTTTCTCTTTGATGCCGCCCACGGGAAGCACTCTCCCGCGCAAGGTGATCTCGCCGGTCATGGCCAGATGGTTCTTCACTTTCCGTTGCGTAAAGGTCGACACCAGCGACGTCACCATCGTAACGCCCGCGCTGGGGCCGTCTTTGGGAATGGCGCCCTCCGGCACATGGATATGGGTATTCCGGCTCTCGAACAAATCTTCCGCAATGCCCCACTGTTCCGCATGGGCATGTACATATTCCAACGCCAGGATGGCCGATTCTTTCATCACCTCGCCCAGGTTGCCGGTGATCGTCAGCTTTGAACCTTTTCCGCGGCTCAGGCTCGACTCTACGAAAAGAATCTCTCCGCCGACCGCCGTCCAGGCTAACCCGGTCACTACGCCGGCGTATTGATTTCCCTCGTATTTTTCGCGCGTATATTCTTCTCTGCCGAGGTATTCCTGCAAATGGTTCGGACGGAGCACGTCCGGCGTCGCTTCTTCCGAAGCTATTTTACGGGCTAAGCGGCGCATCACTTTGGCGATCTTTTTCTCCAATTCCCGCACGCCGCTTTCGCGTGTATACGATCCGATGATCGTGCAGAGTGTAGCGCGCTGGAGTTTGAGCCGGGTTCCCGTGATGCCGTGCAACTCCATCTGTTTCGGAAGAAGATGCTTCTGCGCTATTTCCAGCTTTTCCTCCAGAAGGTATCCGGTGACTTCGATCAGTTCCATCCGGTCTAATAACGGTTGCGAGATCGTGGTCAGACTGTTGGCGGTCGCAATAAACATGACTTTGCTCAGGTCGAAATCAATGTCAAGGTAGTTGTCATGAAAGGCGTTGTTTTGTTCCGGATCCAAGGCTTCGAGCAAGGCCGATGCCGGATCGCCTCTGAAATCGTTCCCCACCTTGTCTATCTCGTCCAGGATAAAGACCGGATTGGACGTCCCGGCTTTTTGCACGCTCTGGATGATACGTCCGGCCATGGCGCCGATATACGTCCGCCGGTGACCGCGTATTTCCGCCTCGTCGTGCAGTCCGCCCAGCGATACGCGGACGTACTTCCGGTTCAGGGCTTCGGAGATGGATTTGCCCAGCGAGGTCTTGCCCACGCCGGGAGGGCCATACAGGCACAGGATCGGCGAACGCAGGTCTTTTTTCAGCTTCAGCACGGCCAAATGTTCCAGTATCCGTTCTTTCACTTTCTCCATGCCGAAATGGTCGCGATCCAGGATCCGTTGCGCCCGTTTCAGGTTGAAATTGTCCTTGCTGTATTCGTTCCACGGCAGCGATACAATCGTTTGCACATACTGCGATTGCATCGAATAGTCGGGCGACTGGGGATGCAGGCGCTCCAGTTTGCCGACTTCCTTGTCAAAAACCTCCCGTACGGCGTCCGTCCATTTCTTTTTGGCCGCCTTTGTGCGCAATTCCTGTATTTCCAGCTCGTTTATATTGCCGCCCAATTCTTCCTGAATGGCTTTGATTTGTTGTTGCAGGAAATATTCTTTCTGTTGTTTATTAATGTCTTCGTGCGTCTTCATTTGGATGGAGGCTTTCAGTTCGATCAACTGATATTCGCGGTTCAGGATGAACAGCAAATGATAGGCGCGGTCTTTGAGGTCGTCGATAGCCAACAGTTCCTGTTTTTCCTGCGGCTGGGACAACAGGTTGCAGCAGGAGAAATTGATCAGGTATAGCAGGTTTTGGTTGTTGCGGAGCGAGAAAATCAAATCCCGCGGCGGTTCGCCGGAAGAGGTCAGCATCTTTACGATCAAATCCCGGATGGTGGAGGCCAGCGCTTCAAATTCGCGGTCGTTCTTGCGGGGCATTTTATTTTCCAGCAAAGAAATACGTCCTTTCAGTATCGGGTCGGTCTCCGTGAGTTCGTGCAGCAGGAAGCGTTTTTTGCCTTGCAGAATGGCAGTCGTCGAGCCATCCGGCATCTCTAACATCCGCATGACCTCCACGACGACGCCGATCGTATACAAGTCGTTCAAGTCGGGATCTTCCACCTCCGTATTTTTTTGGCAGGTGACGCCGAGCAGGGTTTTTTTGTGAGAAGCTTCGCGTATCAGCCGCATCGACTTGGTGCGTCCGACCATCACCGGCACGGCTATGCCCGGAAACAGCACCATGTTGCGCAACGGAAGAATCGGGAGTTCATCGCCGAGCATTTCCATTCCTTCCGAAAAGTCTTCGTCTTTGTCACATTCCATCAGAATCGGCATCACAATTCCTACAGCTTCATCCGATTCTTCCATATGCTGTGCCAGGAACAAGGTTTCGTTATTTCTTTTTGTCATATTCAAATTATATCCATTGGGGGCGCAAATATACGAGTTTTTACAGGAAAATGAATACTTTTGTCCCCCGAAACCGAATTTTGGGTCATATAAATCATAAATCATAAATCATTATTCATTTGTCATCTTCCTGTTTTCGATTCAAGCAATTCACGGTACGGCACGACCGGTGCGCCATGAAAGTAGGCACCGACGGCGTGTTGCTGGGCGCCTGGGCCGACGTGGCGGCTTGCCGTACCATCGCCGACGCGGGCGCCGGAACGGGACTGATCGCGCTGATGCTCGCCCAGCGCAACGCCACGGCGCAGGTCGACGGCGTCGAGATTGACCCGGAGGCCTGCGGGCAAGCGACGGACAATGTCGCCGCCTCGCCCTTTGCTCAACGCATCCGGATGTATCAGGGCGCTTTCCGTGACTTTGCCCGCACAACGGCGCAACGCTATGACCTGATTGTCTCTAATCCGCCTTATTTTACGCGCTCGTTGAAGTGTCCGGACGAAAAACGGAGGCTGGCGCGGCACGACGACCGGCTGCCTCTCGACGAGCTGATCGGCGACAGCCTGACGCTGCTCACGCCTGCCGGACGCATCGCGCTGATTTTGCCCGTTCGACAGCAGGATGAATTACGGCGTTGCCTGCTTGCGCACGGGCTGCACTGCATCCGCCGCACCCTGGTGTATGCCGTAGCCGGCGCCGCGCCCAAACGATGCTTGGTGGAGCTTTCCCGCCGCCCCCCGTCGTCTCCCGACGGCGAAACCGACAGCCTGATCCTCGAAGATCCACCCCATCAACGCTCAGCCGCCTACCGGGAATTGACGCGGGAATTTTATCTGTAAAAACAAATATGACGAGGCCGGACGGGATTCCGCCGTCCCATACAGCTGTCGTCACTGCGAGACCCAATAAAAAAATTCAAACAAGTAAAAATGACGGTGGTCGGCAGAACACGCAGTGTTCAATATGAATAACCCCCAATGAAGCGTAGCGATTGGGGGTAGCGAAGATAGTACTCTCACTTACAACCCGTAAGGGTTGAATAAAAAAGAGCAGAATT
>JAITPV010000132.1 GCA_031289275.1 Tannerella sp.
TCGCATGGGCGGTTACGGCGCTTTTTGCCGTCCTCAGGCAAAATGGGCGTTTTTGCCAACTCTTTTGAAAATTCTTTGCAGAAATCGTCTGCAATGCAAAAAATCGTAGTAATTTTGTCGGTGGTAAGTAAACTCATAACTTTTGTCTATTTTATTGTTTTTCAGATACAAAGATACGAAAATTATTTGATACTTACCTCTTTTTTCTCTCTTTTTCTTATCCAAAACTCAGGTTCTTACTTTCTTTGGCGACGGCTTCGTACCTCGCAATGACGAGGTGGTACGGATTCTATTCCTAATTCTCAATTCTCCATTCTCAATTCTCAATTCTTTTTCATACTTTTGCCCCCGGAACCCAAACAAATTAGATTCTTATGAGAAAAATGATTCTTTCGCTTCCTGTTCTTTGGCTGTTTGCGTGCACCCTGTCACCGGAAAAACAGCATCTTTCCGATTATGCCGACCCCTTCATCGGGGCGAGCACCAACGTCAGCGATGCCGGTGCGCATCACGGCTTGGGCAAGACCTTCCCCGGCGCGGCTTCTCCGTTCGGCATGGTACAGGTAAGCCCCAATACGATTACCGGCGGAGACAATGGCCCCGGATACAGCTATGAGCATACTACGATCGAAGGCTTTGCCTTTACCCAGATGAGCGGCATCGGCTGGTATGGCGATCTGGGCAATTTCCTCACCATGCCGACCACCGGTGAACTCAAAGTGATAGCCGGCCGTGCAGACAATCCGGAGGCCGGTTACCGTTCGCGTTACGACAAGGCGACCGAAACGGCCAAAGCCGGATATTATGCGGTGAATCTGACGGATTATGCCATTCGTGCGGAGGCCACCGTTACGCCACATGCCGGCATGCTCCGCTTCACCTATCCGGCCAACGACTTGTCGCGAATACAGATCGACCTGGCACGCAGAGTAGGAGGCGCTTCTGCCCGGCAAGCGGTCAAAGTGGTCGACGAGCATACTGTTTCGGGGTGGATGGAATGTACGCCTGCCGAAGGCGGCTGGGGGAATGGCGACGGAAATGCCCGGTATACCGTATATTATTATGCGCAATTCTCAAAGCCGTTGAAACATGTGGGCGTGTGGAGCGCCGATATTCCGGACGGGCAGGTGCGTCGTCGCGAAGAAGTGACAAGCGACGCCTATCAGCAGATCGTCGCCGGTTCCGAAATCATCCGCGACATCAAGGAATATGAAGGGAAACACGTTGGCTTTTTCACTGAATTTGACACCCACGCCGGCGAACAGGTGCTGCTGAAGGCCGGTATTTCCTTCGTCAGCGAAGAAGGGGCGGCAAAGAACCTGAAAGCCGAAATTTCCGGCTGGGATTTTGATGAAGTATACGCACATACCCGTTCGCTTTGGGATGAGGCGCTTGGAAAAATCACGGTTTCGGGAGGTACGGAGGCACAACGGACGGTCTTTTACACGGCCTTGTATCATACGATGATCGACCCCCGCCTGTTGGCCGATGTGGATGGGAAATATCCCGGCGGCGACGGAAAAATCCATACGACCGGCTCCTTCCGCAAACGCACGATATTCAGCGGCTGGGACGTGTTCAGAAGCCAGATGCCTTTGCAAACGATTATTCATCCGGACGTGGTGAATGACATGATAAATTCGCTGGTCACTTTGGCCGAAGAAAGCGGAAAGGGTTATCTGGAACGATGGGAGTTACTGAATGCTTACAGCGGCTGTATGGTGGGCAATCCGGCCATTTCCGTTCTGGCGGATGCCTATGCCAAGGGGATTCGCGGTTATGATGTGGAAAAAGCCTGGCAACAGGCTGTGTATACGACCGAACGGTTCGGCAACGGCACGCTGGGTTACACGGCAGGGAGCATCTCGGAAACGCTTGAATATGCCTATAACGAATGGTGCATGTCCGAATTGGCGCGCATGTTGGGCAAAGAAGAAGCGCGGGCGGAGTATCTCAAACGTTCCCGGTCGTACCGGAATATCTGGGATGAGGAAGAATTTCATTGGTTTCGTCCGCGGCTGCACGACGGCACGTTTGCGCCGATACCTGCCCTGGGCCGTCTTCAGCATGATTATGGATGCGTGGAGTCCAATCCCTATCAACAGGGCTGGTTTGTTCCTCATGATGTGACCGGACTGGCCGAATTGATCGGCGGACGCGAAGCGGCAGTGGCCGATCTGGATCATCTGTTTGAAAGCACGCCTCCGGATTTGTTGTGGAACGATTATTACAATCATGCCAACGAACCGGTACATCATATTCCGTTTTTGTACAATCGCCTGAACGAGCCGTGGAAAACCCAGAAATGGGTGCGCTTTATCTGTGAAAATGCGTATAAGGAAGGCGTGAATGGACTGGTAGGCAATGAGGATGTCGGGCAGATGTCGGCCTGGTATGTGCTGGCGGCCTGCGGTATTCATCCGGTATGTCCCGGCGAAACCCGTTTTGAACTGGCTTCTCCCTTGTTTGACAGGATAGAAATACATCTTTCCGACGGGAAAACTTTCACCATCGTGTCCACCAATCATTCTCCGGAAAACCTGTATATCCGGTCGGCCGTTTTGAACGGGTCGGCTTATTCCAAATGCTATCTGGACTATGCGGACATCGTCAGGGGAGGCAAACTGGAATTGATCCTGGACAGCCGGCCTGCGACATGGGGTGTTGAATAGCGAATATCCGGACGTATTATAAAGAGAAGAAGATATAATTTTCCCGGCATGTGCGGAAAAGTCATTTTTATCCCGTATTTTTGCGGCAAAATAATATAAATCTACTTGTATGAGTAATAAAGCGATCTTGATTATCTGCGACGGATGGGGAATCGGTGATAAACAAAAAGATGATGTCATTTTCTGTACTTCAACCCCTTATTGGGATTCCTTATTGGCCGGCTATCCTAATTCACAGTTGCAGGCTTCGGGCGAAAACGTCGGATTGCCCGACGGACAAATGGGCAATTCTGAAGTCGGCCATTTAAACATCGGCGCCGGCCGGGTGGTCTATCAAGACTTGGTAAAAATCAATCTGGCTTGCCGGAATAATTCCATTTTGGAAAATCCGGAAGTTAAACGTGCTTACGAATATGCCAAAGCGAATGATAAACAAATACATTTCCTCGGATTAGTCTCTGACGGCGGAGTACACAGTTCGCTGGAACACCTGATGAAACTGACGGAGATTGCCGGCGCATACGGCATCCGGAAATCCTTTGTACACTGTTTCATGGACGGTCGCGATACCGACCCGAAGAGTGGAAAAGAGTTTATCGGCGTCCTGGAAAATCATTTGAAGACGACCGGCGGAAAAATTGCCTCGATTGTCGGCCGGTATTATGCGATGGATAGAGACAAACGCTGGGAACGGGTAAAGGAAGCCTATGACCTGCTGGTAAAAGGCGTCGGCAAACCGTCGGAATGTATGACTGCCGCAATGGAGGAATCGTATGCCGAAGGCGTAACGGACGAATTTATCAAGCCGGTTGTGCATACGGAAAACGGCAAGCCGGTGGCCGTCATTGAAGAGGGCGATGTCGTGATATTCTTTAATTACCGCAATGACCGCGCCAAAGAACTTACCTTTGTCCTGACGCAACAGGATATGCCGGAAGCCGGTATGCAAACGATTCCGAACCTGCACTATTTCTGCATGACGCCCTACGACGCCGGTTTCAAGGGAGTACATATCCTGTTCGATAAGGAGAATGTAAGCAACACGCTGGGCGAATACCTGGCGGCCAATGGAAAAAAACAACTGCATATCGCTGAAACGGAAAAATACGCACACGTCACCTTTTTCTTCAATGGCGGACGCGAAACGCCGTTTGCCGGCGAAGACCGCATTCTGGTTCCGTCGCCCAAAGTGGCCACCTACGATCTGAAGCCGGAAATGAGCGCCTACGAAGTGAAAGACAAATTAGTGGAAGCCATTCGGACACAGCAATACGATTTTATTGTCTGCAATTATGCCAATGGCGATATGGTAGGTCATACGGGCGTATACGCTGCGATCGAAAAAGCCGTTACCGCCATCGACGCTTGTCTGAAGGAAACGATTGAAGCCGCCAAAGCGAACGGATATGAAATCATCATCATTGCCGACCACGGGAATGCCGACCATGCTCTGAATGAAGACGGTTCGCCGAACACGGCTCATTCGCTGAATCCGGTGCCGTTTGTTTACGTGACGGCGAATAAACAAGCGACCGTGTCGGATGGCATTTTAGCCGATGTAGCTCCGTCGCTGCTGTCGATCCTGGGCTTGACGCAACCGGAAGAAATGACGGGGCGCAACCTGATTCGCCGATAATCCCGACAAATCGGTTTATTTATAATTGATAATTACCAATTAATAATCATTCTGCCGTTTGCTTCAAATCGAAGACACATTAGTCAGCCTGGAACTGATCGAACGATTCTTCTTTTGCGATCCGGCACATTGCAAAGGAGCTTGTTGCGTGGAGGGCGATGCCGGCGCTCCATTGGAAAAGCAGGAATTTGATGTTTTACGAAAAATCCTTCCTGTGCTTTGGGACGATCTTTCACCCAAAGCGCAGGAGGTGATTAGCCGGCAGGGAGTCGGTTATATTGATCGGGAGGGCGAGATTGTCACGTCTATTGTAGACGGGCAGGATTGCGTTTTTACCTGTTATGATTCCGACGGCATATGCAAGTGCGCCATTGAAAAAGCCTATCGCGAAAAACGCATTGATTTCTTCAAACCCATATCCTGCCATCTTTATCCGGTGCGTGTCAAACAATACCCCATGTTTCAGGCCGTCAATTATCACCAATGGAAAATATGTATAGCCGCAGAAAAATGTGGTGCACAACAACGTATCCCCATCTATCGTTTCCTGCAGGAACCGCTTATCCGCAAATTCGGACAAAAATGGTACGATACCTTGGACTTTTGTGCACAGGAATATTTGAAACAAAATAGAAGAAAAGAGTAAAACGGCCTTCAACGTGCCGAAACAAATGAATATATACATCTGATTTATAGCCTTTATTTGAGTAAACAACGGAAAAGGTTTTTTTGAGCACAAAAAAATACGTGTTTTTAAGAAAAAGCTGTACCTTTGTCCGTCTTTTTGAACGAGTTTTATCAACATAAAAACATAACAATGAAGAAAAAGCACAATTTTTATGCCGGTCCCTCTATTTTGAGTGAGTACACAATTAAAAATACAGCGGCAGCTGTAGAAAATTTTGCCGGCAGCGGACTTTCTCTGCTGGAGGTGTCTCACAGGGGAAAAGATTTTATCGCCGTCAACGACGAAGCGCGTGTATTGGTGAAAGAATTACTGGACGTTCCTTCAACGCACGAAGTCATTTTCGTGGGAGGTGGAGCCAGTATGCAATTTTGTATGGCGCCCTATAATTTATTGAATAAGAAAGCTTCTTATCTTGACACCGGAACATGGGCGTCGAAAGCCATCAAAGAAGCTAAAATCTTTGGCGAAGTGGAGGTCGTGGCCTCATCCAAAGACAAGAACTATTCCTATATTCCCAAGGAGTATTCCGTATCGCCGGATTCCGACTATTTCCATATCACGACGAATAACACCATCTTCGGAACGGAATTGCATACGATTCCGGATGTGGGGGTGCCATTGGTGTCCGACATGTCATCGGATATTTTTTCGCGTCCGGTTGATGTCTCCAAATTCAACGTCATTTATGCCGGTGCGCAAAAGAACCTGGCGCCTTCGGGCGTAGCGGTGGTCATTGTGCGTACAGACGCTTTGGGCAAGGTCGACCGTCCGATCCCGTCCATGTTGAGTTACCGGATTCATGTGGACAATGACTCCATGTACAATACGCCGCCGGTACTTCCTATTTTTGCCGCATTACAAACGCTGAAGTGGTATAAAGAACAAGGTGGCCTCCCGGTGTTACAGCAAAAAAACATCGAGAAAGCCGCTATTTTATATGCTGAAATCGACCGGAACAAGCTGTTCAAAGGAACTGCCGCCGTCGAAGACCGTTCGTTGATGAATGTATGTTTTGTGATGAACGAAGAATACAAAGAGTTGGAAAGCGCCTTCAACGAATATGCTACGGCTAACGGGATGATTGGTCTTAAAGGACACCGTTCGGTAGGCGGTTTTCGTGCCTCTATCTATAACGCCATGCCGAAGAGCAGTGTAGAAGCCTTGGTTGAAACAATGAAAGCTTTTGAGAAAACCGTTTGAACGGCTAATTGAATTTTACACATTTACCTGATGAAAGTATTAATAGCAACAGACAAGCCGTTCGCCGCCGTGGCCGTGAACGGGATCCGCGAAACGGTCGAAAAGGCCGGCATGGAGTTGAAACTCCTGGAAAAATATACGGAAAAAGCGCAATTATTGGACGCCGTCAACGACGTGGATGCGATTATCATCCGTAGCGACATCATTGACAGCGAAGTCCTGAACGCCGCCAAACAACTGAAAATAGTAGTCCGCGCCGGAGCCGGTTATGACAATGTAGACCTGGCGGCCGCCACAGCACACCATGTCTGTGTGATGAACACTCCGGGACAGAACGCCAATGCCGTGGCCGAATTAGCGCTCGGCATGATGGTGTATGGCGTACGCAACCTGTTCAACGGCGCTTCGGGAATCGAATTGAAAGGCAAAAAACTCGGTATCCATGCTTATGGTAACGTCGGGCGTAATGTGGCGCGTATCGCCAAAGGCTTCGGCATGGAAATCTATGCGTTCGACGCATTCTGTCCGGCGGAAATAATTGAAAGAGACGGTGTGAAAGCCCTGTCTTCGGTCACCGAGCTGTATGAAACCTGTTCGTTTATCTCGTTGCATATTCCGGCAACCGCCGAAACCAGGAACTCCGTCAACTATGCCTTGCTGTCTAAAATGCCCAAAAACGCCGTGTTGATTAACACCGCTCGCAAGGAGGTCATTAACGAGGCGGAATTAGTTAAAATCATGGAAGAACGTACGGATTTCAAGTACCTGACCGACATCATGCCGGCCAACCATGCCGAAATGACCGGGAAATTTGCCGGACGTTATTTCAGCACGCCGAAAAAGATGGGCGCACAAACGTCCGAAGCCAATATCAACGCCGGACTTGCCGCAGCCGAACAGATTGTGGATTTCCTGAGAAATGGAAATGAAAAGTACAGAGTCAATAATTGACGATTGAATATCCAAAGAATAAAAGATTCACGAATCACTATGGTAATAAAACCTTTCAGAGGTATCCGTCCGCCGAAAAATCTGGTAGAGAAAGTCGCTTCGCGTCCTTATGACGTACTTAATTCGGAAGAGGCGCGCGAAGAAGCCAAAGGAAATGATCAATCCTTGTATCATATCATTAAACCGGAAATCGACTTCCCGACCGGAACCGACGAACACGATCCGGCTGTTTACGACAAGGCCGTTTCCAATTTCAACCTGTTTCAGGCCAACGGATGGTTGGTACAAGACGACAGGGAACAGTATTACATCTATGCCCAGACCATGAACGGAAAGACCCAGTACGGGATTGTGCTCTGTGCGCACGTAGACGATTATCTGAACGGAAGAATCAAAAAACATGAACTGACCCGGCGCGACAAGGAAGAAGACCGCATGAAACACGTGCGCGTGAACGAGGCCAATATCGAACCCGTCTTCTTTGCCTATCCGGATGATGAGGCGCTGAATACCCTCGTATCCGAATACACGCAGCTGACGCCCGAATATGATTTTGTCGCTCAACCGGAAAATTTCCGCCATACCTTTTGGGTTGTCAGCGCCGCCGCCGATATAGCCCGTATTACGGCACGCTTTGCGGCGATTCCGGCATTATATATTGCCGACGGGCATCACCGTTCGGCCGCCGCTGCATTAGTCGGCATCGAGAAAGCCAAACAACATCCGGCGCATCGCGGCGATGAGGAATATAACTACTTCATGGCCGTTTGTTTTCCGGCCGGCCAGTTGACGGTTATTGATTACAACCGGGTGGTGAAAGACCTTAACGGACTTACCACCGAAGCCTTCCTCCGGGCGCTGACCAAAAACTTCTTCGTTGAAGAAAAAGGCTGCGAAATATTCAAACCCGTCCGGCTGCATCAGTTTTCGCTCTATTTGGATGGAAAATGGTATGCGCTCACGGCGAAGGAAGGCGCCTGGAACGATCATGACCCGATCGGCGTACTGGATGTCACGGTATCATCCAACCTGATATTGGACGAAATACTGGGGATTACGGATCTGCGTTCGGATAAACGGGTTGATTTCGTAGGAGGCATTCGCGGATTGGGCGAGCTGAAACGCCGTGTGGACAGCGGCGAAATGAAAATGGCGTTAGCCCTGTATCCGGTCTCCATGCAGCAAATCATCCGCATTGCCGATTCCGGGAATATCATGCCTCCCAAAACGACTTGGTTTGAGCCGAAACTGAGATCGGGATTAGTCATTCATTCATTGAGATGATAAAAAACATTATCTTTGACATGGGCGGCGTCCTGGTCGATGTGCACCGCGAAGAGGCCGTCAGGCAGTTTCGGGCTATCGGCGTGGCCGATGCAGACCGCCTGATCGACTCATACCATCACAACGGAATCTTTCTGGATATTGAAAGCGGCAAGATTGATGCCGACACGTTTTGCCGTTTGCTGTGCGAACATGCCGGAAGAGACATTCCGCGCGAGGCCATCGCAAAGGCCTGGAAAAGCATTATTTCCGGGCCGGAAGCCTACAAGTTGGACGCGCTGGTCGAACTGCGCACGAAATACAAACTGTACCTGCTGAGCAACAACAATCCCATCCTGATGGATTGGGCGCGTACGTCCGCTTTTTCACCGGCAGGACATCCGATTACATTCTATTTCGACAAGTTATATATCTCGTACGAAATGAAATGCGTCAAACCCGGCCGCGCCATTTTCGAGGCCATGATCCGGGACAGCGGCATCCGCCCCGATGAATCGCTGTTTGTCGAAGACGGACTGCATAACATTGAGACGGCCAAAGAAGCAGGTTTCCATACCTGCCACGTCCGAAACGGCGAAGACTGGCGCGAACCGCTGAACGCGATACTGCACGAGCAGCAGGCGGGTGACAAATTGACGCAAAACCACTTCCGGCAACAGTCGGAAGTGACAAATTGACAGGAAAAATGCTTTTTGCAATTGCAAAAAGCATAAACCGGATCGAAAAAATGGTTCTTGCAATTGCAAGAAGCATAAACCGGATCGAAACCATGCTTTTTGCAATTGCAAGAAGTATAAACCGGATCGGAAAAATGGTTTTTGCAATTGCAAGAAGTATAAATTGGGTCGGAAAAATGGTTTTTGCATTTGCAAGCAGCATAAACAGGATCGAAACCATGCTTTTTACATTTGCAGGAAGCATACATACGATAGAAAATAGAAATAATAAAATAAATATCATCCATCATGACTAAGAAAATCATTTTCGTTTTAGGGATCGTACTGGCTTGCGGCGCATGTACAACCGATCCTGTGGCCTATAAAAACAACTCACTGCCCGTCGCACAGCGCGTAGACAACCTGATCGGCCAAATGACGCCGGAGGAAAAGGTAGAACAGTTGCAAAGCCAGTTACTTTTTATGGACAACTACGCGCAGGATAGAAACTTTCACTTGGGGCATACCCGCAACATCGCCCATTTCCTGCACTACGGGAAACCGGAGCCGGTCAGCGCCTCCGAATGTGCCGAAGCCATCAACGCCGACACGCAGAAGTCTGTCGAAGCAAGCCGTTTGGGTATTCCGGTACTGCAACACGGGGAAGCGTTGCACGGCGCGCAATGGGGCAATGCCACCTGTTTCCCGCAAAGCATCGCTTTTGCGGCCGGGTTCGACGATGCGTTTTACTATGAAGTCGGACAGGTCGTGGCCAAGGAGTTGAGAGCCGTCGGCGTGCGTCAGGTATATGCTCCGGTGATCAACATTTCACGCGATCCGCGCTGGGGACGCACCGAAGAAACGTATGGCGAAGATGTATTCCTTAATTCGCGCATGGGCGTGGCCTATGTCAAAGCGTTGGAGACAAACGGCGTCGTTGCCACTCCGAAACATTTTGTAGACAACTACGGCGATGCCGGCCACGACTCGTATGCTTCCAACACCTCGTGGCGGGCGCTGCGGGAAGTCTTTCTGGAGCCGTTCCGCGCCTGTATCGAAGAAGGCGGGGCGCGTTCGATCATGGCCGCTTACAACTCCATCGACGGCATCCCTTGTTCCGACAATCAAAAACTCCTGACGGACATCCTGCGCAAGGAATGGAATTTCAAAGGATATGTCGTTTCCGATTATGGCGGTGTCGACGGCGTTTTTTCCGTCCATAAGCAGGCGCCTTCGTATGCCGAAGCCCAGGCATTGTGTTTGGAAGCGGGCTTGGATCTGGAATTGTCCAACGGTTATCGCGACCTGCTTTCGCTCGTGCGGAGCGGACGAATATCCGAAGCGACGATAGATGCCTCGCTGCGCAGGGTGCTGACCGTTAAGTTTGAACTCGGATTGTTTGATGCCCCTTATGTGGACGTGAAGGAAGCCGACAGGATCGTCCGCTGCCCGGTTCATCTGGCGCTGGCGCTCGAAGCCGCCCGCAAGAGTATGACTTTATTGAAGAACGACGCGCAAACGCTACCTTTGTCCGACAAGGAAATCAAGCGAATTGGCGTATTTGGCCCGGGCGCCGACATACTCAGTTTCGGCGGCTATTCCGGCGGCTATGGCGGCTGGCGCGGCGAGGGAGCCGTTACCCCTTATCAGGGATTGAAACAGCGTTTGCAGGGAAAATCGGAAGTGATTTTGCACGAGGCCGGCACGGATGCCGTAGCCTTAGCCCGCACGTGCGATGCCGTAGTGTTTTTTGCCATTATCCGCGAAGGCGAAGGCATGGATCGCAGCCTGCTGGCATTGCCCAACAGTCCGGTGAAGGCGGCCGAGAGTACGAACAACGCACAAATCATTGATGTGAAGAAAAACCCGACCATCCTGCTGGATCAGGAGAAAATGATACACGACCTGGCCGGCAGCGGACGGAAAACCATTGTCGTGTTACAAAACGGTTCGGCCGTTGACATACGGAGTTGGATAGATCAGGCCGATGCCATCCTCGAAGCCTGGTATCCCGGCGAACAGGGCGGAACGGCCATTGCCGAAACGCTGATGGGCGATGTAAATCCCGGCGGACGCCTGCCCGTAAGCTGGGTGCGACACGCCGGCCAGTTGCCTCTCTATTATTATATCAAACCCTCCGGACGCGGATATGCGTATAATGACGACGACGGAAAACCGCTGTTCCCCTTTGGATACGGATTAAGTTACACCACATTCGAATATACGGATTTAATACTGCCCGAAAAAGTGAACCGGGGTGAAGATGTCACGGTGAAAGTCACGGTAAAAAATACAGGCGCGCGAAAGGGCGACGAAGTAGTACAGCTATACCTCAGAGACGAAATAGCCTCCGTGACTCGCCCCATGAAAGAACTGAAAGCCTTCAAACGCATTACGCTGGAACCGGGCGAAAGCAAGCTGGTGGAACTGCCGCTGCCTTACCGGAGCTTCGGATTCCGGGACAAGGATTTGAACTTTATCGTAGAACCCGGCGTCTTTCAGGTATGGACGGGCAAAGACGCTGAAAATATCCTGTTGAAAGGACAGATGCACGTAGAGTAACCGGCATGAAGCATAAACAGATTGACAATAATGAAAAATAAAAAAACGGTTCTATTCGCATGGTGCATGTGCTTGTGGTGCTTTACGCCACTTCTAAAGGCACAGATTACCTATCACGACGCATCGGCATTTCCTCTTTGGGGAAAGATCAGCGACAACACCGAAACTCGTTATGAACGGTTGCCTGCCACGCTGAAAGGCGTAACACGGCAGCCGGTGTGGGAACTTGGGAAAAACACGGCCGGGCTTGCCGTCAGGTTCTGTTCCAACAGTGAGCAAATAGCCGTCCGCTGGGAGTTGTTAGCCGACAGCAAAATGGATCACATGGCATGGACGGGCATCAAAGGCTTAGACCTGTATTGCCTCGAAGGCGACGTATGGACATTTGTCAATACGGCTCGCCCGTACGGGAAAACAAACGAGCGGGTGGTCATTTCGGGCATGGAACGGAAAGAGCGTGAATGGATGATGTTCCTGCCGCTGTACGACGGGATTACGGCATTGGAAATCGGTGTGGATTCGCTGGCACGGATAAGTCCGCCGAAACGGATGCTGCCCGCGAAGGATAAACCTGTGGTTGCTTACGGTACAAGCATCCTGCAAGGCGGATGCGCTTCCCGTCCCGGCATGGCGCATACCAACATCCTGATGCGACGGTTGAACAGAGAATTTATCAATCTCGGTTTCAGTGGAAACGGGCAGTTGGATTACGAAATCGCAGAAGTGATGGCGCAATGTGATGCTTCCCTGTATATACTGGATTTTATGCCGAACGTGAGTTTACAGCAGATAGAAGAAAAGACGGAGTCATTTTTCGCCATCATCCGGAATAAAAAACCGGACGTACCGATCTTGTTTGTCGAAAACCCGGTCTTTCCGCCCGCGAAATATACAATAGCCGGGATGCGGGATATTGAACAGCGAAACCAGGCCTTAAACGCCATTGTCGCCAAATTGAAAAAGGAGGGCGACCGGAATGTATGGATACTTTCCTCCCAACCGATGATTGGAGATGACGGCGAGGCAACGGTTGACGGCGTTCATTTTACCGATTTGGGATTCATGCGCTATTCGGAATATCTGTATCCCGTAATCAAAAAACACCTCACAAGGTAAACGGGATTTCTCTTTTAAGGCTTTCGCAAAGCGAGATCATTGTTTCGGTTTCCGTCACTCCCTGAATTTCCTGTATTCGCCCATTCAGCAATTCCATCAAATGCTCATTATCGCGCGCATATAGTTTGATCATCATCGAATAAGCCCCGGTCGTGAAATTAATTTCCACGATCTCCGGAATTTTTTCCAGTTCCGGTACAACATCTTTATACATGGAACCCCGTTCCAGTTTCACGCCGATATATGTGCATGTATTATATCCCAATACTTTCGGGTTGATATGATAGCCCGATCCTAATATGACATTCATATCCATCAAGCGCTGCACCCGTTGATGGATGGCTGCGCGGGACACGCCACAAGCTTCTGCCACTTCTTTAAACGGCATGCGTGCATTTTTTGAAATAATACCCAGTATTTGCCGGTCTAATTTATCGATCTTTTCCATTTTTATATCCACATAGCTGATTCACCGATCAAAAGTACAATATCTTTTTGATTATTGAAGCCTTTTGCAAAAAAATCGGCAATCATACAAATGGCATGATCACCGACCTTTATAACGTTCTTACGAAAAGAAAAGCTACTTCACAATATCCAGCAATTCAATTTCAAACTCAAGCGTACTGTTCGGTTTGATAGTTTGCCCGGCGCCCTGCGCTCCATAGGCCAACTCCGCAGGAATCCATACTTGATACTTGGAGCCTACCGGCATGATCTGCAGGATTTCCGTCCAGCCCGGAATCACCTGGCCTACGCCGATAGTCAGCGGTTCGTTGCGCTGTACCGAACTGTCAAAAACCGTACCGTCCAATAATTTCCCGGTATAATGTACTTGCACCTGTTCTTCACTGACCGGCATGGGGCCGTTACCTTGTTTTAAAACTTTGTATTGTAACCCGCTTTCGGTCGTAATCACACCTTCTTTGGTTTTGTTCTCCGCCAGAAACTGTTTTTCTATTTCCTTGTCCGCTTCGGCATCCTTAAGTTGCATCTCCGTAATATATGCCTGAATATATGCCTGTGCCGCTTCCTGAGTCATCTGGAGAGAGGAATCGCCTTTGATGGCTCGCACGAAACCTTCGGCTACGGCATCCAAATTGGCTTCGCCGCCGGGAAAGACTTTCAGGTTTTCCCGTAAACCGGCTCCATAATTAACGCCTACCGAATAACTGGCCGAATCTACTGCCGCAGTCAAACTCATGGCAGAAAGAGCCGTACCGGTATTACCGGCCTTTTTGGTCGAACAGCAAGACGTAATGCCTGTTATTGCGGCGATCACTATCACCCATGCACTACCAACTCTCATTTCTTTTCAGGTGTTATGATTTCAAGCAATTCGATTTCAAATTCAAGCGTACTGTTCGGCTTGATTAATTGCCCGCTTCCCCGTGGCCCGTAAGCCAGGTCGGAAGGTATCCATACCTGATATTTGGAACCTACCGGCATGATCTGCATGATTTCCGTCCAGCCCGGGATCACCTGGCCTACGCCGATAGTCAGCGGTTCACCGCGTTGCACGGAACTGTCGAAAACCGTACCGTCTAATAATTTCCCGGTATAGTGCACTTTTACCTGATCTGTGGCGGTCGGTGTCGCACCGGTACCTTCGGTCAATACCGTATATTGCAGCCCGCTTTCGGTTTTATTCACGCCCGCTTTTCCTTCGTTGGCAGCCAGAAAGGCTTCGCCTTCTGCTTTTGTGACTTCTCCTTCTTTCGCTTGTTCTGCCATAAAATACTGATTCAAATACTCGTTAGCTTGCTCTGCCGTTATTTTTAACGCACCGGTATCTCCTTTAATCGCAGTTAAAAATCCCGCAATCAAAGCATCGGTATTTGCCGGTTTTCCGGGTAACGTTTGCATCTGTCCCTTCAATCCGGTTCCATAACTTACGCCGATCGCATAGCCTACGCTATCTGTCGCCTCTTTCAAATTTGCATTACCGCTAATGCCACCTTGGTTACACGAAATAACCATCATTCCCATAGTAGCTACAATGGCTACTGCCAATACATTCATTTTTTTCATCTTTCTTATTTTCTAAATGTTATCTATTCTTTTTATACAATATCCAATAATTCCACATCAAAGACCAGCGTGCTGTTCGGTTCAATGCTCTCGCCGGCTCCCTGCGCCCCGTAGGCCAGTTCCGACGGGACAAACAGTCTCCACTTTGCGCCGGTTTCCATCAACTGCAAGGCCTCCACCCATCCCGGTATGACTTGCGAAACGCCGAACACGGCCGGCTCGCCACGTTGTACGGAGCTGTCGAATACGACGCCATTGATCAGTGTGCCGTGATAATGACATTTGACCCGCTCTGAGGCTTTCGGCTTTGCACCGGTTCCTTTCTTCAACACTTCGTACTGCAAACCGCTCGCTAATTCCACCACTCCGGCTTTCTCCTTATTGATCCGGAGAAATTCGGCGCCGGCCAGTTTATTGATTTCCATCTTTTCCGCCTGTAGTTTCGCAAAATAATCGTTGATTACCTCTTTAGCTTCGTCATAAGGAATTTCCGATGGAGCTTCCGATAATCCGTCGCCCAACCCTTTCACGAAATCCTCGGCCTCTATTTCTTTGATGCCTGCATTACGGAAATTATGTCCGATGCTCAAACCAAGCGCGTAACTTATTTTGTTCATTCATGTTCTGTTTTATGCCTAAGCAAATTAGCGTGCAAAGATAATACATATTAATGATATTAACTATCATTCGTTGCTTTTTTTACATGAAATCCACAAACTTTATCCGAAGCCTTGCCGTGGAACGTTTTCCGGCGCTATTCCGGGATCGCACCATTGCAATCAATCTACGAATAATCCATGCCGCGTGCATCATTCCATCAATCTGAAATCGCGGAAATTATACACGCCGTTCCGGACGGACGGAATTTCGGTATCGCCGTCGAAAATCAGAGCGGAACGTGTAATCCTTTCGCCGAAAATATTTTTCAGGTAATCAATGCCCTTATAAAATTCTTTATGGTAGGTTTTGGACGATTTGATTTCGTACAAATGCAAGTCATTTGCCTTGGTTTGAATTAAATCCACTTCTTTTTGCGAACGGTCGCGGTAAAAAAACAAATCGGGACGTTTGCCTGCATTATAGCGTTCTTTCAATGCTTCATTGACAACCATGTTCTCGAACAGCGCACCTCGCAGCGGATGAACGGCAAGCTGCGCTTCGGTCTCGATGCCCAGCAGGTAACAGGCAAGCGCCGTATCATAGAAATATACTTTCGGGGACTTCACTAACCGCTTGCCGATATTTTCATAATACGGCGGCAACATATAAATAATGTAGGATGCCGCCAATACGCTAAACCATTGCTTGATTGTGTTGGTGACAACTCCCACCTCGTTCGACAAAGCCGCAGCATTACATTCCGTTCCGATACGTCCTGCTGTTAGCCGGATAAAAGTTTGAAACTGATTCACATCCTTTACATGGATAATTTGCCGGACGTCGCGTTCAATGTAAGTGCTGTAATAATTTCCGTAGAACAGTTCCCTTGGCGTGTTTTTTGCCCATACCGCCGGATAGCCGCCGTTCAGTATCAGCGTGTCGGTGGAGATGTCATGCTTTCTGTCGCCCAACTCGTGGAGAGATAAAGGCAAAAGCGTAAACAGGGCGGTACGTCCTGCCAGCGACTGTGTGATTTTCTCAAGCAGCGAAAAATTACTGCTGCCCGTCAGGATATACCTGCGGGAAGGATTTTCGTCTACCGCCACCTGAATATACGAAAACAAATCCGGGTACTGCTGCGCCTCGTCGATAATCAGTCCATCGGGATATTCATATAAATACTTTTCCGTATCCAGCATGACGGCTTCCCTAACCCTTGTTTTTTCCAGATTGATGTAGGGGAGTTCGCGGAAAAGATTTCTGCACAGTGTTGTCTTTCCCGATTGCCGCGGTCCCGTAACCGTAATCACAGGAAAATAAGGCAATGCTGCTTCGATTGCCAATTTTAAATCTCTGTTTATCATATCCATATAGGCGCATTTGACAAAATTGCAATTCAACTGCAAATCGGCGCAAAGATACGGATTGTTTGCGAAGCAGGCAAGCAATAATGCCTCCTGCATCCCGAAAAACGATCCCGTCAATGAAACAGTTCGCCGATACATT
>JAITPV010000235.1 GCA_031289275.1 Tannerella sp.
CTGAAAATACCTGTTAAACTTTATTGAGTTCACACTTGTATATTTATCTCTGCTTTCCATGCCACAAAGGTAGCTCTTTATTCTAAATTAACAGCGACCTATGCGCCTAATCCTATAAAATAAAAAAACGGATAATTCACAGCAAGAGGAAAATTTTTTTTCGGAAAAATCAAAAAAGACTGAAAATGAAAAGATTCAAAGATTCGAAATGCCGCGCTCCGTCCTTGCGAACGCTGTGAAGCGATCCGGCGGTAACAAAAAGAGACCGCGAGAAATACATCCCGCGGTCTCATCACTACTAATCTCTAATAAATTTAAAACCAATGAAAAACATCATCACGTTAGTAAAGCTAACACAGCTTCATAACATGGCTCATTCGTTATTTCCGGAACAAGTTCCGTGTATATGATCTTGCCTGTTTCATCAACGACGACAACACTCCGTGTCAACAGCCCTTTGAGCGGGCCGTCCATGAGAAGCAGGCCATAGTTATCTTCCAATGTGGCATTGCGGAACGCTGAAACAGGAACAACCTTGTCAATCCCTTCCGTCGTACAGAACCGGCCTTGTGCAAAAGGCAAATCTTTGGAAATCGCCAGTATTACCGTATTCCGAAACGCTGCCGCTTCTTTATTGAACCGTCTTACCGATGTCGCACATACGGCGGTGTCCAAACTCGGAAATATGTTCAAAACCACTTTCCGGCCTTTGAACGCACTGAGCGAACATTCCGACAAATCACCTTTCACGCCTGTAAAATCCGGCGCCAACGACCCTACTGCCGGGAGTGTCCCGTTTGTATGATTCTTTGTTCCTTTAAATGTTACTTCTGCCATCTTTTTTCCTTTTTGTTCGCTTTCCGTATATAAAACCAAGAAACGCGCGTTTTGTTTTATCTTTAACAAACTTTAACCGGATTGATTTTACCTGTATGTTCCACACTCCTTTTATTCTTTGCTACCTCATTCCTATTTGCCAACACAACACGAAGAGCGTCAGGGATAATGCTGAAAAAAGCATCCATGTTCGTTTGGATCGGCAATAGCATAACCATAGTCCCAATATACCGTATGCACTCAGCATTGTGACAAAATCAAAATGCAGGGACAAGGCCGCTCCCGGCACTTGACTGAAACGAGCGACAAACCACATCAGATGGTTTGTCAAGGTTTCCACCAACCATTGCAATATTCCGTAACCGGGTATCCAGGCCGGTAGAAACATCCACAATAAGGTAGCAGGTATCAACACTGTCGCCAGCAAAGATAGGAATATATTCGTAAATAAAAAAACAGTAGAACACGACCGGAAATAATAACCACACAGGAAGACGGTTCCGATTTGGGCGGCTACCGTGACGGTCAGAATGTTCCAGGGCGTAGCCAGCAAGGGATTGCGCACTTCGATGAGGCGGGAGAAACGGGGCTGAAGATACAAAATAAAAAAGACGGCGATAAAACTCAACTGAAAACCAACCTCAAACAGGTAAAACGGATTGTACAACAACATGCAAAAAGCCGCTGCCGCCAACGTATTATACCGGTCTTGCCGGCGTCCTAAAATTTGTCCGGTCAAATAGATACTGAGCATCAGCGCCGCCCGCACGGTTGGGATGGAAAGTCCTGCCACATAGGCAAACGTCCACAACAGCGATATCATCAACAGATACCTCGACCAACGGAAAAACATTTGTTTGGGAAATACGGAGAACAGAATGGATAAGAAGTTGCACACTACCGCGACATGAAAGCCGCTGACCGACAACAAATGCGCCACTCCGACGGTTGAAAACTGATTCCGGATTTCCCAACTCATTTCCTGCCGGTGATTCAGCGTGAGGGTTGCCAGAATCGCTTTCCCACTGTCCGTCAAGTTGAGCCGGTCTAATCTTTCAACCAAATATATCTGTGCGATCTTCGCTTTTTCCTGCAACCATCCCGGCGCCGAAGGATTCAATAGCCGTTGTTCCGTGTATGCCGTGGATTGAATCGCCAGAAAAAGCAATACACAAGCGATAATTGCGCCCCAAACCCAACGTGCGTCATACGAAAGAGAAGCGCCTCCCTTTGCTATCATCATGGCGAAGAGGACGATTGTTGCTACCGAAAGCATGAACCATACGGAACTTTGTTGAAGCGGGAAACAGACCTGCAACAGAATGCCTGTTATCCACCAAAAAAGCGGCCTCGCAAAAGGTCGCTTTTGGATCTCTTTCAGCATAACCGGATGAAATTTTATTTTCTGCTACAGCGATTTCAATTTCCGGATTGTTGCCGGGGGATCCGCCGATTTAAAGACATAATTTCCGGCCACCAGTACATCCGCTCCGGCAGCCAACAAACGTTGTGCCGTATCCTGATTTACGCCGCCGTCGACTTCAATCAGCGCAGGCAATCCTTTTTCGGTGATCATTTGTTTCAGTTTGGCTGTTTTTTCCACCGAATGTTCGATAAACTTCTGCGCCCCGAAACCCGGATTCACCGACATCAGCAAAACCATGTCCACTTCATAAATAATGTCTTCGAGTACAGCAACCGGCGTATGCGGATTCAGCGTTACGCCGGCTTTCATCCCGGCGTCCTTGATCGCTGTGACCGTACGGTGCAGGTGCGGGCAGGCTTCGTAATGCACATTCATTAAATATGCGCCTGATGCGGCTACCTCGGATATGAATTTCTGCGGTTCCACAATCATCAGATGCACATCCATCGGTTTGGTTGTCACGTTTTTCAACGCATTCAGCACCGGGAACCCGAACGAAATGTTCGGCACAAATACGCCGTCCATTATATCCAAATGCAACCAGTCGGCCTCGCTTGCGTTCACCATTTCCACATCCTGTTGGAGATTCATGAAATCGGCCGATAATAAAGAAGGAGCAATTTTATGATTCATCAGTTCAGAATATAGGCACAAAGTCCTTGCTTCAATTTCGGTTCAATCCTGTATACCCGGGCGAATTGGCAAATCAGCCCTATTGTTTCTTCTCGCGGGCCAAAAGTACGCTTTCCCGTTCTTTTCATATTGTTAAGTTGATCCTTGCCGGTCAGGCACTGGGTAAAAAATTTATTCATAGGCTTTAGTTTGAATTTATTCAATGTAAGAACGCATCCTTGTATAAATTATTGTATCCGGTGCTGTTTTTTCCGGTTTCTTTATGAGGCAAAAAAAAGAGTTTACCCTCACTAATTGGGGATTGTCAGGAATCCTTGTTTTTTTAATACGTCCAGGAATCTTTCCGAAAAGTATTCGTTGTTTTTTTTCGTATACCGGATGTCCGTAAATACTTGCGCTAAAGTTTCCTTTTGATTTTCTGCGACATATTGCTTATTGACCACGCATTCTTCTTTGGCTTTATACAACGCATCTATGGCCGCCGCGGTATAATCCCGGTACGCCTCGCGATGGATGATCGCGGCTAAAGGCAGGCGTTCGGTCTGCGCGGGCAACGGTTCGGCCGGATAGCCTGCCGTGACGGAAACGACCGGCACAACCAAACGGGGCAGGGATAAGGCTTCTATGATTTTGTCCGCATGGTAGGCCGTCGTCCCCAAGTAGCAAATGCCTAATCCTTTGGCTTCGGCCGCATCGCAGAATGCCTGTGCAAATAACAGGGCGTCAATCGTGGCGGCAAGAAAAGTTTGCAGGTTGTCGAAACCGGCGCAGGCTTTTCGTTGTTCCGCCCATTTGACAAACCGGTTCGCATCCGCACAAAACGTCAGGAGAACCGGCGCTCCGGTCACCATCTTCTGGTTGAAATGGAAGGGCGCCTGTTTCTCCCGGTTCGCCCGGTCGCGGTTAACGACTACGCTGTATAATTGCATGTTTCCCGTATTGGAAGCGCGGGAAGCTACTTCAAACAATTCATTCAGCAACGTTTCCGGAATGTCCTGCTCCGTATATTGGCGGATGCTCCGCCTGTTTTTCATACTGTCCAACATCATTATTTCTTTTTCGGTAAATGGTGCAAATGTAGTATTTTTTACGGAAAACCGTAAGATCGTTTTTATTTTGATAAAACCGTTGTACTTTTACAGCCTGATTCATAAATTGAATATAGTATGCAAAAAGGGAAAGAACTGATTACGCTGGCGCAACGTATCCGCGCCCTGTCACAAACGGGACTTAGCTATTCGGCCAATGAGTATGAAATCGAACGGTGCAAGGAACTTGTCGAAATCAGTAATCGCATCACGTCCGTCGTAACCGGGACAAGTGAAGATGAAATCGAGGCTTGTTACCACCCGATGAAGGAATATGTTACGCCCAAGGTGGATATCCGGGCGGTGGTATTTAATGCAAAGGGGGAGGTCTTGCTGGTGCGCGAGACGATGGACGGACGCTGGTCTATGCCGGGCGGTTGGGCGGACGTCGGATACACACCCAAAGAAGTGGCCGTCAAGGAGACAAAGGAAGAAACCGGGTTGGATGTCCGTGCCGTACGGTTGCTGGCCGTGATGGACAAGCGGTGTCATCCGCACCCGGTCAGCCCGTTTTATATCTATAAGTTTTTCATTCTCTGCGAGCTTCTGGGCGGAGTGTTCACGGAGACTTTCGATATTCTTGACAAGGGGTTCTTTGCCTTAGACGCTTTGCCGCCACTTTCGTTAGACCGGATTTTGCCCGAACAGATCCGCCTGATGGACGAGTGGCGCCGCGACGCTTCTGCGCCGGTATATCTGGACTGAAAGCCGCTTCCGGAGTTTGTAACGTTAGATAGAAATGCGTTGGAAAAGCAAAACCAACTCCCCCTTGTTTCCTAACGAGGGGGAACCGGAAATGCAAGTGAGGTTTTTATTTTTTCACAACCTTACGAATAACCAAATCTTTATCGGTATAAATCTTAACCAAATAAACACCCGCTGCAAAATTATTTTGCGGCATGAAATTGCGTACCTGTCATTTCTCCGGACGAAAGCAATTATGCTCTCTTCCGTTATAATTATGTGCTCTTTCGCCATAATTATATTCTCATTAGCCATACTGAGGGTCTCGTGCACTATAATTAGGGTCTTTTAGATCATAATTATGATCTCATTTGCCATAATTAGGGTCTTTTAGATCATAATTAGGGTCTCGTTTGCCATAATTATGGGGTAAATGCTATTTTTTTGCTACTTTCGGCTTCTTGCGCGGTTCGGCATAGCGTCCGCCAATGTCCATTGAAGGCTGAAAACCTGAGAGCCATAACAGCTTGCGCCCTTTCAGGGCTTGGGGAATGCAGCGGTTTTGGTTTGTGGATTTCAGGCATATACTAAAAATACCACAAACAGGGTATTGGACAGGATTTGGAATCAATCTACTTTTGCCTCATGACAAATCAAATAAACGCAACATTAAAATATATGAAATTAATTAACTCTGCTAACAAGCTATCAATTAAGTCGACACGAATTATGAAAGCAAGTGGATGCTTACTGTTTATGCTGATATTTCAGCTACATGCGGAAAGCCTACCCCATCTTACACAGCCGGTCTCTGCCGAACGTCATCAGGGACGGAAAATAACAGGCGTCGTTACCGATACGAACAATGAGCCGATTATCGGAGCCAATGTCGTTGAAAAGGGAACCGTCAACGGAACGGTATCCGATATAGACGGAAAATATGCACTTGACATACAGGAAGGCGCCATATTGCAAGTGTCTTATGTCGGGTATATCACAACGGAAGTGATAGTAGGTAAACAAACCGACTTACCCATCCAGTTAATTGAAGATAGCCGGTCTTTAGACGAAGTGGTGGTCGTCGGATATGGCGTACAGAAAAAAACCAATTTAACGGGGGCGGTTACACAAGTATCCTCGAAGGTTTTGGAAAACAGGCCAATCACGAATATTGCCCAGGGATTACAAGGCGTTGTTCCGAATCTTAATGTTGTATTCTCCGACGGGAATCCTAATACGGAAGCAATACTGAATATCAGAGGTGTCGCTACTATACGTGAAAATGATAATAGTGAGCCGTTAGTACTTGTTGACGGCGTACAAATGAATCTGAATATGCTTAATCCGGAAGATATAGCAAGTATTTCTGTGTTAAAAGATGCCGCCTCGTCCGCCATATACGGGGCCAGAGGCTCTTTTGGCGTTATTTTGGTGACAACCAAAAGCGGACGGACAGAGAAAAAACCGGTTATTGAATATTCCGGCAGCCTTCAATTGAACACGCAGACCTATCTTCCGGATTTATTAAATGCGGTAGATTATATGACCGCTTCAAACGAGTCTTCATTCAATCAATCCGGGAAAAATAAATATACGGATAACCAGGTGCAATGGGTGAAAGATTATAATGCAGATCCGGTGAATAACCCGGTATATCATATCCTTGAAAACGGTAATATTTTTTGGAATGGAGGAAACGACAATTACCGGCAAATGTTGCAAGAATGGGCGCCTACTCATAAGCATACCTTGAGTGTAAATGGAGGTTCCAAACAAGTCAGCGTTTATACGTCGGCAGGTTATATGGGACAGGAAGGCATGTTTAAAGATTATACGGACAAATTTAAACGATACAACTTTTTAAGTAATGTGAATGCGAATATTACGGAGGAGTTTCGGATAGGATTTAGAACCACCTATTCGCAAACGGTATACGATGAACCCCATCGGTATCCCAATAAAGGCGCCACCTGGTGGGAACAGATGACGCGCGGAGAGCCGCAAATACTGTTCCCTATTTACACTCCGGCCGATTCTCCCGTTGGGGAAGGGATTCCTACGGAACATTTCTATAATTTCCTGTCAAGCGGCGCTCGGAAAGTGAGTAAAAATGAAACTGCCGTATTTTTGATCAATGGCGAATGGGATATTCTTAAAGGATTGAAATTAAAAGGAGACTTCAGTTATCGTACGACGAACTATCGTAGCAAGGATGTTCAAAAAGAATTTGGATATGTCCGGGATTCCTGGACGCAGCAAATCAGCGCCACTTTCCCTTCATCCATTGAAACCAATCAGCAACATACGGATTATTTTGCAGGCAATCTGTTTGCCGATTATAGCGCCACGATCAAGAATGACCATCACATCGGCGCATTGGTAGGCTTCAATCAGGAATGGGAAACCTACCGAAACGAACGGATAAGGAAAGAAGAATTGATATCCATGGAGGTTCCGTCCATCAATTTGGGAGTGGGTAATACGGTGACAACCGATGCGGATTATTCATGGGCGATTCGAGGTGTTTTCTCGCGCCTGCAATACAATTATCAGGGAAAATATCTTCTTGAAATGAATGGCCGGTACGATGGTACTTCCAAATTTCCGCATGATTCACGTTTTGGTTTTTTCGCTTCATTTTCGGCCGGATGGCGAATATCACAGGAAAATTTTATGCATTCAACCAATAATTGGTTGAGCGACCTTAAATTCCGCGTATCGTACGGGAGTTTGGGCAATCAGAATGTAAAAGAGTATTATCCTTATATTTCGACCTTTGGAATCACACAGCAGACGCCGTACATTATCAATGGCAATTTGCCCATTTCGGTCAATGCGCCCAATCTTGTAGCGTCCGACTTGTCCTGGGAAACCACTAAAACGTTGAACTTTGGGTTGGATATTTTACTGCTAAGAAAGCTATCGGCAAATTTTGACTGGTATGAAAGAAATACCGAAAACATGCTAACGTTAGGTGAAAAACTGCCGTCTGTTATCGGCACAAATGTTCCGCAGCGAAATAATGCCGATATGAAAACAAACGGCTGGGAATTATCTGTCAAATGGAATGACGTTTTAGCGAATGGTCTAAGATATGACGCAGGCTTTATACTCTCCGACTATAAGAGTGTGATTACAAAATATGATAATAATCCCAGTAAATTATACGATAGCTATTATGTAGGGAAAGTATTGGGCGAAATATGGGGGTATGAAACGGTCGGTATTTTTCAAACGCCGGATGAAGTAGCTTCTGCCGCCAATCAGAGTAAACTTGGAAATGGAGACAATTGGGGACCCGGCGACACGCACTATGCCGATCGGAACCGTGATAATGTCATAGATTGGGGAGATGCAACGGTAGACAATCCCGGCGATACAAAAATTATAGGAAACAGCACGCCCCGCTTCCAATTTGGGATAACCGGTAATGTGGAATGGAAAGGTTTTGATTTAAACCTGTTTGTTCAAGGAGTGGGAAAACGTGATTTCGTCTCGACAGGGAGTTATTTCTGGGGACATATAGCCAACGGCGCTGCTGTGGGTACTTACGAAGTGTATAATAATGCGTGGCGACCTGAAAATCCGGGAGCCTTATATCCGATATGGGAGGCCGGCTCGTCCGGCTTTAATGCGCGTCCGCAAACACGTTTCCTGCAAAGTGGCGCCTATGCGCGTTTAAAAAATCTGACTTTGGGATACACGTTGCCACAATTGGTTAGTTCTAAAATTTCATTAAACAGAATCCGGGTCTATTTTTCCGGACAAAACTTGGGTGAAATTGCGAATATCAGAGGAAACTTCGACCCGGAAATTATCGGCAATGTCGGCGAATATTATCCCTTGCAAAGATCAATCATGTTTGGACTTCAAATCACATTATAAAAAGAATTAGTATGAAAAAGAATTATTACGCTATTATATTTACTTTATTGTTTGTGTTCAATGCTTGTAATAACGACTTTATGGATCGTTTTCCTACGGATAGCGTCAGTGATGCAAACTTTTGGAAATCCGCAAAAGATTTAGAGTTGTATTGCAACGGGCTATATCCCTTCATTGAAGGGCATAGCACCTATTATACGGTAAGTCCTCTCTTATCCGGCGATAATCAAAGCGACAATATGGTTCCGTCCGTATATAACAAAATTGCGGCAGGCGAGCATACCGTCCCTGAAAAAAGCGGGAATGGAGAGTGGGATTGGACTTTCATCAGGAGATGTAATTACTTTTTGGTTCGTTATCAAAATGCAACGATCTCGCAGAATATAAAGGATGCGTATGCGGCGGAAGTGACGTTTTTTAAATCATGGAGTTATTTCAATCAGGTGAAGCGTTATGGTGATGTGCCATGGTTATCGCGAGACTTGAATGTGGATTCGGAAGAATTGTTTGCACCTCGTGATTCCAGAATATTAGTGATGGATTCGGTGCTGGAATCAATCAATTGGGCGATAGATAAACTCCCCACTCCGGAAAACGCAGTGAAAGGACGTATCAATAAAAATGTAGCGTTAGCCCTGAAAGCGCGTATTTGTTTGCATGAAGGAACTTTTAGAAAATACCATGCGATCGAAGGCGCTGAAAAGTTCCTGAATGAAGCCCTGGCTGCGGCAGATATATTAATCGGCGGGAATAGTTATGCGATCCATAACACCGGACAGCCGGAAACGGATTATAAAAGCCTTTTCAACACATTGGACTTGAAAGATAATAAGGAAATGATCTATTATAAGGCGTATGAAACCGGGCAATTGGGCAACAGAACCAGTAATCTTGTTGAAGGCGGAGAGACAAGTCTGGGTTACAGCATCTCCAAATCATTAGTAGATGCTTATTTATGCGAAGATGGAAAACCCATTTCTTTATCGGAATTGTTTCGGGGTCATGACAGCATACAGGCCGAATTATTGCATCGGGATTCCAGGTTAACGCAAACGGTTTGCTATCCCGGAAAAGATTTGCAACGATTGACGCTGAAGCCTTCCATTCCCGGCTCCAATCTTTCGACAGGCATTATTCCTACCGGTTATCAGATCATTAAATACTGGGTAGACGATAAAGAGGAATACCTACGCTATCAAAACGGCATATTGGATGCTCCTGTATTTCGTTATGCGGAAATATTGTTGATCAAAGCGGAAGTTGCCGCCGAGTTAGGCATATGCGACCAGACTGTACTTGATCAGACCGTCAATCAGCTACGAAAAAGGGCGGGTATGCCTGATATGATCGTCAACGCATTGGTTAAAGATACGAAATCGGACTTCCCTACTCTACCCGTACTGATTGATGAAATAAGAAGGGAGAGGCGTGTGGAATTTGCGATAGAAGCGATGAGATATGATGATTTGGTACGCTGGAAAGCGGGGACACTGCTGGAAAAAGAAGTAAGAGGAATGAAGTTTGTGCAATCTCAATATCCGACGGCCGTAATAGGAGTACATATAGATATAGATGACGAAGGTTTTATCCTGCCCTACAAAAAAACGTTGCCCAATGGACGGAAATTTGAAGAAAATAAGCATTATTATTTCCCCTTACCGACAGAAGAGTTAGTTTTGAATCCGAATTTGAAACAAAATCCGAATTGGTAAAGTGATTTCCTGAAAAATATTTCGCGGGCGCAAAAGACGGGTGGGTTAGTCGGGGAATGTTGGTGTGTCGGGAAAAGACCGGAGGTCTTAATGTGAATAACCCCCAATGAAGCGTAGCGATTGGGGGGTAGGATGATGGCAGGATATGGGTAGTGAAAGCCACCCTCTCATCCTCCACGACCCGGAGGGTCGCATGTTTATAGCAACCGTCATGACCGAAGAGGTGCGACTCCGAAGGAGTCGAACGCCTATCGCGACGGATTGTGTTATAAACATGTGAATCCTTCGGATTATGATGTGGGCGGGTATTCCTTTCCTTCAGCCCCCTATCGCTTTTACCCCCAATCGCTACGCTTCATTGGGGGTTATTCATATTGAACACTGCGTGTTCTGCCGACAATCGTCATTTCTACTTGTTTGATTTTTTTTTATAGGGTCTCGCAGTGACGACAACTGTGTTGAGAAAAGGTATCAAACCCAACACGACGAAGAATATCAACAGTCATCTCATAACTCTTAATTCTTAACTCTTAATTCTTACTTCTCATTGTTCCCACGCAGTGTGGAGAAGCAGCAGAATGAAGGGGACAGCCATGACAAGGTAATAATACAGAAAGGCACGTTTTCCGGTGGTATTGGAAAGGAGGTAAGCCGTGAGAAGGGATACCGGAGCATAAAAAACATACATAAAATCGGCACAATGCGACGGATAGAAGAAAAGAAGCGGGATCACGTACCTCCCACATGTCAATAAGAATGCCACAAACCGGCGCGTACGCATTCCTTCGGTATAGGTTTCCTGAAACCGGAAACATGTGATGAGAAAAAGCAGCATCAGAAAGGCCGCTATCGGCGACAACCACGGTTTGATTTCCAGAAGTTCAGACAGCGAAAAAGGCGTAATCGCGCACAGGCGTTGAATGACATCCGTGAATATCGAATAATCATGCTTCCAGGCACACCAGCCAAACAGGATCCAGCCGGTAGTGAAAATCGCTAAAACAGTGGCTATGATATTCCGGAAGTTCAGCAGCCGGAATTGATACATGCCATACCAGAAAAGGGGGATGAACCACAACAGAGGCGCCCACACCAAGCCTCCCAGACATAAATACATCACCGCGGTATAGGCTCTTCCCGGCGCCATTTCTTTTTCCTGGCCCCTGAATAATTCAACCATACATAAGGCCAGGAAAAAGAAGGCCACGGATATGGGACGCAACGGCATGTAACCGTAGCTCGTACTGTTCAGCAGCAGGAACAGGAGAAACGGCAGCGTGGTCTTTCCCCGGATCAGTACCAGGTAGTAATTGGCGCGTTGAAGCAGGAGCGCCATACCGCATAACAGGAGCGCCCCGATGACATAGGTCGTCAACCTGTCCGGCAGCCAATCGGACATATATGTCCACAACGGCATTGCCGGTGCGCTGGGAGGCGGATAGTCGGCCGGAAAATAGTATCCGACGACCCAGCAGCACAGGCACACGGCAAGAGTAAACAGGAGGGTGGGCAGGAAAGAGAATCCCTGCATCCGTTTCTTTTTATACATTCCACCTGCTCGTCTCATGGTCTATCTCGATTCAAAGATCAAAGCCGATGTCGCGACGGAAATATTTCCGGTCGAAGCAGATCGTTTCGGCCGCTGCAAAAGAGTGGGCTAAGGCTTCTTCACGGGTGGCGCCGTAAGAACTGACGGCCATCACGCGCCCGCCACAGGTGAGCGTCTGTCCGTCGCGTGCCGTTGTGCCGGCGTGAAAAACGAGGCTTCCGGATACCTTGTCGAGGCCGGAAATCACTTTTCCTTTTTCGTAGGCTTCGGGATAGCCGCCGCTAACCAGCATCACGGCGACGGCATAACGCGGGTCTTCCGTCAGCCTGCGCGCCGCCAGGTCGCCCTGCGCCACGCCTTCCAGCAAATCCACCAGGTCGCTTTGCAGACGCAGCATGACGGCCTCTGTCTCCGGATCGCCCATGCGACAGTTGTATTCAATCACCATCGGATCGCCGCCTACGTTGATCAGACCGAAAAAAATAAACCCTTTATAGAGGATGTTTTCCGCTTTCAATCCGGCGACGGTCGGACGAATGATGCGTTCGTCCACCTGCCGCATAAATGTTTCACCGGCAAACGGGACGGGCGAGACTGCGCCCATTCCGCCCGTATTCAAGCCCGTATTTCCTTCGCCGATACGTTTATAATCTTTGGCTACGGGCAGGATTTTGTAGTTTGTGCCGTCACTCAGGACAAACACCGAACATTCGATTCCATCCAGAAATTCTTCGATCACGACGCGCCGGCTTGCTTCGCCGAACCTCCCCTGTAACATCTCCTGCAATTCCTGCCGGGCGATGTCCGGGTCGTCGATAATCAGAACACCCTTTCCGGCCGCCAATCCGTCGGCCTTCAATACGTAAGGCGCCGGCAGCGTGTCGAGGAACGCCAGGCCTTCGGCAAGATTTTCCGGCGTCACGCTCAAGTAACGCGCCGTAGGGATATGGTGGCGCATCATAAACTGCTTGGCGAAATCCTTGCTGCCTTCCAGCCGGGCGCCTTCGCGACTCGGCCCGATCACGGGAATGGAGGTCAGGGCGGCATCTTGTTTGAAAAAATCGTATATCCCGTTTACTAACGGCTCTTCCGGCCCAACCACGACCATATCAATCGCGTGAGTCAGCACAAAGGTTTTGATGGCCGGAAAGTCGTTGATGCCAACCGGCACATTGATGCCTGTCGTTGCCGTGCCTGCATTGCCCGGCGCGATATACAGCCGGTCTGTTTTGGGGCTTTGGGCGATTTTCCACGCCAGGGCATGCTCGCGCCCTCCGGAACCTAAAAGTAATATATTCATATCAATACTGTTAATGGTCTTTGCGGATAGACCGGTCCGGGGTTGTGCGACGGTTGAGGGTGAAAGGTTTGTCTTTCACAAAGGGACGCTTTTCCCCATAGGGTTTGTCCGTTGCGAAGGGACGCTTTTCCGCAAAAGGTTTGTCTTTGACGAAGGGACGTTTTTCCGCATAGGGTTTGTCGTCGGCAAACGGCCGCCGTTGAAACGGCTTACGCTCGGTCAACGCTTTTTTATACTCCTTGTTTTTGCCCTCAAACAGTTCATACGAGCGGTATTCACATTCCAGCGAGCCGTTGATCAGTTTCATTTTCCGGTTGGGACGCAATCCGATGTTATCGAAACATTCTTCCTTGTAGCTCAGTATCCAGGCCTGGTAACCGGCGAAAACATGTTTCAGCCGCTCTCCTATCATTCCGTACAATCCGGTGAGATCATTGGTTGAGATGCGTTCCCCGTAAGGCGGGTTGGTTACCAGGATGCCCGGCGCGGGGGCATCGGCGAATTGCTGGAAAGGCAGGACTTTCAGGTCGATGTATTTGGACAGGCCGGCGTTGTCGACATTGCTTCGGGCTGTTTCGATCGCCGCCGGCGAGATGTCCGATCCGTAACATTTGAAGGCAAATTCCCGTTCGCCGGAATCGTCGTGATAAATTTCGTCGAACAACTCGCGGTCGAAATCCTTCCAACGCTCAAAGGCATAGCTTTCGCGGAAAAGCCCCGGCGGAATGTGCATGGCAATCATGGCGGCTTCGATCAGCAGCGTGCCCGAACCGCACATCGGGTCGACGAAATGACTTTCGCCCCGCCAGCCGGTTTGCAGGATCATTCCCGCGGCCAGCACTTCGTTGAGCGGCGCCTCACCCTGCGCCAGCCGGTAGCCGCGTTTGTGCAGGCTTTCGCCCGAACTGTCGAGGGAGACGGTGCAGTCGTGATGCGAGATGTGGATATGGACATACATGTCGGGGCGATTGATGCGCACGGAGGGACGCTTGCCGCATTTCCCGCTGAAATAGTCGGCGATGGCGTCTTTGGTGCGATAGGCCACAAATTTGGAGTGATTGAACGATTCGGAATAGATGACCGCATCGACGGCAAACGTGTGCTCCGGTGAAAAATAGCGCTCCCACTCGATTTTCCCGACTTCTTCGTAGACCGTATCGGCGTTGTCCGCCTTGAAACGCGCAAGGGGTTTCAAGATGCGGAGCGCCGTCCGGCAATGAAGATTTGCCTTATACATCAGGGCTTTGTTGCCGTTGAACGACACCATGCGGCGTCCGGCGACGACGTTGTCCGCCTTCAACGCCGTCAACTCCCCGGCCAATACTTCTTCCAACCCGTACATGGTCTTGGCCACCATGTCAAACTGTTCGTCTTCCATCGTTCGGGCTTACCAGGTCAATACAACACGAAATTCCTTCTCCGGAGGCGTTTCTCCTCTCAAATAATCGGCATAGAAAGAGATGGTGCCGCTGTCAAAATCAAAGGAATACTGCTCGTCCCACCGGATGCTGCCGTCTACACGGGGAATTGAGTACGGGAGCGGCGCCTGTACTTCGTTACGGTCATCCATCAGATAGAGGAACACGGAAATATTCCCATACTCATAGATATCGTCACCAATGTTCAGGTCCACGAGGCAGCGATAGAATGAAACATCCTGAGTGCCGCCGATAAGTTGCCAATCCCTTGTCCGGATCGTGTGATAGCTTACTTCCAAACCACCTTCGCCCGGAGGTCCCACGGGACCTTCGCAGGCAGTAAACGTTAGAGCCAAAAGACTCCATAAAACCAAATACTTTTTCATCGTTCTTTTTTTTTAAATTCGCCACAAAGATATTTATTTATTTATATCTGTCCATGAATTATGCGAAATAAGATTCGGAAAAGATACGTTGATTGATTGAAAATGCACGAAAAACAGTTGTATCATCCGAGATAAGGTCTGAAAACGGCAAACTCACAGTGGAAAATCTATACGGATTGCAAATCACGAGTGTTCGGATATTCTACGGTTCCCTTATTTTTTGGACAATAATAAAGGAATGAGGGAGGATTGTGTGATCATTATAGCTACTAACCTGAGTTTTGTTTAAGCACATATCTGCAAGAGAAAACAGTCCGTGTTCGCCGACAATCGTTCACGGGAAACTCCTCACGAAGATTTTAAATTTCCGAATCTTTGAATTTCCGTTTGAGCGTCCGGAAATCGGCTTTGGTGGGGAGCAGTTCGCAAAGCGGCGTATGCGTCTGTTTTACAAACAGGGTTAACGAAAACAACAGCATGGCGGAAAAGGCGATACTGGTGGACAGCGCCGAACCAAAGACGCCGTACCGTGGTATCAGGAAATAGCCTGCAAGCAGCAGTACAACCAATCCAAGGCAGGAACAGGCCGTACTGTAACGCACTTTCCCCGTTCCGATAAAATAGTGGCTCAGGACACTGTTGGCGCCCAGGGCAACAATCCCCACGGACAGTCCCCGGATCACCTTCCGGATGCCCTGAAACTCGGCCGTAAACAAATAATCGGTGTATACCCATTCGGGAATCAGCCAGATAAGACCTGTCACGCATATCACGGCACAGTAGGCGCCTTTGAAGAAACGAAGCGTCATGCGCCGTTGTGTTTCCGGGTCGGAGGTTTTGGCTATCTGGCTGTACGAAATGGAACTTATGCTGCGGCTGATATGCCATACGCTTTCGGAAATGCGTGTCCCGGCGTCGAGCAATCCCACTTGTACGTAGCCGCCTAATCGTTGCAGCAGGAAATAGTTCAACCGTATCGTCAAGCCTTCCGCCAGATTGTCGGCGCTACTCCACAGCCCGTAGACAAACATTTCCCGCAGCCGTTTGATTATCGGCGGCGCGGTGGCGGTCGGCTCCGGCGTCTGCCGAAAGAAAAACGGGAAGATCAGCAGCAAACTCACGATCCAGGCAATGCCGTTCGTCAGGTATAATCCCCACAGGTAGCCTTGCACATCCCGTTGGCCGGCTACGTAATACATATACAATAAGATAAAGAACAACCCGCCTCCCTGAATCATGAACGTAGCGTTGAAGCTCTTGATATGGTCTTTGCCCAGTAACACGCGCGCATGAATCGCCACCAGCGACAGCAACACGGACAATCCGTATACTTCGGCGCCGAATCCTTCCGGCAACGCGCCGCACAACGCCATCACGCCGCATGCCACCGCCGATCCGCCGAAAGCCCACACACAGGCCGGCCAAAAAACAAACCGGAGCGGATAGCGATTCATATAATACACAATGGTATTACCGCATAGCACACTGCTGAAGATGACGGCGATATTGGCCGAAGCGTAGATCACGCCCACCACTCCCATGCCGTGAACGCCCAGTACTTTTCCGTTCATGAAAATCAACAGCAGGTTCAATGCCGCAATGAAATAACGTGTGGCGATTGTTGCCAGAATCTTTTTTAACATCCGGACGGTTTCATGTAAATGCGATTTTCAGAAGTTCCGTTTTTCGTCGATAATATATTCGGGACGGTTTTTGACTTCGTCGAAGAGCACGCCGATGTATTGCCCCAGGACGCCGATCGTGAGTAACTGCACGCCGCCGAAGAAAACGATAACGATAATGGTCGATGTCCAGCCTGTTTCGGCATTGCTGAATCCATAGATTTTGCCAAGGGTGACCCAAAGTGTCAGCAGGATGCCGACGATCACGGAGAAGAAGCCCAGTCCCATCGCTATTTTCAACGGTTTCTTCGAAAAGTACAGCAGGGCTGTCGAGGCGAATCCCAGCATTTTGCGGAAAGGATATTTGGTTTTGCCGGCGATGCGGGCTTTGCGTTCGTAGAAAAAGGGGATTTGTTTAAAACCGATCCAGCTGACTAATCCGCGAATATATTTCCCATGTTCGTGCAATCCGTTAAATTCATTCATGATTTTACGGTCAATCAGCCGGAAATCGCCCGTATCCAACGGGAATTTCACTTCGCTCATCCGGTTCATGGTGCGGTAAAAAAATTTGGCCGAGAAGCGTTTGAACCAGCCTTCCTGTTCGCGCGACCGGCGTACGCAATACACGCTGTTAGCCTGTTGGCTTATACACAGACGCATGATTTCGGGAATCAGTTCCGGCGGGTCTTGCAGGTCGGCATCCATGATAATCGCCCGGTCGGCGTCACAATGCTTGATGCCGGCTGATACGGCGGGCTGATGTCCGAAATTCCGGGAGAAATGAATCACCTTGACGCGGGTATCCCCGGCGGCGATTTCGTCCAGCAGTTCCCGTGTCCGGTCATGGCTGCCGTCATTGACATAGATGATTTCCGTATCGCAGGCAAGCCCCTCCAACACGCTCCGGGTACGTTGATAGGATTCGGACAGAGAGGCATCTTCGTTGTAACAGGGAATGATGATTGATAGTTTTTCCATAGGACAATGTCAAGTTTTAAACGTGTAAAATTTATTGATTATAAAATTCGCCAGGGTATAAAAAAACATGGCCAGTATTTGATTATAGAACGGGGCGTCTATCTTGAACATCAGCAACAACGGTTTGAAAAATCCATACAGCGGAGGATTCTCCGGACAGTAACGGTTCAGCGCCAGCAACAATCCTAATTGCATCAAATAACAGACGGCAAATACGCCGAAAAAACGGATGGCGCTGCCTGTCCAGTTCCCCTCGCTGCGGAACGTCCACTTTTTGTTCCAAAGATAACTGTTTATCAATCCGACGGTATATCCCGTCAAATTGGAAATGGTTTCCGGGCAGCCTCCCGGTTTCGTCATTATCCAAATAATGATCAGCGAAAGCAGCGTATTTCCGATGCCGACAACGCCATATTTAATGCCTTGTTTGATTACTTCCATGCATGTTTACTATCTTGAAGATTTCCTCATCGCTTAACTCTTTCACGTTGGTCACCGTAATACTGTTCGACAGGAAATTCCCGTATTGGTTACATTCGTCGACGATCTCTTCCAAAAGGCGTTTAATATCTATTTGTATGGGAATCAACAACAGCGCTTCCACATGTTTTTCCCGGATCGTCAGACGTTCGATTTTGCAATCGGCTTTGGAGAGGAAATAAGCCGACTCCCGTTCAATGACCTGCCGTTGATAGTCTAAAAACGGATTGCCGGAAGAGGATAACAGCAGGATGAAGAAACGAAGTTTTCTGCCTTTGCCGCCCAAACCGGTGGAAATATAGATTTGCTTTTCGTCGGACAATTCGGATTCCAGCGCGATCCGGCTTTCCATAAGCGCCATGTACGCCCAGTCGGCCAGTTCGTCATCGGTTTCCGAAGCGTATTGTTCCAGTAGGCGGTAGGCTTTCACCTGCTTGGAGATAGCCAGCGTGGACAGAATCCGTTGCTTTTGTCTTTTGGTCGAATTTTCGTTTTTCAGATGGTCGATACACTTAGCGAAATCCGTATCATTCAATTGGAGGGGGAATTTCCGTAACTGGTTGGAGACCCTGAAATATTCCATTTGAACATCTACCGGTATCCGTTGTTCGAGGATGTGAAAATCTCCATCCGTTTCTTTCAAAAACTTCTGGAACTGGTTAAAGACGTCTTTTTGTTGCATATCCGTTACTTTTTATCATCATAGGACAGACAAAAATACAACATTTTTGCCAATTCCGAAAAAATAACGGGAATATATGATAAAAAAAAGAGTATCTTTGCAACCATATGTAAACAGTATGGATGGTCGAATTATTCTTTTTATCATTATTTCCTATTTCGGTTTGTTGCTTCTTATCGCCTGGATCACAGGACGAAAAAGTTCAAACAATGATGCGTTTTTCTTAGGAAACAAGCAGTCTCCGTGGTATATTGTAGCCATCGGAATGATCGGCTCGTCGTTGTCGGGCGTGACGTTTGTCTCCGTTCCGGGTCTGGTACGCCAGATGGATATGACGTATATGCAGATGATTATCGGATTCTTTTTCGGCTACATCTTGATTGCCAAAATCCTGCTCCCGTTATACTATAAACTGAAACTTACCTCCATCTATTCTTATTTGGACAAGCGCATCGGACGGGGAGGGTATAAAACAGGCGCCGGTTTTTTCCTTTTGTCGAAAATCATTGGCGCTGCCGCCCGCTTGTATCTGGTGGTATGGATTCTGCAAACCTATGTGTTTGACCGCTGGCAAATCCCGTTTGTGGCGACGGCGGTCATCAGTATTGCCCTCGTATGGCTTTATACGTTCCGGAGCGGCATCAAAACGATTGTCTGGACGGATACCTTGCAGGCGCTTTGCCTGATTGCCATGTTGGTCGGAATTATCTGGCAGGTGAAAGACCGGATGGGGTTGGACTTGGGCGGAATGGTTCAAACCATTACGGAAAATCCACATTCCCGCATCTTTGAATGGACGGACTGGAGCAGTACGCAGCATTTTGTGAAACAATTTCTGAGCGGTATTTTTATCGTCATCGTAATGACGGGACTGGATCAGGATATGATGCAAAAAAACCTTTCTTGCCGGAATCTGAAAGATGCGCAACGGAATGTGTATACGTATGGTTTCGCTTTTCTGCCGATTAATTTTTTGTTTCTCTGTCTGGGCGTCTTGCTGCTTACGCTGGCTTCGCAACAGGGCATCGCTTTGCCGGAATCGGGCGACGATATTTTACCGCTGTTTTGCACTTCCGGCATGTTGGGATACACCGTGCCGGTCTTTTTCACGATAGGTATCATCGCCGCCGCTTTCAGTAGCGCCGATTCGGCATTGACGGCGCTGACGACGTCCTTTTGCGTGGATATTCTCGGTATTGAGAAGGACGAAACGAACAAAGCCAAACGCACCCGTATCGGAGTACACCTGCTGATGTCCGTTTTGTTCGTCCTGATCATTTTGTTGTTCAGGGCGGTCAATAGCCGGAGCCTGATTGATGCCATTTATATGATTGCATCCTACACGTATGGCCCGTTGTTGGGACTTTTTGCCTTTGGCCTGTTCACCAAGCGCAGGCCGGTGAACCGGTACGTACCTTATATATGTATAGCCGCTCCGTTGATTTGCTTTGCCACGGACTATTTGGTTTTCCGGTATACGGGCTACCGGTTCGGTTATGAAATATTGATGTTGAACGGAGCGATTACCTTTGCCGGACTGTCCGTCCGTTCAACGAAAATTGAAAATAAAGAATGAAATCTATTGAATCTTTGAATTATTGAATGATGGAAATAAAGAAAGCAGCATTTGTGGTCAGTAATACGGACGTGCGGAAATGTCCCGAAGGCACGTTGCCGGAATACGCATTTATCGGTCGCTCCAACGTCGGGAAATCCTCCCTGATCAATATGCTGACCGACAGGAAGCACTTGGCGAAAACGTCACAAAAGCCCGGAAAGACGCAACTGATCAATCATTTTATCATCAATGACGAATGGTATCTGGTAGATCTTCCCGGTTATGGTTATGCGCAGCGTGGCAAGGAAGGGCGTGAAAATATACGGCGCATCATCGAACATTATATTCTTGAACGGGAGGCGCTGACCAACTTGTTTGTTTTGCTGGATAGCCGCCACGAACCGCAACAGATTGATCTGGAATTTATGGAATGGCTGGGCGAAAGCGAAATCCCGTTCGCTATCATCTTCACCAAAACGGACAAAATCAGTAAAGGCCGGTTGCAGGAAAACAGGCGGGTCTATACGGAAAAAATGCTGGAAACATGGGAAGAACTCCCGCCGATACTGATGTCTTCGGCCGAAAAACGGGAAGGGCGCGATGAAATACTCCATTATATCGACACCATCAACCGTCGGTTGAAAGCATCGCTTGCATGAAAAAACTCACGCATCTATCTTTTGCAGTTTATGAAGGGCGGTTTCGTCGCCTTGTCCGGCCGCTTTCCGGAACCATTTCACGGCTTCCGATTCGTTTTTTTCAACGCCGCGCCCAATGGCATACATCGATCCCAGATTATTCATGGCATTCAGAACCCCCTTATTAGCGGCTTCCAGATACCATTTGGCAGCCTCTTCGTTGCTGCAAAGCACCCCGCGTCCCCAGGCATAATGATTGGCCAGGTTATACTGCGCGGTGGCATTTCCCTGTGTCGCGGCTTTCAGATACCATTTCACGGCTTCAATATCATCTTGCGGAACGTCTTGCCCCATTTCGTACAGAAAACCCAAATTATTCTGCGCTTTGGCATTCCCCTGTTCTGCCTGTATCCGCAGTTGACAGACCGTATCCGGTTCTGCCGGTTCAGGCTCCCGGACGGCGCAGGTTTCCGTCATTTCATCCGGTTCCACGGATTCGGCCGCAGGAATTACCGTTTCGCTATTTTCAGGGACAGCCTCTGCCTCCTCCCTGTCTGTGATCAGGGATTCGGCCGGCTTAATTGCCGGTTCCTCGTCCGGCATACTGTCGGAGACGTCGTCTTCCGTCCCGCCTTTTGTAAACATACGCAATGAACATGTCCAGGGTTTATCCGCAACCATCCGGTTCGCTGCCAGGTTTTCCGAAAAGCGCCTTCCGGCGTCCGCCTCCAGCGAATCGACAAAAGCATCTAACCGGGCTACCGCTTCGGACGATTCGCCATAAAACGGACTGATACATATGAATTGATTGTATCCGCTCAGACCGGCTTGTATTACTTCCGCCAAATGGGTTGCCGAAATCGTATCCAAATTCCGGATATTCATCAAAAGGTGCAGTTTGGCACAGGAATTGTCCGTTGAAATATCTTCCGCCTGCAATACATTAACGGGTTTGCATACGGTACGAATTTCGGCCTGCGGAAAAAATTGATGCGCATGCAATGCCGCCCGTTGCAAACAATTTCCGGAAGGATGGATCAACGTAATACGCCGGACAAGCTGTTGTATATTCCTGTTTTTCAAAAAATCATGATATACCATAGCGCCGATGGCCTGTCCGCCGTCGTAATCAATCCATTCGATTTCACGGCTGAAGAAAGAAGAGGGAAGGTGTGCAAATGCCTGTTGCAATCGTGCCTCGCAGACGTCGCCACAAGTATGCAGGTAAGCAGCCATCGACGGTTCGGTCTCTATTATTTGGGGGCCGCCGGTTAGTTCACGGAGAAGGGTTTCCCGCAAGTCCTGTGGCAAATCACGTACGAATTGTTCCGAAACAGCCTTGATTTTCTGAAAAGTCAAATCCTGCTGCGCCTTGATCAGAAACGAATAGTTTGTCCCTTTTTCTATCATTTTGCTCTTCTTCTGTTATTTCATTGCACAAAGCTACGCTTTTTTTTCAGAAACATAAAAAAAACACGGAATAAAACTTTTTTTAGACGCTATTTCGCTTTCCATGAGAATGAAATCATTGATTTCGTCCAGCCGTTCTATTGCTTTGGGAAGTAATTCCAACTTCATAACCTCGGATGTCTTGCCCTGGCCTGTTCGATGGTAATTCCCAAACCATTTCGGGCGTTTTTGACGGACTGTATTACTTCTGTGCGAAGTGCATCCGCCGTCATGCGGCAGGGAACGGTATTTTCGGAATGCCATCCGGAAGGAGGTATTTCGACATGTGCAAATACCGAGTCTCCGCTCAAATTGCGCTCAATGGTTATTTTTGCTGCCTGTGCCATAATTAATCGGTGTATATTCAAAATCTACACTGCAAAAGTACAATTAAAATCCAATTTTATACACACGAACAGAAGAAATATCCGGGCAATCGCATCCGAATGGATGGAAAAAGAATTTTTTGTTCTCAATGCTCAATTATGTATAAGCACATTCCCCGTTGCGTACAGCGGGTAAACCCTGATTTTATCATACGTAGCGAAATTTTCGAGCGATATGCGAACGCCATACGGGGAACTCTTTTCTTCCAGAAAACGAAACATGCTTTGCATGGAGCCTTTCGTTCCGCTTTTTACTTCGACAGGGACTATATGTTCACCGCACTGAACAACGTAATCTACTTCGGCATTGCTGCCGGTCTTTTCGCGATGCCGGCAGTAGAGTTGTTCGGGCTGATTGTTGGGGGCTGATTTCTGTAGTTCCAAACCCGCAAAAAGTTCTGCCAAGGCCCCCTTGTTTACTACGATAAGACGATCTGCATTGAGCATTTCCGACAGGTTTAAACGCAAATATCGCCGATAGACACCCGTATCCAAAATCAACTGTTTTTTGTATTTCGGATCCATTTCGGCAGCCGGCGGAATACCATTGCCCGAAGTGTGGATAACGGGGATAATCAGGCCTGCCAGCTCCAATAGACGGATACTTTCCTTGATTTGAGCGTGATATGCCGTTTTTGAAACGCCGGAATAGGTGAATTTCCCTCCTGTTTGATGAATTACCGAGCCAAAAACTTCCCGCAAAAGGGCGGTAGAAAATTTGGACTTGTATTTGGCAAAATCATCGTAAAACGAGAAGGTTAAATCGTTAAGGATATTCATACATTCGAGCAGCGAAACGCCTTGACTATACTGTGCCACCACTTCGGGCATACCTCCCGTAAGTACAAACGTGAGCAACTGCTGCAAGGCATTTTTGTGCAGAACATCCGAAAGCGGTGATTCCGGGGAAGCATTCAAAACAGCATCGGCAAGCAACGATTTTTTCCCGGCACGCAGGTATTCATCGAACGAGAAGGGATACATGTAGAGCGAGTGTACTCTTCCTACGCCAAGCGACGGCAATTCCTGCAAGGCAAATTCAAGCAGCGATCCTGCGGCAATCACGTGAATTTCGGGTGCGTCTTCGTAAAAAAAACGCAAAGCGGAGATGGCTTCCACACACGACTGAATCTCGTCAAAAAAGAGCAATGTTCGACCTGCAATAACAGGTGTATCGTAAATTACCGACAACTCATCACAAATCCGCCCGGGATGCAGCCCTTTTTTAAACACCTCCTTAACGTTCAGTTCATGGTCGTCTCTCTCAAAATTTACTTCCAAAAAATAGTCAAACTGTTTGGCCAGTTCCCTGACGGAAGATGATTTTCCTACCTGTCGCGCTCCCCTTAGCAGCAAGGGCTTTCGATGTTCTTTGTTTTTCCACTCCGAAAGAGATTTATCTATCTTTCTTTCTACGTATTCCATAACGTATATGGTTATTGTTACGATTGCAAATCGTACAAATAATTTCATTTATTGACGGCAATAACAGCATCATTTTTTCAAAAATTAGGGGCAATAACATTCGCTACCATGCCTGCACTGTGTGCCGTCGGCGCAGCTCGTAATTATGGCCAGTCGGGGGTTTTTCTATGCAAAATGTATTTCAAGTCCATATCCTTTGTTAGAAAGGTGATGACGATTACTCCGGGAACAAAACCGGACGGTTTACTCCCGAAAAATCTGCCGAAGAAATCATTGCGGAAATCAGGGAACACCGGAGTTCGGGACGCACACGCATGATTGAATCGCTTTAGCATAATGAAACAATACCTTTTAGATACCAATATCTGCATCTTTCTGCTCAAAGGGAACAATACCGGCGAGTGCGGGACAAGCCCCATACTACCTCCGTGTTCGATATAATTATTGTATTCATCAATTCTCAATTCTCAATTTTTTTGTTGGCCGGAAAAGCGTTACATTTGTTGCCATGAAACTGACCTATATTTTTCATAGCGGATTCGTCATTGAAGGGGAACGTTTTACCCTGATCATGGATTATTTCAAGGATACGAATGAATCCTTTGTCCGGTCTCATTTGCCGTCATTTCCGGGACAGGTGTATGTGTTTGCCTCGCATTGGCATCCCGATCATTTTAACCCGGAAATACGGAACTGGAAACAACTGCGATCGGATATACAATATCTGTTTTCCAGGGATATTCTCCGGAAACGGAAGGCGCTATCGTCCGAAGCCGTTTTTCTTGTGAAAGGGGAGACGTGGCAGGATGAAAGAATCTGTGTCCGGGCGTTCGGTTCGACCGATGTGGGCGTATCTTTCCTGATCGAGGCGGAAGGGAAACGGATTTTCCATGCCGGCGATTTGAATAACTGGCACTGGAATGAAGAATCGACGCCCGAAGAGGCCGAAGCCTGCGAGCGGCATTTCTTGAAAGAAATCGCACTGTTGGCGCAAGCGACAGACCGGTTGGATGTCGCCATGTTTCCGGTCGACGCCCGCCTCGGAAAGGATTATATGCGGGGAGCGGAGCAGTTTGTCGACCGTATCCGTGTGGGGCTTTTTTCGCCGATGCACTTTACCCTTGCCTACGAAAAAGCGGAGGCTTTCCGTCCTTATGCCGAACGTGCCGGATGCCGTTTTGCCGGATGGAAGGCGAAAGGGGAAAGCCTGGATTTTTAGCTTTCCGAATCAGATGCAAACTATATTAATAATGTATTAATCATAAAAACGATGGAAATTAACAGCCGATTTGATCATTTCAATTTTAATGTGCTCGACCTTGAGCGCAGTCTTGCCTTTTACGACCGGGCGCTCGGACTGAAAGAAGCACGCCGTCAGACAGCATCCGACGGTTCCTTTGTCCTGGTTTTCCTGACGGATCACCGGACCGGTTTTTCGCTGGAGCTTACCTGGCTGCGCGACCGTACCAAACCGTATGATTTGGGCGAGGGTGAATTTCATTTGTGTACTCGCGTGGCGGGCGATTATGACGCCGTGCGCAAGTATCACAAGGAAATGGGTTGCGTATGTTACGAAAACCCGGATATGGGCATTTATTTTATCGAAGACCCGGACGGTTACTGGATCGAAATCCTGCCGCTTGCGTAAATTTTGTATCAGCGATGAATCAGACCGTTTTTCCTGCCGAATGGCATCCGCAAAGCGCCATACAACTGACCTGGCCTCATGAAGGTACCGACTGGGCGCCGACGCTGGATGAAGTCATCCCCTGTTTTGTCGCCATTGCCGGGGAGGTGATGAAACGGGAAAAGGTATTGATTGTCTGTCCCGACGAGGCCGGCGTGCGTCGTCAGTTAGGCGCCTTGGCGAACGACAGCCGTATCTGCTTCCGCGAGATGGAAACGAACGATACGTGGGCACGCGACCACGGTGGGATTACCGTCTTTGCCGACGGCGTACCGACGGTTTACGACTTCGTGTTCAACGGCTGGGGAATGAAATTCGCCGCCCATCATGACAACTTGATCACCCGCCGCCTGTTTCGCTCCGGGACTTTCGCTTCCGATGTCGAGGTCGTGAACATGCAGCCGTTTGTGCTGGAAGGCGGCAGCATCGAATCCGACGGACAGGGCACGCTGCTTGCGACGGTCGAATGTCTCGGCTCCGTCAACCGCAATGAATATCTGAACCAACCGCAGTTGGAATATCACCTGAAAGACTTTTTCGGCGCGGAGCGTATCCTGTGGCTGAAAAACGGCTATCTGGCCGGCGACGATACGGACAGCCATATTGATACCCTGGCGCGTTTCTGCGACGAAAACACGATCGCCTACGTACAATGCACCGATCCGGCCGATGAACATTTCTTCGAATTGCAGGCCATGCAAGCGGAATTGCAGGCCTTCCGCACGCTTTCGGGATACGCTTACCGGCTGATACCGCTGCCAATGGCGGAACCGGTCGTATGGAACGGCGAACGTCTGCCGGCTACGTATGCTAATTTTTCCATTATCAATGGAGCCGTCCTGATGCCCTGTTACCGGAGCCGGCTGGACGAAACCGCACGCGCCATCCTGCAAAAAGCCTTTCCTGACAGAGAAATTGTCGGTATCGACTGCCTGCCGCTCATCAAACAACACGGCTCCCTGCATTGCGTCACGATGCAATATCCCGCAGGTATCCTGTAATATGATTACACTTGAAAAAAACGCATCATGAAGCAGATAAAAATATTCTTTGAAGACTACGGCCGGTGTTTTGATAAAACGGAAGAAGTTATTATGAAGGTTTTACGCCGCGAATACGACATTGTCATCGATCCGCATCCCGATTATTTGTTTTATTCGTGCGGGGGATACAATCATTTGAAATATTCCCGTTGCATCAAAATATTTTATACCTGTGAAAACATGGAACCGGACTTCAATTTTTGTGATTATGCCCTGGCTCATCCGCATCTGCAATATGGCGACAGATACTTGCGTACACCCTATTACCTGTTCAGCCGGGAATTTGAGCCGATGGAGACCCATCCGGTGACGGATGCCCGGAAGGCGTTGGACAGGAAGTTTTGCAATTTCGTTTTCTCCTCCGGATGGGCTGACCCTGTCAGAGAGGTGTTTTTCAATAAACTCTCCGAATACAAGCGAGTTGACAGCGGCGGCAAGGTTTTGAATAACATGGGGGGCCGGATATCCGACAAGATGACATTCATTAAGGATTACAAATTTACCATTGCCTTTGAAAACAGTTGCCTTCCGGGATACACTACCGAGAAAATCGTGGAAGCTATGGCTGCCGGTTCCCTGCCGATCTATTGGGGTAACCCCGACGTGGGACTGGACTTCAATAAGGATGCCTTTGTCTGCCTCAATGATTTCAATACGCCGGAAGAAGCTGTCAACGAAATCATACGTTTAGACAACGACGATGAGGCATACCTGCGCAAACTCTCTGCCCCCCGTTGTACGGGAGCCGACTATCGCGCCTGGGAAGATCAATTATTCCTGTTTCTGAAAAATATCATCGACCGCCCCCTGAGCGAAGCCAAACGGACTACAGACTACGGATTCATGTATTCCTACCGGCGGGATATGACGGCATTAAGATGGTTGTTCGGTAAAAATAAAATGATCGGGAAGGGAATAAGAAAGGTATTAAGGTTACTTATGCTTAACAATCATTTCTAAATGAAAACCGGAATCATACAACAACAGAACACCGCCGACACGGAGGCGAACATCGCCCAACTGACCCGGCACATCCGGGCATGTGCACAACAGGGAGCGCAATTAGTCGTTCTTCAGGAATTACACAACAGTCTTTATTTCTGTCAGACGGAAGACACGTCCCGGTTTGACCTGTCCGAACCCATTCCCGGCCCGTCCACGGAGCTGTTCGGCGCCTTGGCCGCAGAATCGGGCGTCGTGCTCGTCGTGTCGCTGTTTGAAAAGCGGGCGCCGGGGCTGTATCACAACACCGCCGTCGTGCTCGAAAAAGATGGCTCCATCGCCGGCAAATACCGGAAAATGCACATCCCGGACGACCCGGCCTATTATGAGAAATTCTATTTCACACCCGGCGACCTGGGATTTACGCCCATCGCCACCTCCGTCGGGAAATTAGGCGTATTGATCTGTTGGGATCAGTGGTATCCCGAAGCCGCCCGGCTGATGGCGCTCCATGGCGCCGATCTCCTGATTTATCCCACAGCCATCGGATGGGAAAGCAGCGACACGGATGACGAAAAACAACGCCAACTCGACGCCTGGCTGACCATTCAACGCGGACACGCCGTCGCCAATGGTCTCCCGGTGATTACCGCCAACCGTACCGGACACGAACCCGACCCGTCCGGGCAAACCAACGGCATCTGCTTCTGGGGAAACAGTTTTGTGGCCGGGCCGCAAGGCGAACTCCTTTGCCGACTCCCGTCCGACCGCGAAGCGATAGCCGTTGTCGAGATCGACCCGGTACGAAGCGAACATGTCCGCCGCTGGTGGCCTTTCCTGCGCGACCGGCGCATCGACGCCTTCGACGGGCTGTCCAAACGCTATCTGGCAGACAACGGGTGAATTGAAAACAACGTTCGGATGGATTGTGCTATAAACATGTGAATCCTTCGGATTCCCCCGTCCGGCGTAACATTCTCGCTACGTCGCAGCTAAAAGTCGGCCTCCGGCCGGCATGGCAAGGCAAGAGCCTTGCTTTTAGCACGACGAAGTCCGGAGACTTCGCCGAACGGACGGTGTCCGCGGCGTCCCGTCA
>JAITPV010000059.1 GCA_031289275.1 Tannerella sp.
TTGAAGAAACGCTATCCGGAAATGAATCTGTTATATCTGGATATTGATTCCGGCATGGCAGAGGTGAATCTGCAAAACCGGTTGCATTTCATGATTGAGTGAATACGGCAATCAATCAAAAGCCTGCGCAATGACAAGTACTTACTTAATTAAGACTTAAAAGCTACAAATCAACCTTTTAATTCTTAATTCAAAAGACAAAGAACCCCAGCGTGAGGACAAACATCCTGTTGCCCATCTTGCCTGTTCCGTTATAGACATCGCTCAGGCTGCGTTCAAAGCGGGCGTCGAGCGAGAAATTCAGCAAATCGACACCCGCCTGTATTGCAGTCCCCACATGTTGTTACTCAGGTTGCTTTAATATCGTTTTCTAATTGTCTGAACTGTGATCTCCATTTGATTTTTGTGATTAGGATGATTATCCCAAATTAGGGTAATCATTCCAATCATTCCAAAGTCCAATGCTGATTTGAAGTTAAGAACAACATTAGCACGGAAAATTCACTATTCACAGTCCCGCAGGGGACGATCGCCAGACATTTGTCTGCTTCCTCCCGGTAGTCCTGACCGTAGGTCGTAATGCCGGCAAGCAATAAAACCAATAAAATAGATATTTTCTTCATCATCCTTATTTTTAGTTTAGATTTCTAATTCCTAATTCCTTTCTCCGTGTTCGATATGATTAATGTACTCATCATTCTTAATTTTTAATTCTTAATTCCCCGTCAGTTGTTTTGCCCGTGCCAGGGCTTCGTTGATATTACTGCAAATGTTTTCAACTCCGATACGCTTGTCCATCCCGTTTTTGATCAACATGTCACGTACTTTTTCGTTCACGCCGGACAAAATAATCCGGATGCCTTCTTTCATTGATAAACGGCACAGGCTCTCTAAATTGTGCAATCCGGTGGAATCCATAAACGGCACTTTGCGCATCCGGATGACACGCACATGCGGCCGGTTTCCCATATGCTTCATACATTCCTCGAACTTGTTCGCGATGCCAAAGAAAAACGGCCCGTTGATCTCGTATACTTCCACGCCTTTCGGGATAACCAGGACTTCGTCTTCATGAGGCGTTTCCGTATCACCGGACAAATCAATGGTGTCCGTAGAAACCGACACCTTGGTTGTTTCCATCATACGGCGCATGAACAGCAGCATCGCCAGCAACAAACCGATTTCGATAGCGATCGTCAAATCGAAAATCACGGTCAGGAAAAACGTTGTCAACAGCACCGCCACATCGCTTTTCGGATTCCGCAACAGCGAACGGAACGTCCGCCATTCGCTCATGTTATACGAAACGACAATCAGCACGCCGGCCAGACAGGCCATCGGGATATGTTTCGTCAACGGCCCCAGGAAGAGCAGGATCAACAGCAAGACCACCGCATGTACCAATCCGGCCACCGGCGTACGCCCGCCGTTATTAATATTCGTCATCGTGCGGGCAATCGCTCCGGTCACGGGAATACCGCCGAACAGGGGAACGACGATATTGGCCGCGCCCTGTGCAATCAATTCCGTATTGGAATGATGACTGTCGCCCGTCACACCGTCTGCCACGGTAGCCGAAAGCAGCGACTCTATCGCGCCGAGCATGGCGATCGTAAAGGCCGACGGCAGCAGCAGGCCGATCGTTTCCATGTTGATGGAAATCACTTCCGGCTGAGGCAGTGAGGCATTGATGATATAACGGTCGCCGATTGTTTCTATACCGGTAATGCCGGCCATACGCAGCAGATAGACCGCTACGGTCATAAGAATAATGGCCAGGAGCGAACCCGGAATTTTCTTCAGCAAACGCGGCGTCACTGCAATAATCACGATGCTCAGGATGCCCGTCAGCAAAGCCCAGGGAGATACCGTGCCGATATGTTGTGCATACACCGTCCATTTGGAAACGAAATCGGCCGGGATTTTCTCGATCGTCATCCCGGACAAATCCTTCATCTGCGTCGTGAAAATAGTCAGGGCAATCCCGCTCGTAAACCCGACAACAATAGGATACGGGATAAATTTGATAATCGTTCCAAGTTTCAGGAAGCCCATCAACATCAGAAATATCCCGGCTAAAATGGTAGCAATCACCAACCCTTCCATGCCGAAATTCTGAATAACCCCGTATACGATTACAATAAACGCGCCCGTCGGACCGCCGATCTGTACGGAGCTTCCACCCAGCAACGAAACGATAAAACCGCCGATAATAGCTGTAACCAACCCCTTTTCAGGACTCACTCCCGATGCAATACCAAACGCGATGGCGAGCGGCAAGGCCACAATACCGACAATAATGCCGGCCATCAGATCGCCTGCCAGACGCTCTTTTGAATACGACCGCAAGGTTTGCCACAACTTGGGTTGAAAGTCAAGTATTCCCTTCATTTTTTCTTGTCTATAAAAACAGGTGCAAAGATAGAATTGAAAATTGAAAATTGAAAATGAATCTTTGAATTATTGAATTTTTGAATCCTAAAGACATTGATCCGTACAGGCCGCTCCTCCGGTTTCAAACTCCAGCGTGGTATGCGTCACGGATTTTTGCTGAAGAAGCGTTTTGATACGTTGTTTGATTTCTTCCATTCGGGTGGTATCCGGAACAACGACATGCACCGTAAGCGCTGTTTCCGTCGTACTCAGCGCCCAGATATGCAAGTGATGGAGACCTTCCACGCCGGCAATCGACCGGATCGCCGCCTCTATTTCGTCGCGGTCGATTCCGGCCGGGATACCGTCGAGCGACAAACGGATACTGTCGTGCAGCAGGTTCCACGTAGAATAGACGATCACGCCGGCAATCACTAACCCGATCACCGGGTCTATCAGCAGCCAACCCGTATACATGATCACCAGTCCCGACAGCGCCACGCCAACCGACACCAGCGCATCGGCTGCCATATGCAGGTAAGCGCCTTTGATATTCAAATCGCGCTCTTTGTCCTTCATGAACAGCCAGGCCGTAAACGCATTAATACATACCCCGATGCCGGCCACTACGATAATCACGCCTCCCTCCACCGGCTGGGGATGCAACAGTTTTTCGATGCTTTCGGCAATGATCATGCCTACCGCCACCAGCAGAATCACGGCATTGAGCAACGAGACCAGTACCGTGCTCTTTTTGTATCCATACGTATAAATATGATTCGACTGAACCCTGGCCAACCGGAAAGCCAGCATCGCTAAAACCAGACCGGCTACATCGCTCAGGTTATGACCCGCGTCGGAAAGCAACCCCATTGAGTTCGTAAAGAATCCCGCCGCAAATTCGGCCAGGACAAAGGACAGATTCAGCCCGATACCTATCAGAAAGGCTTTATTCAGCGACGCCACCGGGTGCGTGTGTTCGTGCGTATGATGATGTGACATGACTTTGTATGTTTGTTTTTTTTTGACAAAGGTACTCTTTTTATTTCCAAGTCGGGCAAACGCATACGCACTATTTTATCAGGCCGTGAGCCATGACGCGGCGGACAATGACGGTGTCGTCTATGATGTTATAAACCACGGTCATCTTTTTGTAAATAATACACACTATCCGTATCCTGTAGCGCTTCAGACCATATTCGAATTTTATACTCCTTCATCCGGCAAACAAATTTAAAGCGGCGTCATGCCATGTTCCACACGATCTTCGTTCAGTTGTTTACGAAAGTCTTCGCCGAAATGCGCAATCAGTTTTTCGCCCAAATAATCGAACACTTCTTCGGTGGTTAGCAGGTCTGTCGGTTGCCCGTTTTCGTCGAAGTCTATGCCGCGGGGACGTTGCTCCGTATACAGCGGCTTCATGCCATGTTCCGCACGGTCTTCGTTCAGTTGTTTGCGAAAGTCCTCGCCGAAATGTGCAATCAGTTTTCTGTCTAACACATCGAACCATTCTTCAACAGTTATCAGGCCTGTCGGTTGCCCGTTTTCGTCGAAGTCTATGCCGCGGGGACGCTGCTCCGTATATACCGGCTCGAGTGCGGGAGATTGTATCATATCCATCGTCTTCTTTTATAAAGTTTATGCGTACAAAGATAAAACATTTCAGGGCCAAGTTCAAACTTTTTTCCTTGCCTTTGGCCCCGTGTATTTCGTCCGTTACTGTCCGCCCTGTTGCGCACCGCCTCCACCGCCGCTGCCGCCTTCGCTACGCTGGTCGTCGTTGCTGATGCCGCGACGCGCTTTCTTCACCTGCGTATCCATCTTTCCGAAACGGTATACGACGCTGATGCGTGCGCTCTGGCCCCAACGGAAATTCTCCGTGTGCATCGTGTAGGTTGTATCTTCGTAATCCGATTTGTAATAAATCTTGCGCGAGAACGGGTCGGAGGCATAGAGGGAGAGGTCGAGTTTTTCCTTGAGCAGTTTCTGCGTCACCCCAAAACTGGTGTAATAATACCCGGAGCTTTTCCCCTGCAACATAACCCAGGGCGAGGAGCCGCCGGCGTTGGCCGAAACGGAGCCGCCTTTCCAGAGCGTCCACCGCGCACCGAACGAACCGCCGTACATCAGCCCTTCGTTATGGAGATTCAGGTCATTGTTCGAATCCAGGATCACGTAATTCGCCCGTCCGTTGCCATAGAAATTCAGTTTGCCGCTCGGACGGTACGACACGTACAGGTTTGCCCCGTGACGTTGGTTGGAACCGATGTTGTCGTATGTGGAATGGCGGACGCCTTCCGGGGTGATGAACGAATAGGATTCGACGGAGTTGTTGGTAATGGAACTGTTCAAGTCGATGTTGAAATTGAAATTCGTCGAAAACTGACCGTACGATGCGGAAAAGGAATGGGATATTTCGGCATCGAGTTCGGGATTGCCATAGCTGATATTCAGCGGATCCAGATCGTTCACATAGGGATTCAGCGACCAGATGCCCGGGCGGTATAGCCGCTGCGTATAGGAGACCTTAACGGTTTGCGCCGGTTTGAGCGAATACGTGAAATTGATGTACGGAATGACATTGAAGAACGTATTGTTGAACTCCGTATTTGTTTGAGATTTGAACACGCCGTCGTTCCACGTATACTCACCCCGCAGGCCGCCCTTGGCGCTGATCTTGTTGTGCTTGAAAAGGTAGCCGGCATAGACGCCGACGATGTACTGGTCGTAGTCCAGGTCGTTCAGGCGGCTCAGGTCTTTCTCCCACCGGTTCGCATCCGGATCATAGACGGAAATGTCCGTTTCGCTGAAGTTGCGGCGGTAAATTCCTTTCAAGCCGGTTTCTATCTGATGTTTCTCGGTCAGCGGGTCATAATAATCCAACTGGAAAGTATGTGTCTGACCCGAAGATTCGTTGTCCGATTTCTGGCGGTAGCTCAAGTAATTGAGTTCGCCGTCAACACGGTTTTCGTTATTTGTACTTTGCGGGTTGTAATCCAACTTGTAGGAGGCCGTCAGCGTCTTGTCTTTTTTGGCATAACTGCGCTGGTAGTCGATGTTTCCGGAGAGGTAGCCGAAGCCGTTTTTCCCTGACATCAGGTTCCGGTAGCTGCGCACGGGGGTGTTGTTGATATTGCGGTCTTCCGTCGTATTGTTGTTGTCGAACGAATAATTTCCGAAATAGCCCCAGCCCGATGCGCTGATCAGGTTCAAGGTGTCGATCTCGTAGCCGGCTTCAAAATTCAGGCTGTTACCGCTGCCGCTATATTTGGATTTCCCTGTGGCATCGGAGAAATGATATTCGTCGCTGACCAGATTCTCGCGGTGGGACGTGCTTTCCGACGCCGGCTGTTTGAACTGATTATTGTAGATGTTGGTGGAAAAGCTGAATTTTTCGATATTGGCCGAAATGTAGGCATTGACGCCGAATCCTCCGCGCGAGTCGGCATTCAGGCCGGCGCTGCCGGTATAACCGTTGGTTTTGCTTTTGTTCGTGATGATGTTGATGATGCCGCCAACGCCTTCCGCTTCATATTTGGACGACGGATTCGTGATGACTTCTATGTCCCTGACGGAGTTGGCCGGCATGCTTTTGATGACTTCCTTGAAATTGTTGGACATCAGGCTGGAACTTTTGCCGTTGACTAATACCTTGTAGTTGCTTTGCCCGTTGAGGGTGACATTGTCTTCGGAATCGACGCTCAGGAGCGGCACCTTGCGGATGATTTCCAGCAGGGTGTTTGATTTGGCTTCCGGATCGGCTTCGGCACTGTAAATCAACTTGTCGGGATCGCTTTTGATCAGAGGTCTTTGTACCGTGACGCTCACTTCCTTCAGTTCAATGCCTTCTTTCATCGTGATGTCGCCCAGGTTTTTGAGCGTCTCGCCCGGGGCAACGGTTACGCTCAATGGGTCGGCGCTGTAGCCGACGGCCGAAAGCAGCAGTTTGTACGAACCGGCTTGTTTGAGCGTAACGGTAAACCGTCCCGCTTCGTCGGACACTTGCCGTGTAATGACTTGATCGCTGTCACCTTGCAGTGTGAGGGTTACATAGGGAATATCTTCGGTCGTTCCCTCAATCAGAATACGTCCCTTCAGTTGGATATCTCCTTTTTTTTCCTGTGCCTGCGCGGTATAAATTCCTATCATTAAGCATAGCACGGCCATAATGTTTCTTTCCATGAGTCTCTTTTTAATTTATATTCAAATTCATTGATCCGATGTCATTCTTCGCAAAATGTATTAAATGTTGCCGGGGATGGAGCTGTGGCTTTTCACGAAATAGCTCCCGTTTCATGTCAAATAATCGTCGCTGTCGGCAAAATAATCATTACTGTCGCTCAAATAACCGTTGCTGTCGGCAACATAATCGTCGCTGTCGCTCAAATAACCGCTACTGTCGACAAAATAATCATGCCTGTCACTCAAATAATCGCTGCTGTCGGCAAAATAATCGTCGCTGTCACTCAAATAATCGCTGCTGTCGGCAAAATAATCGTCGCTGTCACTCAAATAATCGCTGCTGTCGACAAAATAATCGCCGCTGTCACTCAAATAACTGCTGCTGTCGGCAACATAATCATTACTTTCATTCAAATAATCGCTGCTTCATCTGCAATAATTGCAGTTTGACGTGTCATAATTGCAGTTTCATCTGAAATAATCGCCGCTGTCACCAAAATAATCGCTGCTGTCGGTAGAATAAACGCTGCTGTCGGTAGAATAAACGCCGAAATTGTTAAAATATTTCCCTGCGGCGCAAAAATAATGAACGGCGCCGATAAAAATACTCAATTCTCTTTCGTTGCCTTTTTCGTCTGAATCAGAATAACGCCCCCTCTGCTTCCCGGAAACACGTCTTTCGCCGTTTGACCTTTCAGTATGGAGATATTTTCAATCGTCTTCACGTCCAGTGTTTCGAAAATCGTAGACGGAACGACCTTGCCGTCCACATACACCAACAAATCCCCTTCCGGAAGGGTATTTCTGTCCACAACCGTATATTCGGGCGTTTCATTTTTCAGCGCCGTGTTTTCCGACGTTGCCACCGCTTCTTTTTCCGCCATGCCGTCTTGCAGACGGAAGTGTATCGGAAGCGAATATTTCACCGCCACCGCCTTACCCCGTTGTCTGCCGGGTTTCCACGGGGGCATGGAATAAATCACGCGCAACGCTTCGGTGTCCAATGACGGATCAACCCCCCGAACCACTTTTACATTCGAAATCGTTCCGCTCGGACTAATTACAAAAGAGCACATCACCCGTCCCTGTATCCCCTCTTTCCAAGCATCCGCCGGATACTTGACGTTGCGGGCAAGGAATTGCATCAACTCCTCTGTGCCACCGGGAAATTCCGGCATGTCTTCCACGATCATAAAAACAAGCTCCTCACCGTCGATGGACGGTGACAACGGAGACGTCGGTTCGGCCGGAGGAGGCGCCTCCTGATCGAGACCGCCATCGGCCGTCACAACTATTTCATCCAGGTTTTCCTTTTTCCGGTTCATTTTCTGCGTACCGATATCCACTGTCTGCGCGCTATTTAACGTATTCGCCATTTCATTTTCAAACGTATACGTAAATCCTGCATAACCGACATGCGAAAAGACAATCCGGTCGCCGCCGCGGGCTTTCAACGCAAATTTCCCCTCACTATCGCTGACGGTTCCCGTGGTTGTGCCCGAAACAACAATATTGACGCCCGATAGCGGACGTCCATTCGCTGCATCGACAAGGATACCCGAAATTTCAAATTTATCTTCCGGCGCAACGATATCGGATACTTTCGCCATCACGGATTGATATTTCTTTCCGTCCGTCATTTTACCGATCATGGCTCCTGCATTATTCGCTACGACAAAAAGGAGCGCCAGAGGTAACAACAACGTGTAAGCAACAAGTTTTACTTTCGGCGACCGTTTTGTATTCAACATCATAATACGTTCTTTTAAAGGTGATACATTAAATTGATTGGCCAGGGTAATTCTTGAAGGATGACAGGCCAGCCGCAACAGATGATATTGATAGCTTTGGGCGTCAATACCGTCATTCACCACATGATGATCTACCAGAAATTCAAGATTGCGTTGGATGGCGCTTTTCAGCATCCAGGCGAACGGATTCATCCAGCAACAGGTGCACAACAGCTCCGCCAGCAGAATATCCAGCGAGTGATATTGCCGGACATGCACGCGCTCGTGAGACAGTATTTCATGCACTTCGGCCGATTCGTGCATCGCCGGACAAATAAATATCCAACCGAAGAAAGAAAACGGCGTGATCCGGGTTTGCAGGCGGCAAGCCCGGATGCCCTCTATGCTTACGACAGGACAGCGCATGTGTAACCAAACGATCTGCAAGAGCCTGACGATGATCCTGAACAGCAATATTCCGGTAATGGCGCCGTAGATCCAAAGTAGGCAGTTTTCCGGCCAACCGGCCGAGACTGCTGTTGCGGAAGGCGTAACCGTCATTTCCGGCATATATTGAATGTAGGTAACAACCGTTTCCGTCAAGGTCGCGTTGTGTATGAACCACTGCGAGAAGTCAAGGCACGGATAGATCGCCGACAAAAACACCATACTCAACAGTATATAACGGCGCAACCTGAAAAACGTATCTCCCCGGTAACAGAGGCTGTACACAAGATAAAAAAGGGTGATAGCTACATTTACCTTCAGCAGGTACGTAAGGAGTTCCACGGGTTCAGTTCTTTTGTTCGATGATGCTGATAATCTCTTTCAACTCGTCTGCCGAGATTTTTTCTTCCTTCGCAAAGAAGGAAACCATTTCCTTATACGAATTTTGAAAATAATCACGGATAACGCCCGACATAAAGCGGCGTTTATACTCGCTTCCCTCGATCAACGGGATACAGAGGTTGGTCGTTCCTCCGATACGGCGTAATTTCAGATACTTTTTCCGTTCCAGATTTTTAATGACGGAGGCAAATGTCGTGTAAGGCATTAACGGTTTGGTGCTTGCTTCGTGATATTCCCGAATCGTACCTTGGCCTTTTTGCCACACGATCAACATAACTTCTTCTTCTTGATGCGTTAACTTTTCCATAAGATTTATTTTTATAATACTATTCGCCTGCAAACATACGAATAAATCGTATTAGTTGTGTGTTCAGATACGCAAAAGATGTTGCTCGGGAGTTAATAAACAAAAAAGTCTATTAGGAAGCCTGCCGTTGCCGGAAATTCGTCAAAAACATTTTGATGAAAAAGAAAAAAGATATATCTTTGCGGCCACTAAAAAAGAAGGAAATTGTTCTATGGTGTAATGGTAACACGTCAGATTCTGGTCCTGAAATTCCAGGTTCGAGCCCTGGTAGAACAACAACGAATGTAATAAAAAGCGATGGTCTGGGAGCGGGAAACAGACACGGCAAAATTAAATTTTTCAATTCAATACTTGCCGGTTTTGAAAACAATCCCTATCTTTATGGCCTCGTAACATGAAAGCGGCTACTGGGTGCCGCTCTACAAAACAGCCCTTACCGGCTCCGCGACGAGCGACCGGGGTGCCCTGCTGTTTAGCGAGCGTTACATAAAATGTTTGATAATCGAAAGTTTATCTCTCGAAAAAGACAGCCGCAAGACTGTCTTTTTTTATTTCAATAAATGATATACTGCCTGGGTGAATAATGATTCTTTATTAATATCATACCACCGACCTCTCCAATTCAACAAAACCCGTTTCAAATCCTTTGACCAACCTCTACGCAATCCTTCGATCAACCACTTCTTCTTAATATTGGATTGTATATCATAGGCAATGATACTTGCCTGACCGGTACCGCTTGCTATACGCGAACGGACAACCTCGGCCGTATTTCCAAACAACGATTTTAGTTCCACCTTTTGTTGCGCAAAGGTTTTTGAATCATAAAGGAAAACATCATTTTTACGACCTTTTCCCATATCGCTATCGTTCGGGAATAATACATGCTGTCCCACCTTTGCAAGTTTCTCTGCAATGTGAAATTCGCTTTGATTGTATTTGGCGCCATGCATCACATAGACATTCACCCTTTTCCCATTCTCGGCTTTGTAAGCATACGCGGCATGTTTAGTAACGTAAAATAAATAACCTGTAAAAGAGTGTTTGCCGACTGTCCCATTCCCGTAGGGAATATAGCTCGGTAGAAACGCATCGCTCCCGCCTTACCCGGCATTCCGTCAGGAATGCATCCATGATTACCGGTGGCATACCTGACGGCATGCCGGATTGTGTAGGCGTATTCCTTTCTACCGAGCTATAATCCCTACGGGATTGTTTGCCTGTTGTTATAACTTGTTTATTTTTCATCACTAAGCGTCCTGCCTTTCAGGCAGCTATACCCTTGTTACGATCACCGCAGGTCAACGACCTGCGGTTATGAAAATCAGTCCTTTCAGGACAAAGATTTATTTACTTGACCGAAGGGGATAAGC
>JAITPV010000094.1 GCA_031289275.1 Tannerella sp.
ACAAGAACTACTTTCAATCTGTTTATCTGTTTCATTGATCAAGTCATTGATATGATATACAAAGGTATTGATAAAATCGAATACTGCCACACGAAAATCACATTTAATTATCATCCTCTCTAGTTTATCTACTCTTTCTTGATAATCATGGTAATCTCTTAATCCTAAAAATCAAGGTTCAGACAGATAGTTGACATAGTGCATAGTGCCAACCCCTGCCACCTGCCGGGGACGTGAAAAATATGCGGTTTTTTCTATATTCTTTTACATTGGATTATTGATATATAGATTAAACATGTCGGTATCCAAAAACAGTTGTAAGTATAAATGAAGGCAGAGCAGTTGCAAAACGAGCATGAGTTGGATTTTATCTTTTTCGACCTGCCCGGAACAATGAACGCGGCAGGCGTGGTTAAGACACTTGCCTGCATGGATTACATTTTTGCACCCATAAGCGCCGACAGGGGATATTTGTTTTTGCCGCTGCATGTGTGCCATCACTCGGAACTTCCAACGTACCGGAAGTTCCTTTAAATCTTTAGCTTCTCCACTATTTTATTGACGATTTGCACAAATGCTTCGTCAATACGAGATTGAGGATAGGCTGTTAGCGAAGTAATTTTCTCTTCGCTTTTGCCGGTCACTTTATTGGGTTTCGTGTCGTAAGGCAGGTACTGCCAATCGGCTAACTGCAAAATAGCATCCTGTAATGGATTGGGATTTGTTGTTCTCAATTGTTCCAAACCCACAAACTCACTGACAACCACGCATAAGATTACTTTATCCGAATTTTGAGCCGCATCTTCTAATCCTTTCTTCACTTCATTTTCCAAAATGTACTTAGACGAAAAGAAGTTGGCCGACAGCATATAGATAATCAAATCGCTTTCTTCCAATTCCTTTTGTATCTGCGCATCCCATTTGCCGATACTAATCTCTTCGCAACTCCAAGTATCGGCAATTTCAAATGTTTTTAATAGATCAAGATGCTTTTTCAGTTCATTCTTATAATCCACGTCTTTGCGTGAATAGGAGATAAAAATCTTTTTCATGCCTTTTATGTTTAAATTCTTAGTAAAATTCTTATATGCAGATACCTGCTGTGTTTTATGTGTTTCTTTTCCCTCTTTAAACGAATAAGCCGGTATCGTCAAATGCTTGGAATTATCGAATGCTTCCAATTCCGTATGCAAAACAAACCGTTCTCCGTCCACGGAGATATACATGTCTTCCGGCGATTTTATCTTATAACTCCGTATATACTCGGTTATTTGCTGTATATCATTGTCTTTTATCGGTTCTTTTATCGGTTCATGTTCCTTCCCGGTTTCATACCTGACCTCTTTTCCCCAATACAAGTCGATGATATTGTAGAAAAGGAGTTGCTCCACTTGATTCAGGTTAAAGCGGGTAGAACGCTGCTTCTCGGGAATCGGATGGATGGATACGGCGATGGTCAACTCCGAAAAATCAAGTTTTATCCATATCTTATAGCTTCCGTTAAGGGTGAATATCAACTGGTCGCGCCAGAATTTCTTCTTGTCGGGATTCCGTCCATACAGGCAGATCAGTTGGTTGATTAGCCCGAAAGGAATAAAGCGCTTGAACTTCAAGATGAAATTTGGCTTTGCAAACCCAAAACGTAGCATGTCATAATAAGCATCTTCCGACACAAGGGGCAGATAGCCCGGAATAATATATTTGTCCTCGTATTTATCATGGAAGACTACCTTCTCGCAGATTAGTAGCTGTTCGATTTTATCATCTCCCTTTGTTGCCTTATGAAAGTCTTCCTCCGAGAGTATTCCGGCTTTATTCCGCATGACGCTTGGAGACAATATTTTCTGATGTATATGTGCGACGGTTTTCGTTGGATTGAGCCAAACCACATCTTCCAGCTTTTTGTTCTCACGATAATAAAGCGCCAATCCTCTCAAATGCAATTGGTAGAGGTCGGACTTCAAGAACATAAGCAATTTCTCCTTCTCTTTCTCCTCCTTCTTTTTCTCATCCTCTTTCTCCTCATCAAGAAGCTCCCGCCCATAATGACCTTCGCTGATTAAGTTTTCTACCGGGATACAGGTATGCCCCTTTGCATTCAAAACGTATTGCAAGAACTTTTTGTAGTATTCCCCTCTTTCTTCGGTTTGCTTTTTATCTTTTATCTTCTGAAGAAGGGTTGCTTTCAGGTATTGTAATCCAAGATGGAATGAGTTTCCCTCTTGCACGGACTCTTTGTTTAACGATAAGTAATATTCGCCCTCAACATTGAACTCCGAAAGGTCTTCCGTGCAGTTCTTCCTTTTGTCGCCGGGGCTATCGGCATGTGTTTGTACAATCAACAGCGGCTCGTCCGACTCGTGTAAATTTCCGGTTCCCCATTGTTCTTTCCTTCTCTCAAAAGCATATTTCAACTGGTGCAGCCAATATTCCAGCTTGAAAATGCGGGTATATCTGCCGCTTCCATCCTGCGCTTTTCGAGGGTCGTTATCATTCGATTCGTTACACCAGAACAATACATTCACAGAGTCTTCCGATAAAAAAGCCTGATACAGCCCGTGATAATAATCCTGCCCGCCGAAGTCGTACACCATGGCATCCGGCAATTGACCGGCAGGTCTTTCCGCCGGATACGGATGGACTTGCAACACATGCGTACTGCCGGGAGCTTCTTTCGGCAGTTCATTTTCTTTCATATAATGCCAAAACGTAGATTTCCCCGCAGCATGATTCCCCACCAACATCACTTTAGCCGGTAAGCTAACGGATACCTTCGTCTGTTCTTCAATAGAAAAATAGTTCAACAAATCGGCCAAATGGTTTTCATACTCTTTTAATATCAAGGGTGTATCTTTCAAGAAAGGATTGTTGTCAATACGTAAATTGTTAAACTTTTCTCTTTTAATAATAGTCTCCAATCCTTTTATCTCGCTTATTTGATTCTTGGATAAATTTAAATGCGTAATTTCTCCATTTGTATTTATCACATAAGAATTTCTTGATTGCCAAGAAAATTCTTTCTCATCAATCGCTTTCAATTCAATCCCATAAATCCGTTCCAATTCCAGAATTTCTTTCGGCTTGTCCATATTATCTACTTTATATAATTTTTCCGACAAAGGTAGCTTATTCTTTTGATTGTTCAAGACAGGTCTGTACAACCCTCTTATGCAGCCCCGGCGTTTGGCGCAAAGGCGTTCGGAAAGGGTTTGAATGGGGACACACGTATCATTCCGATTCGGGTAGCCCAATATTCGGCTTGGCTACGGATATTTGTAACATAAAAACCTTTTCCAAAATCCCGGTTATCCCAACCCTGAGAAAGGTCAATCTCAATGATGTCCCTATAACTGCCGTGATATACCTGCATTTATCTCATTCCCCCATTTTTGTAGCAAATTTCGTACATATCCCGTACAGCCCCAAAAGGATTGTCGGTATGAAGCGCCCACCAATTTTCATAAAGATAGTCAAGCCCGCCATATTTTTTTAGATACCGATAGGCTTTCTGAACATTCATTTTATAGGCAATTGCAAATTCGGATATAATGAATGAAACAAAACCAATCTCATCTCGTGTTGCTTTATCTAACGTCGTCTCCATACATTTTTAATATTAGTCCGGTGCAAAAATAGCATTTTTATTTCAATTTCGGTCATTTGCGATTCCAATCCTCCAATGACCTGAATCCCGTTCATCAAATGCCTCCGGATTTTATTCCTTCTCCTCCGTTTTTGCTTTTCTGCCCTTCAAATCGTGGATTCTGCGGGCATTGAAGTACGTCGCCACAAAAGCATCATCCTCCACATAACCCTCTACGAGGTCGTCCAGTATTTTGAGTTCTTTGCGAGCTTGTGTAAAAAGTTGTTGCAGACGCGCAGTGGCTTCCATCCGCTGGTCAATGACCGTATCCCGTTGGGCATAAAGTTGAGCAGTCCGGTCGATGCGCTGTTGCAGGTCGTCAATGGTTTTTTGGTCAACCTGATAATCGGTCAGGGCGGGTAGGTGGGCGACACAGGCATCCAACACCAGACGGCTACGGGTCAACAAGTCGTTTGTCCCCAAAATGTCGAGGGCGGAACGCGAAAAGCGCATTTTTTCCAACAATACATCATCACCTGCTATTCCCGCATAACTTCTTACACGCAAGGCTGTCAGGTAAACCAACCCTTCCAATCCATCGCGGGCATGTTCTTTGGCGGCAGTATGTCCTACGGGGTTGTTTTCGCCTTGCTTAGTTGCCGTGCCGGTGATATCCGTAAGGGTAGTCCTCAATTTTCCAACACCATTCGACACTACACGGATTCCCGTCCACGCCGGTACATTATTGTCAAAATGCGTCAATACGGCATTCGACATATTCAAATAGTTGCTCTGCGAAATTTTCATATCATTTGTTTTTTTTGATGATGTATAATACTTTGATTAACGCGGTAAAATATCAATTATTGCGTCATTAACCGATTATTTCCGGCTACCGGCAATTTTCCGATAACTACCGGAAACATGCCGACAGCTACTGGCGATTTTCGATGACTACAGGAAGTTTTCCGGCGACTGCCGGGAATTTTCCGACGGCTTCCGGAGACTTTCCTGTGGTTGCTGGAAACTTGCTGACGATTGCTGGAAACTTTCCGATGATTGCTGGAGGTTTTCCGACGACTGCTGGGAATTTTCCGACGGCTACTGGGAATTTCTCAACGATTGCTGGAACTTTTCCGATAACTGCCGGGAATCTTCCGGCGATTGCTGGAGACTTTCTGACAGTTGCTTGATATTTTTCAGCGGTTGCTGGAGAAATTCCGATGAAAGATACAATCGAAAAGAGCGCCTGCGAACAGGAGCAAATGTCTGAACCTTGATTCACTTGATTGCCGGATTGTCTTGATTTTCAATAATCATGTATATCATTCAATCCTTTAATCATGGTTCGGACTTTCCCGGCAATTTCTATGAAAACCCGAAAGAAGACCCTGCAAAAGGACAACTCAACAACCGCCATGTCAAACGCTGAACCTGCCACCGGTTCAGGTAACAGTAATATAAATCAAAATAATGACGTATCTTTGCATCCGGATTTACAAATTAATAAAATGACGATTATGAAAACGAAAGGCAAGGTTAGCCCGTACATCAAAGCTAACCGCAAAGGAAGTCGAGAGGCGGAATTAGCGCTCTCTGTAGGGTGGACTTCCAAAACAAAAGTCCACAAAAGCAAGAAAAAGTATGACAGGAAAGACCGGAATTGGCAAAACGATTCCGGTCTTTTTTCATTTTTTGTTCTCAGCCGTCTGCCTTATTTAATCTCCGGTCCCGAATAGCTTGTTGAAATCAACCAAAAAGTGTCCGTTGGGAGGAATAAAAAATCCCGTAAAATCTTGATTTTGCGGGATTTCTCTGCTTTTGTCCTTCGTATGTCCGAAGGCTTCTGCGGTATGGACGGGACTCGAACCCGCGACCCCCTGCGTGACAGGCAGGTATTCTAACCAGCTGAACTACCACACCGTTTATTGAGGACATCTTTTCAAATGCGATGCAAAGATAGTGTGAATTTTTAATTCTGCAATAGTTTTAGCAGAGATATTTCTATATTAAATCCCAATCTTATTTGTTCCAATTATTTAGCAGTCTATTTAGATTCCATTTTTTCTATTCAACCGCTTCTTTCTACGTTCTTTCTTCAGCACAAATACCGGCAGATACAGGAAAATCCCCACGATCGACATCAGCAGTCCGCCGATGGTGCCGGCGGCCAACGGGAACCAGAACGCCTCCTTGTCGGCGCCCAGCATGAAGGGCACAAATCCCAACACCGTAGATATGACGGTAAGAAAGATCGGCGTTATCTTGACGTTCCACGCTTTCAGGTAAGTACGGTAAGGCGACATCAACGGTTTCCGTTCGCGGAGTTTGTTATACTCGTTCAGGATGTAGATACTGGCATTCACGGTGATGCCGCACAGCAGCACGAAGGACGCGAATCCGCCCTGGTCGAAGTTCAGCTTGAACCGGTAGAACGTCAGGAACACGCCGATGTAGGATACCGGTATCACGAAAATCACCGCCAGCGGCTGTTTCAACGAATTGAACAGGATGCCGGTCGTGAAGAACAGGATGACGATAATCAGCAACAGCAACCCGTACTGCTTGTAGTCCTTCTTGCCCCATCCCCAGTAGAAGCGGTCGGGTTTGGCGCTGTAACCCATCGGAAGCCGGGCGTTGAAGTCCTCCAGAATCTGTTCCTGTATCTTGTTGCCCTGGTTCGAGGCGCCGATATATTCGTATTGCAGGCAGAGGCGGTACTGCTGGTTCCATTTGGCCACCTGCTGCGGCATCTGCCCTTTCTCGACCGTGGCCAGTTCGGACAGCTTGGACGGCACATCCTTGAGAGGCCGGGGCACGTATTGCATGCTCCAAATGTCGTATTCCTTCGACTGTCGCGAGGTAAGTTTCAGCTTTTCCGTCTCGTTGTCCACAATGATACTCCCCGCATACAAGTCCTTGCCGAAGACCGGGCGAAGCGTATTGAACAGGTCGATCGGCAGGATATGCTCCTGCGCCATGTGCGCCTTGTTGAGGTTGAAATAGAACTCCTGGTAATCGTCCTTCCACCACGAAAACTCCGAATTGATCAGTACCTCCTTGATGCGCCGGTACGTGAGCAGCGTTTCCTTCAACTGCTCCGCCCAGCCGTAGAGTTCGTCGTAGTTGTAGCCGTACATCTCAATGCGGAAACTGCCGGCATTCTCGCGGACGTCGTTGCTGAAGCCCTGATCCTGCAAGCCCCACACGCCCCAGCTACCGCCGCCCAACTCCAGCGCCTTGCCGATGATGCGGCTCTTGAGCGTGTAGGGAAAGCCACTGCGTTCGCTCTCCTTCGTGAAGAAAATGTCGATACGCGCTTGCCGGGCGTTATAGATATGGGTCTGGAACTGGCGGATTTCCCGGTAGGTGCTCAAGTAGGCTTCCATACGTCCGATCCGGTGGTTCATCTGCACCAGCGTGCTGCCGTTCGGCAGGTTGGCGGTGACGCTCAGGACAGTCTCTTCGCGGTTGGTGAAATAGCTACCTTCGTATACCTTCTGCACGAAGAGCCGCAACGAACCGCCCAGCGCCTTTTCCATCACCGGTTTGACCTTCTCCTTGTACGTCTCGTTTGCAACGACTTTGTTGTACGTTTCAATGAAAAGGGAATCCGTCGACGAATAAGACTCGTTCGACTTCATTTCGATCTTGTCGGGCAGCAGGAAGACGGGCAGTCCGAAGGCAAGTACCAGCAGCAGGCAAACCGATTTTTTCCATCGGCAACAGAAGGCCATCTGCCGGATGTAGTAGCGCGAGAACCGGACCGGCAGTCGACGCAGAAAGCGACGCAAGGCAATGAAGCGGCGGCGGCGACGGACTTTCGGAGGCTTGGGCGTGAAAAGGTTCAGCTTGTCGATCAGTCCCGGCACGAGGAAGAGGGCGACGCACAGCGAGACGGCCAGGTTGACAATCACCACCGCCGCAAAGTCTTGCAGGTTGAGCCGTATCTTGTCGTCCAAGAAAAAGATGATCGCCAGGGCGCCGATGGTCGTCAGGGTGGCCGCCAGGATGGGCAGGAAGGCGTTGCGGTCATGGCGGTGTTTGATATGGTCGGCCATGACGATGGTATTGTCGATGATCAGGCTGAGCGAAATGGTCACGCCGGCCAGCGAATACAGCTGCATTTCCAGTCCCAGCAGGTAGTAGAAGATGACGGCGATACAGAGGTTGACGGCCAGACTGACGGTGATCAGGAAGAGATAGCGCACACTGCGCGTGATCAGCAGCACGAACAGCAGCAGGATCAGCACCGTCAGGCCGCTGCGGATATAAATCTTGTCCAATTCGGCCTGAATAAACTCCGTCGCGTCGTAACTCGTATGAATCTCATAGCCGGGTGGCAGGAAGGAACGGAGGGCGTCCATTTCGCGCTTCACCCGGGTGGCTAACTGCAACTGGTTGGCCGTTTCGTCGGCATGGATGGAGAGGTAGATGGAATTTAAGCCGTTGATGCGGTAATAGCTGCTGGGCGCTTCTTCCTGACGGTTAACGCGCAGCAGCTGGTCGAGACGGATGAGCTTGCCGTCGCGGTCGGGCAGGAAGATGGCGGCAGGATCGAAAGCGTGGATGTCCGCATCGGGAATCAGGGCGAGGCGTATCCATTCGTTGCCCTCGTCCGAACGGTTGGCGAGGCCGAGGAAGACACGGTTGTAGTGTCGGGCGATGGCGTCCTGTAGAGCGTCGACGGTAATACCGAGCGCGGCCAGTTGCCGGCTGTCGTATTCCAGCTGCCATTCCATGGGCGTGGCGCCGGTGATGTCGACGCGGTAGATGCCGGCGATATTGGCCAGACGCGGTTTGATGCGGTCTTCGGCAAAACGCTGGATGAAGATCGGCGTGGCGGCGGCGTTAAGCGTATAACTGATGAAGGGGCGTGACTCGGTGTCGTCGGGGCGGCTCATTTCGACCACCGGGTAACTCAGTCCGTCGGGCAGGCCAGGCCAGGTCTGGCGAACGATGGTGGAGGTCTCGAAACGGGCGGCGTCGATGTTGGTATGCTTGTCCAGTTCGAGTGTGATGCGTCCCCAACCGTTGCCGGAGGTAGAGCTGATTTCGCGGATGCCCTTGATACGCGCCAGCATGGATTCGAGGCGCGAGGTGACGGTCATTTCGATGACGCGCGCCGAGTTGCCCGGCAAACTGTAGCTGACCGTGAGGCGTGGTAGCGTGTGCGACGGCGACAGTTTGACCGGTAGCAGCGGCAGTAGCGCAACGCCTACCAGCGCCAGGCACAGAAAGGCGATGATGACCGTAAAAGACGATATGCGGGGCGTAGTTTGCATCGTGTTTACAAGCCTTTATGAGAGTCGAACATTCGCATCAGAGGCATCTTCAGATCAAAGTCGTACAGCGTCAGCTTGCGTATCTTGTAATGGCTGAGCCAGTAGCTGCGGAGCGCGTTGATGTAATTACGCTGCGCTTCCTGCCGGCGCTGGAGCGAGAGGGTGAGGCTGTTGATGTCGGCCTTGCCGATCAGGAACCGTTGCCGGGTTTCGGTATACGCCAGTTGCGAGAGGTCGAGCGCTTCTTCGGCGCTGGCGATCAACTTTTGCTGTATATTGAAATCGCCCACGGTCATGATCACCTCTTCCTCGATAGACAGTTCCTGCTGCCGGGCGGAGATTTGGGCGACGTTCAGCGAGTTCCGCGCCATATTGTATTTCCCCTTGCGCACGCCCCAATCCACGAGCGGGACGGAGATCGAAAGCGAGACGATGTCCTGTTGCAGCGGGTCGCGGTAGGCATCACGCAGCGCGTCGGCCACCTGGTTGAACCCGATGCTGGCGCGGAACGACGCATTGAAATTCGCCTCCTTGCGTGTACGGTCTACCGTCTGTTCGGCTTCGAGCAACTGTCGGCGCTGTTCGAGAAACTGGGGATTGTTTTCGTGTGCCTGGACGAGCGCCTCGTCAACCGTGATCACACGCTCGTGCGGGCGCCCCGGCAGATGGAGCCGGATGGGTGTATGCTGGTCGAATCCCAGATAGGACGCCAGGCTGAAAGTCGCGCGCTGGAGGGCGATTTCGGCGTTCTGCAACGTATTGCGGGCGTTGACGGCATCCAGCTTCAGGGTCAGCAGATCGGCCTGCGTGATAGAGGCGATTCGGTGCCGCTGTTCGCCCGTGCGATACAGCGTATCGGTCGACACCACGTTGTCGCGTGCCATGTCGTATTCGGTCTGCGCACTCGCCAGTTCAAAGAAATAACCCGTCGCCTCCTCGCTGACTTTTTCGAGATTAAAGATCAGTTCCTTCCGCGCCTTTTCGTATTTGAGCGGTTCGATCTTGCGTTCCCAGCGGAAAGGATTGTATCCCAGCAGGCTCTGGTAATACCCGATGCGCACGGGTACGGACGTAAACTGCGTATACGTGTTCGCGCCGAAATTACGCATGTATCCCAGGTCGGAATTAAGGTAAAAACTCCCGCCAAGAGCGTCAAAATTCTGCGTCACTTCCAGACCGCCGTAGGCATAATAGGACTGCTGCCGCCGGTAGACGTCAATGTCCTCGCCCGAATCATACCGCCGGATAATATCGCGGTAATACTCCGCCGGTGTCAGGTTCAGCGTCAGTTTGGGCAGCCGCGCCGCGCGATAGGTACGATACTGCCAGTAGTCGGCCAGATACAGGTTCTTCGAGCGAAAAGCCTCCAGCGAACTGTCCGCCGCAATCTCTATCGTCTGTTCCAGCGTCAGCGTCAAGCCCTGCGCGTAGCCCTTGCCGGACAGCGCACACATCAATACTACAATCAATCTTATTTTCTTCATATGATCTACTTTATGAACAGGTACTCCTGTTGTTTACTATTTGCGGATCGTGATCCATAATCTGCGGATCGTGATCCATAACTTGCGGATCATAATCCATAACCTGCGGATCATGATCCCTGACTTGCGGATCATGATCCCTAACCAGTGGATCATGATCCGCAAATCCCGAAAAGCTGTCTTTAATCGTTGACCAATCGTTGAATCGTTGAATTTTTGAATCGTTGAATTTCATCTTTGAATTATTGAATCATGGAATCATTGTATAGCGGCGCTTTTTCGGTATATAAACCAGTATACAAGCGGTATGATGAAGAGGCTGACGGCCGTACCGATCGCCATGGCAGCTATCATGGCGACGGAGAGAGGCTTCTGCAACTCACTACCCATGTCGGACGAAAACAGCAACGGTGTCATCGCCAGTATGGTCGTGAGCGAGGTCATGATGATCGGTCGCAACCGGCGTCGTCCGGCCTCGTGGATCGCTTCCATAAGCGGCATGCCGGCTTTGCGCAGTTCGTTGATTGCGTCCAATTTGAGGATCGAATCGTTGATAATAATACCGGCCGTGACGACGATGCCGATGGCCGACATCAGGTTCAGCGAATGGCCGCAGAGCCAGAGTACGAAGAGCGCGGCCGCCGTGTCGACCGGGATTTCCAGCAGCACGATCAGCGGCTGCAGGAAACTCTCGAATTGCGCCGCCAGGATGAAATACATCAGCAGCACCGAGATCAGGAGGATAATCACCAACTCGTTTAACATTTTTCGGTTCGAGAAGAAACTGCCCGAAAAGTCGACCTCCCACGCCTCGCGCCCGTTACTCAGGCGCCCGGTGCGGTCGACGCACTGCTTCACGTCCGCCATCAGCCGCTCCGCCTCGCGCACGTCGTAGAAGCGGAACGGGACGTATTCACCGTTCTTCCCCGCCACGATCGTCTTCAGGTCTTCGCCCGGCGTAATCTTGACGAGCGATTGCAGGGGGATGGATTGCGTGTGCCCGTCCTTGTCGGCGATGGTGTGGACGAGCGTTCGGCGCATCATGCGGCTAACCGACTGCTCCTCGCCCGCCAGCGTGATGGGCAGGTATTGCTGGTACGACCGCAACGTGGCCACTTCGTTGTCGCGAAAGACGGTTTTCAGTACGCGGTATACTTCCTCGTAGGCCACGTTGTAGAGCAGTAGCTTGTGGCGGTCTACGGTGATGTTCAGCTGGTTGTCGAAGGCCACGCCGACGGGCGATACGCCGGTCTGCGCCTTCAGCGCCTCTTCCAGCGCGTGGATGTCGGCGGGCGAAGGCGTTTCGGCCTTGTTACGCGCATACAGTTCGGCTACGACGCCGGCCTCGCCCGTGGTAAAGAGCTTCTCGAACACCGTCTCCGGCGGGGCGAATGAAAAGACGGCCGCCGGATAGCGTTCTTCCAACCACGCGGTGACCTGCCGTTGCAACGGCGCGACGGCTGCCGCCTCCGCGGTCTTGAAATATAATTCCGCTTCGGAAACGGACAACTCGCGGTCGCGGTTCAGCAGGAACTGTTGTTGCCCCACATAGGCCGTGTATTCCGTCGCCGTCGCCCCGGCCTCGCGAAACAACGCCTCCACGCGCGAACGGTTTTCGCCTACGTGGATATTTTCATTCCATTCGATAAACGCCACCAGTTCGTTCCGGTCGATCTCCGGCATCCGTCCCTTCGGAATCTCGAAGAAAAAGTAGGCGCACAGCGGCAACGACACTACTACCGCCAGCAGGCTCGCCCGTTTGTGGCGGAAGACGAACGCCAAGCCCCGGTCATAAAAACCGTTGAGGAATTGAGAATTGAGAATTGAGAATTGAGAATTAAGATTAGAAAGGAACCGTTGAATCGTTGAACCGTTGAATCGTTGAATCGTTGAATTTTTAAATTTGAATCCGTATACCAATTTATATAACACGGGCAGCAGCATGATGCCGGTGAAGTAGGAAACGATCAACCCGACGGTGACGGCAAAGGCCTGGTCGTAGAAGATCGCACCCGCAATGCCGCTCATGAAGACCAGGGGCACGAAGACGGCAATCGTGGTAAAGGTAGACGAGAGCATGGGCGTGATGACTTCGGTCGTACCCCGTGCACAGGCATCCTCGAGCGAATCGCCCCGGGCGCGGTATTGGGCAATGTTTTCCGTTACGATGATAGCGCTGTCGATCATCATCCCAAGCGCAAGGATCAGTCCGGACAGCGATATGATGTTCAGCGACATGTGGAAAAGGTAGAAGAAAAGGAAGCTGACGACGATGCTTACCACCATGCTCAGCCCGATGACGGTGGGGCTTTTGGCGTCTCCCAGAAAGAGCACGGCCACAAGGCAGATGAAGATGAAGCCGAGCAGCAGGTTTTGTTTGAGGTTCGAGATCGTGAAATCGAGCAGTTCCGTCTGGTTGCGCGTGATGCCGAAGTCGATGTCGGGATACACGGCGGTGAAATAGCCCGTCACGCCCTGCAAAGCCGTCTTGAGCGCCTCCATGTTCTCGTCCGCCTGCTTGATGACGGCCAGCGTGACGGCCCGTTTGCCGCCGGCCAGCGAGACGCCCGTCTCCCGGATGGGCACGACGGCCACCGTAGCCAGGTCTTTCAACTGAAAGATGCGTTCCTGCCGGCGCAGGTAGATTTGTTCCACGTCTGCGGGGGTACGCAGCAGCGCCGAAAACTTGATGTTGTACTCATAATACCCATCGCGCACGGTCATGTTGCCCGGTTCGATGTTATTGGCTTCGAGCGCGGCTTCGATATCGTTGAGTGTAAAACCGGCCATCTGAAGCGTCGCCATGTCGGGTACGATTTGCACCTGCCGCCCGACCAGACCGGTGATGTCGACCATCGCAACTTCGGGCAGTTGCTCAATGCGCCGTTTGATGACCGTTTCGGCAAACTCGCAAAGGTTGAGGAAGGCCTGTTCGCTGCCGGCTGTGTCGCGAAGGGTGAGGTTGAGGCAGAACACGGGGATGTCGGTCGCACTGGCCTTGATGACGCGCGGCCGTTCGACTTCGCGTGGGAGATGGCTCATAGCGGCGTCGATCTTCTCATTAACTTCGATAAAAGCCAAGTCGGTATTGACGCCAAAGTCGAAGTGCAGGCGTACCAGTGCGGCGCCGTCGCGCGTTTCGGTCAGAATCTCGCGCAGCCGTCCGACCTGCATCAGCTGTTGGCGGACGGGTTTGACGACGGTATTCTCCAGTTCGCGCGCCGACATGTTCTGTCCGCTCACCTGCACGGTGATTTCCGGGATAGCGATGTCGGGCAGCAGCGATACCGGCAACGTGAAATACGTCACCAAGCCTATAATGAAACAGGCCAAGAAAGACATTAACACGGCTACCGGGCGATCCAATAAAAATTTAATCATAACAAATAGATATGTTCAAAAATTCAATCATTCAAAGATTCAAAAATCCAATCATTCCTCTTAATTGTTGAATCATTGAATCCTTATTTATATTTGTCGCCTTTCATTTCGGAGTTCTTCAAATACTTGATGAAATTCGAATTATTCTGCGAGAGTTCTATGGATTCCTGTTGCAACAGATTAAATTCCTCGTTCAACAGGTATCCGAAGTCCAGTGCACGGTATAATTGTGATCTGGACTCACCACACGAACCTTTGGCGATATACAGAAACTGTATAAACTCCTTGTTTCCGCTCCGTTCAAAACCTTCTGCGATATTATCCATAACAGAGCCTGCCGAGGCTTTTATCTGGTCCTTCAGCCGATAATCCTGCGAGAACCTTGTATAATTCGTAATGCGAAATATGCTTCGGCAAAAAACCCGTGCTTTTTGCCATATCTCCAACTCCTCAAAACTTTTTGCCGTTGCCATAATTTTTGAATTTTTGAATCATTGAATCGTTGAATTATTTGACCGTAACCGGGCTTTCGTGTGCGAGGTTGATATTGCCGCCGGTGATGACGACATCGCCCTCTTTCAGACCGTCTGCTGTGACGGTGTAGTGGCCGGCGTTTTCCAGTCCGGTTTGCGCGTACTTCCAAAGCGCCTTTCCGTCGACAAGGGTAAATATCACCTGCTTGCCGGAGCGGATCACGACGGCTTCCTTGGGAACGACGAACTGTTTGCCCAGCGAGCGTTGAATACTGACGCGCACGTTCATTCCCTCAAACAGTTTTCCGGAATAAACGACGGAGGCTTTGACCTGTACCATCCCGTTGTCGTCGACTAAGGGGTTGATTTCGGAGATGCGTCCTTCCGTTGTTTCGCCGGAGAGGGCATAGGGCGTCACGAGCACTTTGTCGCCCGTCCGGATCAACGGCAGTTCGCTTTCGAGTACGGTAAAGGCCGCTTCCAGACTACGCGGGTCGATGACGGTACAGAAGACTTCCGACGTGGAAGCCACGTTAAAGGGCTTGGCAAACAGATTGGCAACGATGCCGTCGAAGGGCGCCTTCAGGAGGGCGTTCTCTTCTTCGTGCACGGCCAGGCGGTACTGCACCAGCGCCTGGTTGTAGCCGCTCTTGGTACGGACTAACCGCATGGTGGCCGGTGGCACCTTCAACGAATCTTCGAGCGCAAATCCCTGTCCGATCAGGACGTCCTGCAATTCCAGTGTAGCCCTGTCCAGGGCGTCTTTGGCCAGAGCGGTCTTGTTGGTCAGGCGGAACGTCGCCAGTTCGGCCAGCGTTTGTCCGGGACTTACCCGGTCGCCGTTTTTCACGTGGATGGTCGCAATGGGTTCGGCCGATTCAAAAAGCAAGTCCACATGCCGACGTGCCGACAGTTTGCCGTTGCTGATCAGTTCGTGCTGAAAATCCGTTGAAGCCAGCGTCATGACAGTCACTTCACTGACCATGTCGGGCAGGGCGGTTTCGACGGTTTTCTCGTCGTCGCCGGCGCTCTTCTTTTCTCCCGTACAGGCCGCGAGGCTCGCCAGAAGAATTACACTGAGAAAGTAACATTGTTTCATAGGGTATGGAATTAATTTTATTCTGATTCTTCACAGTTTATACTTGACAAAGTGCGCCTCTTCCATGACGGATGTACGGGCTGTGCCATACAAGTATTCTTCCTTGCTGTCTACCGAAATCGAAATGAGGAAACGGTCTGCCCGGTATGTGCACACGAGATGGCCCTGCAAGTCGAATTTCAGGATTTCGACCGGTTGCAGGTCTTCGCGGTTGTAATCCGTCCCGTTGATGCCTTCGTATATGACGTAGAGGTATTTGTCGGTAAAGGTATAATCCGTATAGGAGCGGAAGGTCTTGCTATTGGTGAACATGACGAAAGGAATGGGGATGTTCGATTGCACATCGGTATAGGACAGTTGATACCCGTCGGGGCCGCTCAGCGTCCGAATGATTTGCAGTGAATCGTTGTAGATGTCGATCTTGTCCTGATGCCCGTCAAGCAGCCATATCTCTTTCGTCGACGGATTGATCGCCAGGCGGGCATCGTTGACTGAGGCGACGAAATAGTCGTGTTGCCCCATGTCGATATTGTTGGGCGCAGATTGATTGTCGGGCGCCTCCATCGTGTATCGCTTCAGCGCGGGCACATGGTTGCTGTATTTTTTACTGTTCAGATACCACAGTCCGTATCCGACATAATGTTCGCCGTCAACGACAAGGATGTCCGAGTAAGGGTGCACTTCCGCATCATACCGGAACCGTTTCCGGTACTCCAACCTCCCTGTGGCGAGGCTTGACGGCAAGCTGACGACGTAACAGATCGTTTTTTGCCGGTCGATGGCATAAATCAGTGAGTCGGCGCCCGAATAGACGTAGCAGTCGCACGAGAGGAAGTCTTCCGGGCCTCCGCCTTTCGCGGCGAATTGTGCAATCCGGCTCTTTCCGGGCAAAGAGTATATCTCTAACAGATGGTCGCAGTTCGGTTGATTCTGAACGACTACCAGCGTGTCGTACATCACGCGAAAGACCGCGGGATTCAACAAATCCTCGAACACGATCTCTTCCGAGTCGTGGAGAGCGACGTGTTGTGCGGCCTGTTCGCGGTCAAAACAGATCACGGTAGCGTTCCCGTCGCTTGATTTTTTTGCCCGGCACCCCGACAGGAACGCGATAGCAACTATCATCGCTGCACTGAAAATTTTCCGTTTCATCTTTTATCCCTTTATGTAATTACGATTATCCAAACTCGTTTCGTCCTTTTGCGCAAATATAGTCATTATTATTCAATACGAAAGGATCGTATTGAATAATTTTCCGATTTCGCAAAGATTTTTCATTTCTTCACTTTAAACAGCAGCAGAATCGGATTGTCGTCATCCGAAGTTTGGGTCAGTAACTCCTGCAACTGAGGGAGGAAGGTGTAATTTTCGGCTTTCTTTTCCAGCAGATCGAACGGTTGCAGTACGGCGACAATATAATCGTCCATCGTGCCGGACAGACGCTCTATTTTGCCTGCGCCCAGTTTGTCTTCAAATTCCTGCCGGGTATAGGCATCGATCCGGCGATGTTTCTTGTCATAAATCCCGATATAAGGTGTTTCGGCTACGGTATATAATACGACCAGCGTCTCTCCGGTTTCAAAGACGGTATAGTAAAATACATAGTTCGACTGCTTCAGTTCCGGCATGAAATCAGCATAACCGGCGGAGATTTTTTGCAGGTAATCAATGGGCGGCAGCTGGTATTTCCCGAATGACAGCCGGTATTGCGGCACGATCGTGTCTTCCGGGAAGCGATAAACGACCGGGTCGTATTGTGTATAGGCAAGTATGTCCTCCTTACATTTATATATAGTCTTCATCGGCCCGCTGAGGTATCCCGACATAAATTCGTTTTTCACATACTTCTTCTGCAGGGTATGATCCCTGCCGGAAACCAGATAACTCCAGCCGGCATAATCCGCGGAGGAGTAATCTATGTTTTTCCATACGATCCTGTCATCTCCCGCATATTCGAGGCCCAAACTTTTATACGGGGGTTTTTCTTCGGAAAGGAACCGGTAGTCCTGCAGGTCGTAATGGATGATTTTTTCCTGTGCACCATCTATCACGGACAGGCGTTTTTCGTAAGGGTCGATGCTGAAAGATATGGGGGCAATGTATTCGCCGGGGCCGTTGCCCCGGGCGCCAACCTGTGTGACGAATTTTCCGGACGGGTCGAATACCAGCAGTCTCCAATCGCCTCCGCTCAGGAGAAATATTTTTCCCATAGCGGATTCTACCTGTACTACCGTCTTGATAAAACAAGCGTCATTGGTTTCCAGTTTGATGAAGGCTGTTTCAAGCATACCGGCCGGGTCGAGGCCTTGTTCCAACTTGAAATCCAACGTTAACAGTTCGTCTGTTTTTTGAAGTTCCCGTTTGCAGGATGTCAATCCTGCGAAAATAAAGATCCCTGCCAGGCAGGGCAAAATCAACTTTGCATTCACGATATGTTTCATATAATTTGTTTTTTAAATTTTTTCAAGACAAAGGTAGATGTTCCTTTTCCGTTTTCCAATAAAAAACGATGAGAAAACGATGAGAAAGCGATGAGAAAGTGATGAGGAAGTGATGAGAAAGTGATGAGAACTCAGTGCGCTTACAGTGTGATGCCCATTTTCTTCATCAGGAAGCTGGCATTCATATTTTGGGCGATGCCCTCGCGGAGCCGGTAAGTAAATGTTAAATTATCGTCGACTATATCAGCCTCGAAACGGCAGTTACGGATTTCATTCGGAAATTCCTGCTCCAGCGTGCCCAGCAACAAATCGTGTGTAGCAATGATTCCACACGTCTTTTGGCTGACCAGTTGCCTTACCAGAGCCAGCGAACCCGTCTGTTTATCCTTTGAATTGGTACCTTTCAGTATCTCGTCCAGTACGATAAACAACTCCTCACCGGCATTCAGGCGGTCAATGATCATCTTCAACCGTTTCAGTTCGGCAAAGAAATACGACTCGTTGGCCGTCAGCGAATCCGCCGTACGGAGGCTCGTCACCAAATGAGCCGGATACACCGTCAGCGATTCGGCGCACACCGGAAGCCCCACACATGCCAGCACGAAATTGACGCCGACCGTGCGGAGATACGTGCTTTTGCCTGCCATATTCGCCCCGGTGACTACCAGAAAATACGGATTCCGCGACATTTGCAAATCATTACGCACGCACTGCTCCCGGTGCAGCAAGGGATGTCCCAGCCCCTTCCCTTCCATCCGGAAGTAGGCCGAGGCGATGGCCGGATAGACGTAACCGGGATGATTAAAGGCAAAACCGCCCAGCGAACACAAGGCGTCTACCCGTGCCAAGGCGTCGAACCAATCGTCGAAATCGGCGGCATGCACCCTGAGCCATTGCTCCAGACGCATCGCCTGCCGCATGTCGCGCAGGTAAATCAGATTCAGCACGATGCCGGCCGTACTGTATCGCTGGTCTAACGCGCCGATAATGCGCGACAACTGCCGGATCGCCTGCGAAGCGCCCGCCTGTTGCGACACAAGCAGACGCTGTGCCTCCTGCAACTCTTCCGACCGGAACGGCTCCTTTTCGATCTGCGCCATCAACTGCGAATATGTCAGCAGCAACCGTTCCATCCGGTCTACGGAGTGATACAAGGCATGAATACGCTTTCCCGGCGCGTTGGCAATCAGGAAACCGGCCCCGCCCATCACCGCCAGCCACCCGGACGGAAGCCCCGCCCCTATCGCAGCTCCCGCCACGACCAGCCATAACCCCGGAATCAGCCATATCAACACCTGCCACAGCCGGCTTTGGGAAAAACGGCTCGCCTGACTGCCCGACAGCGTTTTCAGTTCATGCACATCCTTTTCGCTCTTTTGCTGCGAAGCGCCCGTGACGTAGAAATGTTGACGGAAAAACGTCTTCGATGCCATTTCCCGCACCGCCTGCTGACGGCGCAGGATGGCATCCCGGTCTGTCAACGGCTGCGTAAACCAGTTCGCCAGGCGCGACTTCCCCACGTGCGTGACCGTCCGGTTCATGCTCTGAAATAACGACGGACTGCCGAATAAATCCAGATCCAGACTGAACGGGTGATGCGCGTCGATCTGTTCCGGCGCCCCGTCGAACGCGCTGAAATCATAGTCGATTCCCCGGCGTTCGTTCGTATTGAGGCGGATCATTTCGTCGGCACAGGTTTTCCGGTCTGCCAGCTTCATATGATACACCATCAAAATCACAAAAGGGCTTGCGAAACCAATGCTCATGCCCGTCCACAACGCCCATCCGCCCTCATTTCGGCACAGCCAGAGCGTCACCAGGGCACACGCCACGATCAACAGCCGGAGCGTTCCCATCCGGTGCATCTTTTTCTTCAATCCGTCCCGTATCTGCGTATAATGCGCGATCCGGTCGTCATAAAAACAAATCAATTCTTCCATCGTATTTTGTTCAACGTTATCGGCTTTCCCTGTTTTTCCGTAACGCAATCAGTAATTCGACATCCTTATCCCGCATTCTCCCTTCGCGATTGGGCGGACAGTTAAGGATCAGAATATTATCCTGCGCGGTGGCGATGTTATACAGTTCCGTCAGTTCATCTACCGATTTGTAAACAGAGTCTTCGGTATGGTAAAACCATTTGCCGCTCATGCAAACCGTAGATTCCCAGGGCATATAATACGTCTGACCGTCGTGGGTAAACAGCTTCGGGTCGGGATTTGCCGGGAGATAGGGGTCGCCCAGGCGAAAATCACTGGGGAAATAGTGTATCGGATCGAGTTCTTTTTGATCTTTCGGATATTTCCCTCCTGATTTGTCATCGTCGCCGATTGTCCAGTTGGAACTTATCTGGCATTGCGGTTCGCGGGATTTTACGGTTTTGTAAATAGCGGAGAGCGGCCAGCGGGCAGCCGGTTTTACCCAACTGCCATCCAACCATAATTCGACGATGGGGGTATGTTTTCCGGTAATGTCTATCAATTCGTTTAACTGATTGATCATATATTTGTTGTATGCCGAATCCGATGCGGCATTATCCACATCGGGATTTTGTTTGCGATCCCATAAGGAATAATACAAGCCCAGCGCGATTCCCTGCGCCTTACATTCCTTGGCGACCGCTTCTACGACATTGGTTGTATTTCCGGAATTATCCACGTCGTATTCGGTATAGTTGCTGTCCCACAGGCAAAAACCTTCATGGTGTTTCGTCACCAGAATGATGTATTTCATCCCGGCGTTTTTAGCTGTCTCCACCCATTGGCGGGCGTCAACGGCAGTCGGTTGGTACGATGCCGCCGGTTTGGAGCCGTCAGTCCATTCCTCATTGTGAAATGTATTGATGCCGAAATGGATAAACATGCCGTATTTCCGCTTGATTTGCTCCAATTGGTATTTGCCCGGAGTGACGGACGGAACAGGCGCTTCGATTATTTGACGGCAACTTGCGGCGCCCAAAAAGAGGGTAAGTAATAAATAAGTAATCGTGTAACGTAATGACTTCATAATGCTTTTATTATTTGTTTATTATTTGATAAATCGCAACAATACCATCCATTTTCCTGTTTTGTATTGACCATACGCGATCGTTAATAATTTCGGCAAAGCTATGGAATTTTATTCAGAAAAGCCTTTTTTCGATCAAATTATTGCATCAAAATCAAAGGGCGCTTCAAAGGGTAAAAATCAGGGAGATGCATTCATAAACCAAAAAAAACATCTTTAGCGATAAAATTTTAGCACGAATACGCATTGTATTCAAAAAAAAAACGTAGCTTTGCCTCGAAATAAAAAAAATTACGAAGAATGGATTCACTTTTATCAAATATCGGCATCTTAAGCATCTTTCGCATCTTTAACGGCTGCGCATTGGTTGTGTGCATTTATTTGTTAGAGAGAGAGAGAGAGAGAGAGAGAGAATACACACCTCGCGCGAATATAACACAAACCAATCAATTAAAAAAAACTTCCTGCGATTTTTTTCACGGGAATCCAGATATATTTTCAACGATAATTTCGCGGAATGTAGGGTTCCGGCGCTATCTCAACGGTGTGGAATACCGCGATTTCGCGGGCATGTGTCTTGTTTTAATCACTTTACAATCTGACGAGATGGTTACGCTCTGCGACAAAATGGCTCCGCGTCATAACAAAATGGCATTGCAACACAACAAAATGGCATTGCAACACAACGCAACGATTCCGCACTTGTATTATATAGATCCATGTCGTTTCATTAAGAAACGCATAACTACCGCTGTCACTGCAAGGATGCGCCGGATGGTGAGGACTGCGTATGCTTTTGCCCGGCGCAAGTCTGTGACTTGCGGCCATGAAATTACAAACACAGCACAAGCGGCAAACTTGTGCAATAGACGAAATGCACGCAGGGCAAAACATGTTTTGCCTCTGCATGTCTGCTGGGGATCATCCGAAAACGTTGATCCGGGAGAATGGAATCTTACCGAACAATTTGTGAAACCGTATAAATCAATTTTTTTTGCCTATGGATAAATAAGATGTATGTGCAATTTCCCCTCGCTTTCGGAAGAAGGACGAGGCGGCGGATGAATGAAATGATTCATCCAAACAATAGATATTTTTTAATCAAACTAATTATTACAGTATTAAGAACAAATAAAATATAGTATGAATGATATTAATAAAAACAAGATTGTCAAGCAGAATACATGGCGGAGATTCATATTCACCGCTGTTGTCTGTATGAGTACGTTAATGCTGTTTGCACAGCAGGTAACGATAACCGGTAAGGTGACGGATAACGAAGGTGAGCCGCTACCGGGAGTAAACATCTCCCTGAAAGGGACAAACACCGGCGTAATGGCTGATGTGGACGGGAATTATTCGATTAATGTGCCCGGTAAGGGTGTGTTAGTGTTCTCGTATGTAGGATTTACCACGCAAGAAATTACCGTGGGTAATCAAAAAGTGTTGAATGTACAACTTCTGCCGGGTCTCGAACTGGAGGAGGTTGTTGTCACCGCTTTAGGCATCAAGAAAGAATCCAGAGCGTTGGGATATGCCGTCAGTACGATCTCGGCGAAAGAATTGACGAAAGTAGGTACACCCAACTTTGCCAGCGCATTGTACGGCAAGGCTGCCGGCGTGCGTATCCAGTCCTCTACCGGCGGAAGTACGTCATCCGTATCCATTACGGTGCGCGGATTAAATTCGCTTACGGGAAATACCCAGCCGATGTTGATTGTTAACGGCGTACCTGTGCGTAACGGAAATACCGACAACGGCGATATATGGGATAATTCACGTGGAGGAATGAAAAGTAACGGTATTGTGGATATTAATCCGGAAGATATCGAAAGCCTGTCGATCCTGAAAGGTGCAGCTGCTTCGGCCCTGTATGGCTCGGAAGCCGCTAACGGCGTCATTCTGGTCACAACCAAAAGAGGACAGGAGGGCGGCGGTTTAGGGATCGAAGTCAACATGGCCTTTCAGAACAACTATGTGGCTTATATGCCTAAAGTGCAGAACGAATATGGCCCCGGCCGCCCCGTATTGCAACGGGATAATGATTATCAGCGGTTACATGACGGTTTAGACCAGATGAACTACAGAGGGCAGACGTATGAATACCCCATTCTCCGGAGCAGTTTCAGCTATGGCCCGAAGTACGACGGCCGCGATATACTTTACTGGGACGGAAAGGTGCGCAAGTACGAAGCGGTGACGGATTCACCCTATACGGATCTGTTCCGGACGGGTTTCAATCAAACCTATAATGTAGCCTTTACGAAAAGCAACGATAAAAATTCCAGCCGTTTTTCATACACCTTTGTAGACGACATCCCGAATCAGTACAACAGTACGTATAACAAGCATAATTTCAGCTTGACGGGTATTTACCATCTGCATAAAAAACTGAGTGTGGATTATTCGGTCAACTATCTCCGCCAGAATGTGGAGAACCGTCCCGGAACGATTGGCGGCATGATCGACAATATGTCCAATCAATTCCATTCGTTTGACGATATGAACATCCTGCGCCGCAAGGTGGTCACCAGTCTCGGATATGAAAATGTGAACGACGGCGGTCAGACATTGACGCCGGACGAAAGCTATCCGTATGATAACCCGACGGCGGCCAAAGGCTATTTTTGGGGCATTCTCTCCAATCAACAGATTGAAGCGAACAATCGTTTCCTTACCAGCATCGCGCCCTCGTGGCAAATCATCGAGGGCTTGACGCTTCGCGGACGTATTTCGTCCGACTTGACCTCGGATGCCGTCGAAACGAAAAACCGTACGACGGTTCCATTAATTTTAAGATTGGGCGATCGGAACAAAACAGGTGGCTATTCGGTAAGAAACAATTACTATGATATTTATTATGGTGATATCATGTTGATGCTGGACAGGAATCTGACCGATAAGATCAATCTGACCTCCAATATCGGATTTCAGGGACGCGCCGAAACGGTACTCCTGACGTCGTCGAGCACGCAACAGGGTTTGTCGGTAGAAAACTGGTTCCATCTCAACGCCAGCGTCGAACAGGCCACTGCCGGAATGTCGAAGTCGGAATATCTGAAAACGGCCTATTTCGGTACGTTAGGCATCGGTTATGACCGCGCCTTATACGTGGAAGGAACGATCCGTCAGGAAAAAACGTCGACCCTTGCGCCGGGCAAAAATACGTTCGTGTATCCTTCGATAAACACCAGTTATATTTTTACCGAAACGTTCAAAGATCAGCTCCCTGCGTGGTACGATTATGGAAAGGCGCGTATTTCCTATGGCGTAGTGGGTAATGCACCCTCTGTTTACCGCGCCAACGTAGCCTATACGCAAAGTACGGTCAACAATATTCCCTATAACTTGACGCCCGGCGAAATAGGCAATGATGCCATCCGCCCGGAAACAAAGTATGAATGGGAATTTGGTCTGGAAAACAAGTTTTTCAAGAACCGGGCAGGCCTGGAAATTTCTTATTATACGAACCGGGTAGAAGATCAGATTCTGGGCGTACCGGCCATTAATTCCATGGGAGGCACGTCCCTGTTGCAGAATATCGGCACGCTGTCGAATTACGGGTTGGAGATCTCCTTGAATGTACGGCCTGTTGAAACCAAAGATTTCTATTGGGACTTGATTTTTAACTACGGATTCAACCGGGGCAAAGTAGTGAAACTGTCCGACGGAGCGGATGTGCTGGATCATAACGCCAATAACCAGAACATGGGCGGCAGCGTAAGGATACAGTCGAGAGTCGGTAGCCAGTTGGGCGATATTTTCACGTATCTGCCCAAAACGGATGACAACGGCAATCCGCTTATCAATACAACCGGCGGCAACTACGGACTGTATATGATTGACTATGGCGATGAGAACCTGAAAAAGATAGGAAACGCCATACCTACCGGCGCCGGTGGTATCGGAAACTCTTTTGCGTACAAGAATTTCTATCTGGATTTCATGATTGACTTCCGGGTAGGCGGTTACATCGTCAGCGACGGGTTCCAGTATACCACGGCGCGTGGTATCAATCCCATCACGCTGAATTATCGCGATCTGGAGCACGGAGGTATTGCGTATTATTTTCCGAATAACGACATGAACGCCGAACATATCCAACGGGCAGACGGATTGTCGGCAGGGCCTAACGGAGAAACCGTCTATTACAACGGTATGATCGTTCCGGGCGTAAAAGGAAATGCCGACCGGCAATCGACCGGCGAAAAAAATGACATCATCGTTCCGAGTGACAAGTATTACAATTACGTGTATAATGTAGGAAACGAAGAACCTACTCATTTTGGTAATGCTGTTTTCGAGAACTCGTATATGAAACTCCGGGAATTGAGTTTCAGTTATCGCTTTTCGCCGAAGCTCATTTCCAAATTCGGATGCAAAAACCTGACGCTCTCTGTTTTCGGACGCAACCTGTTCTATTTTTATAAGAACAACTCAGGCTACGACCCCGAAACGACCTCAAGCACAGGATGGCAAAATCAGATCTTTTTGGGGACAGCCACCACGGCGTCAACCCGAAACATCGGCCTTTCATTGCGTACAAGTTTCTGATTTAATGGCATAATAAATTAAATATAAAAGAATATGAAAAAGAATAGTATAAAATATTTGTCGGTCGCCGGACTGATTTTGGCAATCATGATGTTTTGCCGTTGCAGCGACGACTCTTACAGCGAAAAATATCCGGATCCTGCCAAAATATCCGATCCGACATGCGAGAAATTGATGACCGGCGTCTTCCAGCAGTCCGTTGGAGCGCTTAATCCCGGCAGCGGCGGATTCAGTGCGATCTATATCGGATCGTTTGCTCAAGTGCTTGGTCGCGCCAATGCAGGGGGGCGTTTCGAAGCCGAGTCTTATAGCGATCCCTTTGGCCAGTGGAATGGCTTTTATAACTCAATGACGGCTTTCCGCGTGCTGGAAAACCTGTACAGCAAGTTGAGCAATGCCGATAAAGCCGAGAATGAGATATTTCTCCTGATCGCCCAGCTATATCTCTACGAACGGCTGGCCGCAGTCACCTCCGTGTGGGGCGACATGCCTTATTCCGAAGCCGGCACGTTGCCGCTTACGGGCAATATAGCCGCATCCACGCCCAAGTATGATAGTCAGGAATCCATTTACAGGCTACTGCTGACGGATCTGAAGGAATTGAACAATAAACTGGCGACCATTCAATTGTCAACTCCGGCAGCGACCAAGTTGGCGACACAGGATTATATCCATAACGGCGATATTCTGAAATGGCGCAGGTGGGCCAACAGTCTTCGTCTGCGCGTGGGCATACGCCTGTCTTCGCAAGGAGGCTTGCAGGCGGAAGGCAAGGCGGCGGTGGCCGAAATATTGGGAAACGAAGCAACTTATCCCATTCCTACGGATAATGACGATATGGTTGCCATGTATACCACGGCCGGCCCCGACCGGAGATGGACGGATCTGGGTTACAACGATGCGAGCCGGCAGCATGGACTTGCCGCTCATGCGCATCTGTCGCGCATGTTGAACAACAACGACCCGCGCCTGGAAATCACGTACGAACCGGGACCCGGAACCGGCCTGTATGCCGGACTGAACCCAAGCCTGCCATACAATAGTTTGACGGATAATGCCACAGACATCAAATTATGTTATTCTTCCGTTGACTCGTCGAGTTTCCGTTACGCGAATGAAAAAATACCTGCCCTGGTCTTTTCCGCCGCCGAAATCTGGTTTATTAAAGCGGAAGCCTATCAGCGGGGAATCGCACCGGGTAACGCGGAAGCTGCCTTCAAAAAAGCAGTCGACCTGTCGGTGAAGATGTATTATTCGATCAATTCCGGAGCAACCTATAAGCCTCCTGTCCCCCTGCCGGATCAAAGCGAAATCGACGCATTTACGAATGCCCGGTGGGCGGCTATCGGAAGCGAATACGCTACGGCAGAGGAGGCGATAGCTACGCAAAAATGGCTGAATTTTGGTTTTATGCAGGCCTACGAAGCCTGGGCGGAACTGCGTAGAACAGGTCTGCCGCGCCTTCGTTATGCAACAGACTTGGGCGCAAGGTGTCCGAATATTCCCAGTCGGCTGAGGTATCCGGACAATGAAAGACGGTACAATCCGGAAAATTGTCCGAGAATTGAAGACGATAATTGGGAAACATCCCTGTACTGGGCGAAAGATGACTGGTGTGAAAAGTTCAACCTGGAATAACGGAGATTTAATGATGCGTTTTTACGCAGATTTTATAATCTAAATAATGGAGGCTGCCTGTTTTTTCAGACAGCCTCTGTTTTTTTTTACTCATAAGAATTATGTTATACAACATAAAATTCCTGCAAGCAGGCAAAAGCAAGCGCTTTCGTACAGGAAATTATTTTTCCGGCACAGTGAAAATAGAAATAAACAATTATCTTTGCCCTCAAGTAAATTAATATATTAATAAATAACTGAAGAACATGAGAAAAGTAATGATTTTATGGTT
>JAITPV010000111.1 GCA_031289275.1 Tannerella sp.
GAAAAAGAATGCGCGTGTTGTGGCTGCGCTTTCTCAAGGAAGTGGGAGAGGACGTTTATAAAATAGACCCGGTATTACTGGAAGACAAGCATCTGAAAGAAGCGGTAGAGATCTGTGAAGTCGGCGCCTATACTCCCGGTGAACTGGAGGCGTATGATAAATTTTGGGATACGGTAAGTCTGGATCGAACGCTTACGGATAACCTTGCCGAAAAGACCCAAGCCCTCGCCGAAAAGGATCAGGCCCTCGCCGAAACGACCCAAGCTCTTGCCGAAACAACCCAGGCTCTCGAAAAGGAAAGGATCGAACGGGAAAAAATGGCCCAATCCCTTGCGGAAAACCAAAAACTAATCGAAGCCTTACAAAAACAAGTAGGAGTTGTCCGGAAATAACCAATCCATTGCGTATAATCCGGCGAACGAGCATCTTATATATCTCGTTGTTCGGCGTAGCATCTCGTTACGTCGAAGCGAAAAGCAAAACTCCGACTTGCAGGATCAGAACTCCAGACCTTGTACCGGTTCATATATTGTCCACACGGCAGCAGGAGTTTCGGATGTTTAATCTGCGTTGATACCGCCGATGTTTCCAAAAGTAATACATCAGTCCCTGAAGGTGTTTACGGGTGATTTTTGAAAAAATCCGATGCGAAGACATGCGCTGATACGCATGGTATATCGAAACCTGTGGGAGATAATATATCCTGTATCCGGCCTGTTGCATGCGGAGGCAAAAATCAGCGTCTTCCGGGCCGTAAAAGATACGTTCGTCCAGCAGACCGACTTTTTCTTGCGCCGTTTTGCGGATCAACTGGCAGGCGCCAATGACGTAATCGACCTCCAAAGGCCGGTCGGCGTTCACATCATACCCGTCCGACAAGCCGGTAGCAGATGCTTTCATCCGCAATTTCCGGGAGAAAATCCGCAAAGCCGCTTTCAGTTTCCCGCCGATTGTGGGAAAAAGCCGGCAACTATCCTGTATTTGCCCGTCCTGTCCGTACATCTTGCAGCCGCAAAGTCCGGCCTCCGGATGTTCATCCATAAACGCCAGCATCGTGGCGAGCGCCGGCTCCGATGCTTCCGTATCGCTGTCCAGCAGCCAGACATATTCACCCGACGCCCGGCGGATGCCCTGATTCCGGGCAACGGAAATACCGGCGTTTTTCCGGTTTTCGAGCACCGTCACACGCGGATAAAGACGCCTTACTTCGCTGACGGAATTGTCGGTGGAAGCATTGTCGACGTAGATAATTTCCGCCTGCGGATCAGGAAGCAAAAAATGCAGCGAAGCCAGGTTTCTTTCCAGATAATGCCGGGAATTATATCCGATGATGACTACAGAAAGCCGCATACAAGTCTGTTATTAACGGGTAAGTTTATTTTTCAAGGCCTTACAGGCTTTCCGAAATTCCGAAAAGGAAGAAAAACGCCGCACCTGCGACCAGATAAATCGGGGACGCAGAAAGAATTTGATATTGTACCGGAAAAGAAGGTTTTCCATGTCCTTGTTGCTCAGATTCGGGTAAGAAAGGATGGATCGGTGCTGTACATCCGTCGGTACATATTCGCCGCCGACAATCCATTGATTTTTTTTGGCCAGGTCATAAAATTCAGTTCCCGGAAAAGGCGCCACGATGTTAATCATTACCTGGTCGGCTTTCAGGCGGATGGCCGTACGCAGCGTTTCCCGGATCGTCTCTTTCGTCTCCAGGGGACTTGTCCCGATCAGGATATTCAATTTGACGGGCACGTTGAATTTGTTCAGCCATCCGATAGCGTCGATAATCTGTTGGCGGGTAAGGTTCTTTTTGATGTATTTCAATATGTCGTCGTTGAACGATTCCACCCCCAAATCCACGTATTTGCAACCGCTTTCTCCCAGTATGCGGGCAATGTTTCCGTCGATGGCATCCGCTCTGGCCTGGCATCCCCAGATGATACCCTGCTTTTTCAACGCCTCCGCAATCGGTTTCAGCCGTTTCTCCGTAATAATAAAATTGTCGTCCATGAAACCGATGGCTTTGTAACCCTCCGAAGCCAGCAATTCAATTTCTTCGATCACATTTTCAGGCGTTCGCATGGAGATAAAGGGCTTTTTACCGGTTTCGGCGCGGCTCTCCAATTCACGGGCGAACGTGAGGGAACTCGGTACGCAATAGATGCAATGAAACGGACAGTTCCGCGAGGTAATCATCGCCGTATAGGGCGAACGTTTCAATTTCGGATTACTGAAGTAATGCTTGTCTACCAGATGCCTTGCCGGAAAGGGCAACGCATCCAAGTCCTTCAGCAACGGGCGCGGCGGATTGTTTTGCACCTTCCCTTCGCCGTTCAGGAAAGAAATCCCCGGCATATCCTGCCAGGGCGTATGCGCAGCAATGGCGCGGCATAGCTCCCGGATCGTCACATCCGGTTCGCCGCGCACAACGATTTGCCGTTCCCGATGCAGAAAGTTCCGTGTATAAAACGTTGGCGCCGGCCCCAAATAAATAATGCAGGCTTCCGGCCTGTATTGATGGATTTGCTGCGAAACCGCTACATCATTCTTGACGGACAAATTCACCGACCAGAAAAGATAGATGTCCGACGTGTCATTTTCCAGGAAATGCGTTAATTGTCCGGGTGAACGTTTGCTTGAAATAAAATCTTCATAACAAACGGTATATCCCTCCTTTTCCAGGATGGCGGCCACGGTCAGTTCGTAGATGTTCACCATAGGATAAACTACTGTCGTGCAGCCGGCCGTTCGTTCGGCCGGCCGTTCGTTCGCCGGAACGGGAGGTATGATACATGTTATTTTCATACAGTTATTTTCCATACATAACGTTACACGGCAACGGTTTATTTTAGGGATGTTGTTAAAATCATTTCCACCGCTTCGCCGGGCGTTTGGGCTACTTGCCATATCCGCGTATGCCCGGATGCGATGAAATGCTCGTTTACCGCATGATGAAACATGGTTAACAGCGGGTCGTAATAGTGATTTGTATTTAAAATCACTACCGGATGCCGGTAAAGTCCCAACTGCTTCCAGGTAATGATTTCGAGCAGTTCTTCCAGCGTGCCGTAACCGCCCGGCAAGGCAATGACGGCATCCGACATGGCCGCCATCCGCTGTTTGCGCTCGTGCATCGTCTCGACTTCAATCCGCTCCGTCAGTTCCGGATGGCACCAGCCGTTTTTCACCATGAAACGGGGTATTACGCCGGTCACCTGACCGCCTTCTCTCAATACGGCGTCCGACAGCACGCGCATCAATCCCGTGGAGCCGGCGCCGTTGATCACCTGTATGCCCTTTTTCCCCAACAGGATGCCGGTCTGTTCGGCCGCTTCCGTATAGGCCGGATGGATTCCGTCGCTTGAAGCGCAGTAGATGCAAACAGACCGGATATGATTAGTCATAGATATTTTCGCCAGTAAAACATCGGCGGATCGGTATCGTCGAATCCCAAATCCATGTATAGCGTTTGCGCCACCGGATTGTCGTGCCTCACTTCGAGCGTGACGCGGCAGCAGTCCCGCCGGCGGGCTTCGTCGATGAGGGCGTTCATCAGTTGTCGTCCGATGCCTTTGCCACGGGCTGCCGGCAAGACCATGAGATCGTGTATATTGATCATCGGCCGTGCGGCGAAGGTGGCAAAGTTTTCAAATGCCGTCAGCAGGCCGCAATAGGCGCCGTCGTTTTCGGCCAGCAGCACAATGGCGGTCGGATGATTACGCAGTCCGTCGACCAAGCGGAGTTGCCGAAGTTCGGACAGGGGTTCGCCTCCTCCCATTTCGTCGTGGATATAGGCGTTTATCAGGCCGGCAACGGCTTGCAGATGTTCCGGATCGGAATAATTGCAAGGGATTATTTTCGTTTCGGTTGTTGTCATTCGAGTAATGTTTATTATTTTAACTATGGATTAAATCAATCCGGTCGCAAAAGTAGTGAAAATATTATTGATTATTATATTTTGAATATTGAACTTTTAGTGGTAAGTTTGCAGCCGCTAATTTTAATAATTAAAAAGATCATATGATGAAACAACGTAAATTGATGAATGTGGTCAGCGTAGCGATTGCGATAATATGCACGCTGCCATTACAAGCACAGGACGACGACGCGTCCGCACCGTTCAGCCGGTTAAACATCGCGCTCAGGGCCGCTACAACAGGCTTCGGATTGGAAGTAGCAACGCCCCTCAACAATCATTTCAATGCCCGTGCAGGAGTTGATTATTTCGGCTATCAAAGCCGCTACTACGACATCCTGATCAAGGACAATGCCAACCAGGACCTCTACGACGCCTTTGGCTACGTACCCGATTATCATGCGAAAGGCAAGTTGAACCTTTTCCACGGGCGGCTACTGGCCGATTATCATCCCGCCGGCATCTTTCATTTGACGGCAGGCCTGTATTTGGGCGACTTCAAGGCGCATGTGAACGGATACCTGGCCGACCGCAACAATGTCAATCAGCCGGCTAAACTCAAAGACGATGCACATGAATGGCCAACCATTGATTTCGACGGTCACCAAATCGACCTGACCGACGGCAGAGCAAATCTCGACTTGCAGTTGGGCAACTTTGTTAAACCCTACTTCGGCCTTGGCGTAGGACGAGCGGTGACGAAACGCAAAGTCGGTTTCAAATTTGAATTGGGCGTGCTCTATCTGGGCGATTACTCCCTCAGCCAGAACGGGGAGAAAATCAACCTGAGCGGCGGCAGTTCCGACGTGAAGGAAGTGGCCGATGTCCACGAATACCTCCAAATGCTCCAATGGTATCCCATGCTCAGTATTCAACTTTCTTACCGCCTGTTCTGAAAGCAGCTATATTAATTCACATTATACATATCATTCCTATGAAATCAATTTATCTGATCCCGGTAGCCTTTTTGTTGCTTACCGCCTGCGAAAAGTTGGAAGATGCCAACACCAAAGACCTCCAGACGCCGGAAGCGGTGATCGAAATGAACGACGACGAGTTTGTTGTTACGCCCGGCGACAGCGAAACATCGTTAAACAAGTTTTCCATCACGAAACCCGTCAATTACTATAACCTCGAAGGCCTGTCGAGCGATATAACGAAATACAACAAGTCGCACGTCAAGTCCATCACATGCAAATCGGCCTCCCTCACCATCATCACAGACAACAGCGAGGGCACGGTGATTCATAACCTCGTCATGTCGACAGACAGTCCGGATGCGTCGACCTTCCAAATGTCCGAATATACGTTAGGTGTGCCTGTCCGTACGGCAGAAACCAAGCAGTACGCCGAAAAGATCGGGATGGATATTGTCCTTCGCGACCAGGTGTTGATCACAGCTACCGGCGAAACCGATGCGCCCGCCGGGACACACTTCAAAGTAAGTTTGATATTGGAAGACGTGAATGTCCAGGTTTCGATAGCGAATTAAACGATTTCATCGGCAGAATCTTACCGGAGATTCTTCCGGGATATGTTCATCTAACCGGAAAGGAAACAGGCATTCCATGCACAAAACCATCCCGCGCACTATACAAATCCGGGGATATGTAATGTGCATTACAATTTGGAACGGGGGGACAAAAAAGTCAGGCATTTCACAATGTCTGACCCAAGAATTTTAATTGACTTTGTTGCAACGGTAGTTTGGATATACCCTATCTAAGGTATCGTTGCAACAAAGTCATTCAGACGTCTTAATTTTATAACTCTTCCCGTTTGTCACGACGATATACATCCCTCGCGGCAGCGTGGTCTGCACTGTTTCGCCCGGCCATATGCGGGAGGGCTTTTATCTGCTGTCCCGTCAGGCCGTAGATGTGTGCCGTGCCGTCGTGCGTGGCATACGTCCCTCGCTTCGCCTTTTGGCAAAACAAAGCCTGCTTGACCTGGCTTGCTCATTTTGAACCGGAGGCCAGGCGGAAGCCCAGGTAGAAGTCGCGATTGTCGGGCGTGTCGCCGCTGCGATAGGGAACACGCACGAACTGCGCGTAGTTGCCCCAGCCACCGCCACGACCCACGCGGTAAGAGCCTGACGAAGGCCCCGCAGGATTGGTCTGCGAATTGCTGCTGTAAAAATCATACCTATCGCTGCACCATTCCCATACATTGCCGCTCATGTCATGAAGGCCCAACTCATTCGGCGACTTTTGTCCCACAGGATGAGTGGCGGCGCCGCTATTCCCGTTATACCATGCCACGTTGCCAACCGTATTGCTGCCGCTGTATTTATAGCCACGGCTTTGGGCGCCGCCACGCGCCGCATACTCCCATTCCGCCTCCGTCGGCAGACGATAGTTTTTACCGGTTTGCGCATTGAGTTTCCGGATAAATTCCTGCACATCATCCCAACTCACCTGTTCTACCGGTAAATTATCTCCTTTAAAATCGGACGGATTACTGCCCATCACTGCTTGCCATTGAGCTTGCGTTACTTCGTACTTGCCTATGTAAAAATCGCTCACGGTTACCCTGTGTGCCGGCTTTTCATAATCCCAACAATCATTGCCCTGCTCCGAAGTGTAGCCCATCGTAAAAGCGCCGCCGCGCACCAATACCATCTGAATATCATCCGGCCTTTGTTCTTGCGCCAATTGCTCCTGTCTTGCTTTTTTCCTTTTTACAACCTCGTCTGTTTGCCATAAAACAATCCCAACAAGTATAATATTGATAACCGCTATGGCTGCTATGCCAAGATTCCTTTTCCACTTCCCTTTGACAGGTCGTTTCAGGGGTGGAACAGGCTGTCCCGGATTCAGCGTCAGCAAATCATCCATAAACTCTTCCACCTGCTGCTGTCTGTTTTCCGGTTTCAATTCCATGGCTTTCATGATGGTGTGGTTGGCTTCGTCGGGAATGGAAGGTACAAGTTCTTTGGGTGCGGGCAAGGGTTCCATGATGCGGGCGGCGGCGTCCACCGGTTTTTGTCCGGTCAGGGCGAAATAGAAAACAGCCCCCAGCGAGTAGATGTCCGAATAAGCCCCCTTGCGGCTGTTGGTGGAATATTGTTCCGGTGGAGCATAGCCCTGCGTGACGAAAGACGTATGCGCTTGCGTTTTGTCATGAACAAACTCGCGGGCGGAACCAAATTCTATCAAAATCGCTTTGTTGTCCGGCGTAATGATGATGTTGTCCGGTTTGATGTCTCGGTGCAGGATGTCCCTTTGATGAATGTACTCAGTTGCTTCACTCAGTTGGGCGATGTAATTTACGGCGGTGACATAGTGTAATCTGCCTTCGCGTTCCACCAATTGCTGCAAGGTCTGCCCTTCCAAAAACGGCATCACCATGTAGGAGGTGTTGTTTTCCGAAAAAATGTCGATTACCTTCACCACATTGGGGTGGTCGAGCTTGGCAAGGGTTCGCGCCTCTTCAATGAATTTTTGCCTGTATTCTTCGTACATCTCCCCGCTAATGCCCTGCAACAGCACTGTCCTGTCGTGAGTGTTGCGCACGCAATAGCCGCTGATGAAAAATTCCTTGACGGCAAAGAACATCTTCAACACGGGATGATGCACATAATAGGTAATACCGAAGCCGCCAGAGCCTATTACCCGTTCGATAATGTATTTTCCACCCTGAAGCGTGGCGCCCGGCTGGAGTTCTTTGAATGAAGATTGGTTCATGTTATTCATTTGTGGTCAAAATAATCTCTTATAATATCCATAAATTCAGGATCTAATCTTTTCCCATTGGAATAATGCAGATTGACATTGAATTCTGTTTTGAACAATCCGTTGTTTGCACTTGATAAGTATTTTTTAAGTTCGAATAATTCATCAAATAAGTAATTATGCTTTTGCTTCATCCATTTACAAATAAAAGGACAACTTTTCGAGGTACATTCCTCATTGTCCTCTCCAATTCTTATACAGAGATTATTTGCCTTTCTCTCTATCGTCGAAGATATTTTTGTGCATTTGGGATAAGGAACATTTGTCAGCTGTTTTACATTTAAATAAATATCTATTTTAAATGATTCTTTTATACATTCCTCTTTCAAATAAGTTTTTGGATTTTCTGTTTCAATTATTGGCTCAAATACATCATACTCAGACATGATATCACATTTTTCTGTAACTAAATGAGAAATCCAATGAAATTGAGCATCTTTGTCCATGTGTCTGATATTTTCTTTAAGCAAGTAATAATTAACTCTATCTTTTGAAATATCTAGCAAATCTGCTAATCTCAGCATAACCATTAAATACTTGGTACTGAATATATCATCCTTTGCTGATGATTTTCGCCCGTACACCTCAGCACAATCAAATCCGTGTGATTCTGACACATCTGCCACAACTTGCAATGTGGTTTTTTTCACAAATTCAAGATATTTAGAATGTTTGCGTTTAATAAACGTTGCACTTAATTTATGATGATTATGTCTTACCTGTTTTTCGAAATAACTATCTATCTTCTTGAAATAATCAAGTAAAAATTGTTTTATATCTTGTTTTGGTGTGTCTGATTTATTCTGAATATTACTTATCCATTCTGTATAGATAGCATCACTCTCCGGCGAATCCTTACAGAAATCATGTGAATTTGGATGAAGCACCATACTAATGTCATGCAGATAACAGGATAGGAATAAAATAAAATAATCAATATCTTTCAATTTGAAATAATCTATTGCATTAGATATCTTGACACAATTCTTTATCAATTCTATTGCATGTTCTTCGTTGTGCAGAGTATAAAAATGCAAAAATTTCGACCCGTTTTTCCATAGGCCATTAACTAATTTATGGGTTAATATAAGTGTATCAATATTTTTCGGGTCTTTTACTTTCATATTAAAAATAGACAGTATTTCTAATACGTGATAATCTATTTTATCCATTGCATATTCATCAGATTTTGCCTCGTTCAAAATCTTTTTGGCAAAATCACAAAACTCATTATAATTGAAATGCCTATTTCTTAAATAGATAAGCAAGCGTAACTCAAAATACATCAAAGGTCGATTGTCCTTTTTGATATACTCATAACGATCATTTATGCCGATATTGATTACATGAGAGCATAAGCCATTTAATATCTTTCTTTTAAATTCATCGGAGGTGTAGTATGCAAAATGTGTATATTCTGGTAACCTCTCATTTAGGCTGTCATTATTAATGATTTTCGATAGCTCATTGAGTTCTTTTTCTTTGGATAATTTTGCACATGGTTTCACTGCTTGATGAATACGGCTTTCTAAACTCTTATATGGGTCTAATTTATTGATTAATTCCAACTTTTTCAATCCATTAATCGTTTGTTTATAATACAGCTGATTATTATTTGATGAAATTTGTTCATTTGGCAGCAAATCCTCCAATTTATTAATTTTTTCAAGTAGTTTGTCAAGGTTTTCAACTTTGAATCTTATCATCAAATCTATTTCTGCAATAAAAATATCTTCATCATATTGTTCAAAAAATGATTCTTTGTCTTCATGTGATAACTCTTTTCGCATTTCTAATCGATTATCTTGCAATATTTCATATCTTTCTATGAAGGAATCGGTCTTTTCATCAACACATTCATCTTTATATTCAAAGCATTTTAATCTAAACAGAAAGAATTTCTTATATCTTTTAAGTTGTTTGATATAATTATCATCTGTCTCTTTCGTTTTCGTCTCTTTCGTTTGTTTTACTAAATCCAATTTCTTGGAAATGATTTTATCTAAAGCGACTAACTTTTTGTGAAGCGTTGTATCATCAAGCTCGTCAATGGTAGTAAACATTAATGCGCCAACATTAGAAGCAACTCCTGCTATATTTCTTAAAAAAATTTGCCCGATATTCTTCACCTCTTGTAATGGAGTAATTGAACTTTTTTCTTCGGTATGTACCTCAATTCCATATTCAAGTTGTCTATGTACTGATAATATGCTCGCGGGAATTATTACATCGTTCGTGCCACTAATATATTCGTACACAAATTTTCTAATACTGATATTCAATTCCTTTAACTTATACTTAAATTTGTCCTCTTCTTCATTTGTGTATATTACAGAATCGTCAACATAATAACACGCATCGCCATCAAAAATATCTTCAATAAATTTGGCAATCTCCACCATACACAGATTGCCAAAGAAATATGATTGTGGCAGTCCTTGAACGATACCCTTAGCATACTTTTCAGCTAAAAACGTTTTATCTAAATTTGTTGATCCGTAGTAATCACCAACCCATGCACTATCAAGTTCTTTCAATTCAAAGTATAATAACTTATACACTATTGTTTTTAGTAGCTTTTGTTCATCTTCAGTATCGTATGATATTTTATCGGTAATGAGTTTATATATGATGATGGGGTTTATGCTGGGGAAAAAGTTTTTAATATCCAGACAGACCTCATTTTTGTATGTCCCGTTTTCTTTATGTTCATGAAATTTCTCAATTACATTCTCAGTGTAATTTTTGTACATCACCTTCCAACTTGCAAATATTGATTCCATTTTTGCAGACGGAATATTTCCATAAAAATTGGATGGTATTAAACGTGATAGTTCTGATAATTCTCTTTTTTTTTCGTCTTCAAACATGATTTGATTCAGAAGGCAAACGATACATATCTGTGTTTTTAAATCTGCTGTATGAATTGGTCTGAATTCAGTTTTCTCCGTTTCGCTATCGTATTTCTTTAATTTAAAGAAGACTTTTATTTCAAACAGTTCCTCTGGATTTTGGAGGATTAATTTCAACTGTTCCTGACAGTCTTTGATTACTATGTCAATGGTTTTGAAATCATATTTATCAGACAATTTATTGTATAATTCGATGTCATCATCCGAAAGCAATCCTTTTTCGAAAACGTAAGATTCAAGAGAATATATGGCATTGTATATATTCCTTTCACTGATCACATTTTTGTATAACTCTGTATTTTCCATGCTATTTATCTATTGAAGGTTTGATTATGAGTAATGTTTTTTCTAAATGACTTACTATTTTCTCCTTAAATTTCTCTGTCTCATCAAATTTTATCGAGTACAAGAAATCCTGTATATTAGATTCGTTATGTTTAATGACAATGCGAAACAAATGAGGATTCTTTTTGATTGTATCAATTCTGAACTTTTCTATTCCTCTTTGATAAAAATCAAATTTCACACTTGATTCAAATGTATAGTGAAATAATTCATCAAATATTAATTCTATTTTGAGTGTGGTAAAATCTCCCTTGTGTTGTTTATATAATTCTTCGCTCACCGTTTTATATACCTCGTATATTTCCTTGAAAAATTTAATAACACCCTTAAATTCCTCTATTTTATTGGTGTAATAACTGATATTGTACAACGTATCGGGATTAGACGAGACAAAGAATCCAAACACAGATCCCCACTTATCTATGTCCCCTACTTCCATTGATACAATCTTAGAGAGGCAATTTTTTATAGTTCCTTTTTTTTCTAAACTTATCATCTGATCTTTTTTTACCTTATCATACATAAAATGGCATTACCTCTTTGCGTGTTTTATCACTACACAAAAGAATTTAACGAAGTTGTATTTCCCTAAAATTAAACGTATTATCATCATTCTCAGACTCAATCATATCAATTTCGGTGGTGGAACTTGGCAATGATGGAAATACTAATGTGAAATATAATTTTTCACCAACACGATTAAAATTATGTTTTTTAGGGGAAATCGGAATATTTATTGCTTCAACCAAAGGATATTTGATTTGTGTTTTGCAATCTCTTATGAATGTATTGCCCCAAATAGCAACCCAACCACCATTTATATACATGGACGGCGAAGTATAGCAGAAACTGATGGTTGTTTTTGTTCTGTCCATGTCTATTTCTATTATTTTTAACTTGTTGCCATGTTGAGATTTATAAGTTGGAGAAGAAATAATGTACGATTTTTCCCTTTCAACAGCTACTTCTGCTTTCGAACTGGAGGCCAGGCGGAAGCCCAGAAAGTCGGTGCGATCGTCGGGCGTGTAGATGCGGCGAAACGGAACACGCACGCTCCGCGCGCCGTTGAACCAGCTACCGCCACGAAACACGCGGTAAGAGCCTGACGAAGGCCCCGCAGGGTTGGTCTGAGAACTGCTGCTGTAAGCGCCATACCGGTCGCTGCACCACTCCCATACATTGCCGCTCATATCATAAATGCCCAGCTCGTTCGGCG
>JAITPV010000189.1 GCA_031289275.1 Tannerella sp.
TTCAAAGCCGCCTTTACCGCAGCGGAAGGATGGGGCAGTTATATGCAAAAACAGACCGCAGGGGCGATGGAATGTGTGCTGGAACCGAAATACGGACGGGTGCAGTTGAGCGCTTTTAGTGTCGAAATCCCTGACGGAACGAAAATAAAAGAGGTGAAAGTATCGGTTGACGGGCAGACGGTTCCGGCGGTCTTAAAACAAAAAGGGACTAACGTCACACTTACTTTTCAACATCGCAGGGCAATTAACGAAGGGGAAAAGTTGAGTATCCTAATGAAACAAAAATAAAAGTAGTATCTTTGCGAATAAAAATGAACAGGTCATGATGAAGAATTTACCTATGAATATGTTTTATCTGTTACTGGCCGTGAGCTTGAGTTCATGCCTGCAAATAGAAAAAGAGATCAATCTTTCCGGCGAATGGTCGTTTGCCTTAGACCCTGACGATACCGGAATCGGCGAACAATGGTACAACAAACCATTGGAAGGAAAAATCAACCTGCCCGGTTCGCTTCAGGAACAGGGATACGGCGAAGAAGTCAGCGTCGATACCAAATGGACGGGAGGCATTGTTGACAAAAGCTGGTTTGAGGCCGAAGCCTACGAGCCATACCGTCGGCCGGGCAATATCAAAGTTCCGTTCTGGCTGCAACCCGACAAATATTATGCCGGCGTAGCATGGTATCAGCGTGAAGTGACGATTCCCTCTTCGTGGAAAGGCAAATATATCGAACTCGAACTCGAACGTACTCATTGGGAAACAACGCTGTATATCAACGGCAAAGAGACTGGCAAAGGCGAATCCTTACTCACGCCTCACCGTTATGCCATTGAAGAAACAGGCAAACTGCTTTTGACGCTCCGCGTGGATAATCGTGTACGTATTGCTGTGGGAATCAACGCGCACAGTGTTTCCGACCATACGCAAAGCAACTGGAACGGCATAATTGGAAAAATCAGTCTTTCGGCAAAACCCGCGCTTCATATCGACGCGGTACGCATATATCCCGACGTCAAAGCGAAGAAAGCCAAAGTGGAGATAGACCTTGCCGGACAATCGGCAGGCAAAGCAAAAATCACTTTGAACGCAACGAGTTTCAACTCGGCCGTTCAGGCAAGCGTAAAACCGGTGACGGTCGAAGTGGACGCCACAGCCAAACAGGCCGTTGCCGAATTGGAGATGGGCGACGAAATGCTCGCCTGGTCGGAATACGAGCCGAATCTTTACCGCTTGAACGTTGAATTGAAATCGAAAAGCGGTAAAGACAAACGGACGGTTGATTTCGGAATGCGCGATTTTAAGGCCGAAGGAACGCGGTTTACCGTTAACGGAACTCCTGTATTTTTGCGCGGGACACTGGAATGCTGCATCTTTCCTCTTACCGGCTATCCGGCCATGGATGTAGCCTATTGGGAAAAAATCTACCGTCGTTGCAAGGAGTTCGGACTGAATCATGTTCGTTTTCATTCGTGGTGTCCGCCGCAGGTAGCATTTGAAGTAGCCGACCGCGAAGGCATTTATTTGCAGGTAGAATGCGGCGGATGGACAACCGTAGGCGACGGCGATTACATAGACCAATGGTTTTACGCCGAAAGCGAACGCATTGTAAAAGAATACGGCAATCATCCCTCGTTTTGCATGATGCTCTACGGCAACGAACCCGGCGGAAAGAACCATCCGGAATACTTGGCGCAGTTTGCAAACTACTGGAAAGCCAAAGACACCCGCAGGGTATATACCGCCGGCGCCGGCTGGCCTTATGCCCCCGACGTCGATTATTGGAGTACCCCCGACCCGCGTATCCAGCACTGGGGCGCAGGGCTGACAAGCATTATCAACGCCCGGTCTCCGCAAACAGCGTATGACTGGAGAAATTACATCCGCGGCAAAACCATGCCCGCCGTAAGCCACGAAATAGGGCAGTGGTGCGTTTACCCCAATTTCGACGAAATACCGAAATATACCGGCGTGTTGAAAGCGAAAAACTTTGAGATATTCCGCGAAACGCTTGGAAAACATCATCTGGGCGATATGGCGGCCAAGTTCCTCTACGCTTCGGGACGCTTGCAGACGCTCTGCTACAAAGCCGACATCGAAGCGGCCTTGCGGACGCCCGGTTTTGCCGGATTCCAGTTGCTCGATTTGCACGATTTCCCCGGACAGGGTTCGGCGCTGGTCGGCGTGCTCGACCCCTTCTGGGATCCGAAAGGATATGTGGACGGTGCGGAATACAGCAGTTTCTGCAACGGGACGGTTCCTCTGGCGCGGATGGAAAAACTGGTCTGGACAAACAACGAAACGCTCCATGCCGCACTTGAAGTGTCGCATTTCGCCGCAAAACCCTTGCCGGACGCAACCATCGAATGGGAAATTACCGACGACGCCGGGAACATGCTTGACCGGGGAAATGCAACAAAAGATTTGCCTGTTGACAACTGTATCAAAATCATGCAAATCAACTGCGACCTGTCGCCGGTCAGCGAACCGGCGCAGTTGACGCTGTCCGTCAGGATACCCGAAGCCGGCGCCGCCAACCGATGGCATATCTGGGTATATCCCGAAACGGTCATCGAACCGGGCAACAAACCGTATTTCACGACGGACTTCAATGATGCGGCGGCAAAAGCGCAGGCCGGCGGCAATGTGCTGTACTGTGTTCCGGCCGGCGCCCTGAAGCCCGAAAAAGGCGGCAACATCGCCGTCGGTTTCTCGTCCATCTTCTGGAATACCGCCTGGACGCACGGGCAGGCGCCTCATACGCTCGGCATTTACTGCGAACCGTCGCACCCGGCCCTTGCGGCCTTCCCGAACGACGGGTACAGCGATTTTCAATGGTGGGACATTGTTACCGGCAGTGCGCCGTTGCTGATGGATGATTTTCCGGCATCGTTCCGCCCGGTAGTTTATCTGATCGACGACTGGTTTACCAACCGCAAGACAGGCGTCCTGTTCGAGATGAAAGCCGGGAAAGGAAAGATGATGGTTTGCGGCGCAGACCTCGGCAGGGATATCGAAAATCGCCCCGCCGCAAGGCAGTTCCGCCGCAGCCTGGAGCAATACATGGCCTCGGACGGGTTTCATCCGGAAGAGGAAGTGGATGTAACACGTATCAGAGAATGGTTGAAATAAGAAACAGCCATGCATCATTTTTCAGGATAGTTTTGTACAACATATTTAATAACACAAAAAAGATGAAAACATTATTTTACACATTAGCGATAGGTCTGTTGACGGCATGCAGCCCAACGCCGTCGCCCAAGGTAAGCGTTTATGCATGGACAGGCGAAGGTCGAGAGGCGACCCTGCAATCCCTGACAGAGCAGTTTGCAGATTATAAAGCACGCGGCATTACCGGCGTATGTCATGGAGCAGGACACGATCTGGCCAAGCAGTCCCGCGCGGCCCAAGCGGCGCATGCGAACGGGCTGGAATATCATGCGTGGATTTCCGTCATGTTGCAGGGACACGTAGATTCGACCTGGTATGCGGTCAACCGCAATGGCGAATCGGCTTTTCATGTACAGGCCTATGTGCCGCATTACAAGTTTATGTGCCCCGGAAAGGAAGAAGTAATCCATTATTTGAATGAATTGTATGGCAGTATTGCCGATGTGCCGGAAGTGGACTATATACATCTGGATTTTATTCGTTTCCCGGATGTCATTCTGGCGCGTGGATTATGGGAAAAATACGGTTTGGTCATGGATGAGGAATACGCGACGGCGGACTATTGTTATTGCGACCACTGTGTGTCGGCCTTTAAGTCGGCAAGCGGTATTGATATTTTGTCCTTTGAAGACCCTTCCACCTGCGAGGAATGGAAACAATTCCGCTACGATCAGATCACAAATATTGTGAACCGGATCGCTGAGACGATTCATGCCAAAGGGAAAAAGCTCAGCGCGGCGGTATTTCCCGGCCCCGGACTGGCAAAGAAACTGGTTCGTCAGGAATGGGATAAATGGAACCTGGACGCCCTTTTTCCCATGAATTATAATGACTTTTATCTGGAAGGGGCTGCTTGGCTTGCCCCCATCACGAAAGAGGAAGTAACGGCCGTTGACGGGAAAATTCCTGTCTATAGCGGACTTTTTATTTGTCCGGACTGGAAGAACAAAGCCTCGCTGAAAGACCCCGAAGAGCATGGGCTTCTGCCTTCCGAAATGGAAGAAGCCATACGCGGATCCATGGAAAGCGGAGCAGCAGGCGTCTGCCTCTTTATGCCCGGCCGCATGTCGGATGAGCACTGGGCGGCCTTAGACAAAGCCATCTATTAGTGTCAAGGAAAACCTTATATTCCGTCCATTCGGATTGCAATTCCGAATGGACGGAAAATGCCTGTCTATAGGAGTATATATAAGTTCATTCAGGCAAATGATAAATCAAAATTTTCGGTTCCGGTTCATGAACGACCGTATACAGCATCTGCTCTTTGCTATCAATACATATTCCAAATGCAGACGTAGCCAAATGCAGTTTTTTTATTAATCTCCCGTCATAGGAAAATACATGTATTTCGTCGGCATAAGTTGCCGTTCCGCTTCTGTCTTCTTCTTTTCCGCAAAATAATCCGTAGATACACTTCTCGCCCATAGCTACGGAAAGATACCCTAAGGGTGTATTGCTCTCAATTTGATCCTCTCTTATACGATAGTCCATTTCTTTTATAACATAATCCCATGCCGGAACCACCTCATTATGATCTACCCGAAACACACTAAATACTTCGGCAAGATAAATTACATTTGCAATGGTTTTATGATCCGGAGATACGGCCGTCCTGCCGTGGTGTGCAATAGCATGCAGTGCATCAGGAACAGATTCTATGGGTTTAGGTCGATAATCACACATATATCTTTCATTTTTTAACGAATCATCTAAAAGAACAAACCTGCCTTTGCCGGTTAAATCCGTTGCAAGCCAGGCCGAATTTAGATTCAGTAATTCGGTATATCTGGACTCGCGCGGCAAATGCCCGGTCGAGATCGGTAAAGTAGTTCCTCCCTGCATACA
>JAITPV010000224.1 GCA_031289275.1 Tannerella sp.
AATTTCTCAAGCAGTTCGGTTCCCGTCGCAGTCACGGCAGGCATTTCCACGCCGGGACGGTCGCGCACCAGATTGATATATTTCCGACATTCGCTTTCATTACCCAGATTATACTGTGCTTCGGCATAATTCAGGTAGAACTCGGCCAGCCGGAAGAATACCCAGGGTTGCGTCACCCTGTCCGATTCATTCAATACCTGATTTTCGTCGTGATACTTATGCAGATAATAACCGGTCATGGAACAGTTCCAACTGCCGACCGGGCCTTCATTCGTATCCAAGCCGCCGGGAATAAATGTTTCTACCGGCCGTCCCCTGAACATGATTCCATTGTACAACACCGTGGCGTCGAGACGCGGATCGCGACCGGCATAGGGATTGGCGGGATCATATCCGGAGCCGGGTTCGGAAGGTCTTTTCCCGGTAGCCTTCAGTTCGTAGTCATCCACCAGATTCTGAAGGGGACAGTTTCCGCCCCATCCGCCATAGCCGTTGGGCGAGTTGAACACATTCATCATCGTACCGTTGCCTTTGGTAAATTGACGTTGAAAAATCACTTCATCATTGTTTACAAGGAATATTTTCCGGTAATCATTATATAAATGATGGTCGGGCAATTGGAGGACATCCAGGGCGGCCGCGCTTGCCCGTTCCCATTTGGAACGGTCGTTCCCCTGATTATTCAACGGACTTGCCGCATACAGCAGCACGCGCGACTTTAAGGCTTTGCACGCATCGCCGGATGCTTTCCCGTAATTTGAACCCGACTGATTGGCCGGTAAATAATTAATGGCATCATCCAGTTCCTTCATGATAAAATCAACACATTCGTCGTACGAATTTCGTTGAATTTTATAATCCGTATCCGACAACGAATACGTTTTCGTGATCAGCGGCACACCGCCGAATCGCCAGATCAGATTGGCATACACAAAGGCGCGGATAAATTTCATTTCGCCGGTCAACGTCTTTTTCACATCGGCGCTTACGGTTGAAGCATCAATCTTTTCAAAAAACGTATTGATGTTGCGAAGCTGTTCGTAGGCTTTCGACCAGTAATTGAAATTGCTGAATCTGCCGGCATCAAACGAGGTGATGTTATCCGGATTCATTTCGCCGCGCGAAACCAGTACCGAACTGTTCCCGCCATGACGCGAATAAGTCTCGTCGGTAGTCGAGGACATCATCGCTTCGTCAAATCCGTTGGGAATGGCATTATAACAAGCCGTTACATAGGCTGTCAACAAGGCGTTGTCACTAAACACATCTTCTTCCGAAATGGCGTCCAACGGTTTTTTATCCAAAAAATCACTGTCGCAGGAAGCTAAATAAAATAACGCGAAGAATAATAATATATATTTTTTCATATTCAATCTCTATTAAAAAGTTAAACTTACGCCGGCATTAAATATCCGGAGTTGAGGATAATAAGACCCGTCAACAGAGGATGTTTCGGGATCGAGAATTTTGATTTGACTAATTACAAACAGGTTGTAGCCGCTTAAATACAATCTCAGGTTTTTGATATAAAGTTTCTTATACAACTCTTGAGGCAACGTATATCCAAGTTCTACATTTTTCAGGCGCAGAAAAGAAGCATCCTGTATCCAGAAAGCGCCAGCATAAATATCGTTACTGTTGTTGTTTCCTCCTGCCCTGGGCATGGAACCGTCGGGGTTCGACGGCGACCAGCGGTCTTCCAATCGCTCCATAAAACTGTTACTGGATTGGTCAACCCTGAAATTGACGGCTTGTTCCGCACGTCCCTGGCCCTGGAGCAACACGCTCAGATCAAAATTTTTCCAGTTGGCGGTAAGGTTCAATCCGAATACGATTTCCGGGAAATTGGTCAGGTCGCGCCTCACGCGGTCAAGGTTCGTGATCGCGCCGTCGCCATCCATATCTTCATATTTCAAATCGCCCGGCATGGCACCGGTTAAATGCGGATAGGCGTCTATTTCCTGCTGATTCTTGAAAATACCGAGTGTGTTATAATACAATCCGGCGCCTAACGGTTTTCCTTCCGCTTTCATATAATCATGGCCGGCCGGCCAGGGCGTTTCGTCAATAAACACCACCTCATTACGGGCATAAAGGAAATTTCCGGCAATACTGTATTGCACTTCCCCGGCTTTGTTGTGATGGGTCAATTGAAACTCAAACCCCTTATTGTTTACTTTCCCGATGTTTTCGTCCGGCAAATCAATCAGACCGGTATAATTGGGAATGGACGCATTTCGTTTGGCCAGAATATTGGAGCGAGTCGTTTTGAAAACTTCCGCTTCAAATCCCAGCAAACCGTTGAATAAGGCGCCGTCCAGACCTGCATTATACGTATCGGCCACCTCCCATGTCACATTCTGATTCGGGAATCCTACCTGATAGGCGCCCTGAGCATCGGTTCCGTTAAATACGTAATTCCGTCCGAAGGTATATTTGAGCATATATTGAAATGCCGTGATATTGTCATTTCCCTGCTTGCCCCATGAAGCCCTTATTTTCAGATTGTCCAACCAGTTTACGTGATCCTTGAGAAAGGCTTCTTCCGACAGTCTCCAGCCGACGGATACGCCCGGGAAAAAGCCCCAACGCTTGTCCTTCTGGAAAATATGCGATCCGTCATACCTGAAGTTGGCCTGAAACAGATATTTCCCTGCGTAATCATAAACCGCCCGGCCAAAATAACTTTGACGGGCTGTTTCGGACGCCGTTCCGCTATTGTCGTAATTCGTTTTATCCGTACTTCCCGCAAACAGTTGATCAACGGAGGTTGACAGAAAGTTCCTTCTGGAAGTCCAGAAGTTATCTTTCCGGTAATTGTTTTGCTCATATCCGGCCATGGCATCCACATTATGCACGCCGGCAAAACTATGCTTGTAGCTTATTTTGGCGTTTGCCGTCAGGGAAGTTTCCGGAGTATATTCATGCCTCAGTTCCGCTGTCTGGACAAGAGACGATTTTTGCTCCGTATAGGTATCGGTTGCTTCGTTCCAGGTGTAATATACCCAGGGGATTTTCCAGTTCTTCTGATTATTACCCATCCGGTCATACGCAGCATATCCGTCAATGGCCAATCCGTCCAATAACCACGACATGTCCCATTTGGCGGAAAACAATCCGTTGAACACACTGTATCTGCCTTGCTGATAACCTGTCGCATCCGTCGCTGTGATCACCGGGTTTCCCGAATCCATCCCGCCGGTAGGTAATCCGTTCGGCCACCGGGCAAGCGTATTGGGATAGCCTCTGTACATGCGCCAGAAATCATCACCATAGCCGGAATAATCCCGGTTTTCCAACCTGCCGGACAAATCAATCCCGACGTTCAGGTATTTGGCAATCGTAGCGTCCACATTGGAGCGGATATCGTACTGTTTGTAATTTGTAACTCCATTCTTGAACAGTCCGCCCTGATCGGAATATCCTCCGCTGACAAAATAACGGACGTTTTCTGCCCCGCCGTTGACGGAAATATTATACCGCTGTTGCGGAGCCGTCTTTTTCAGGGACTCTTCCGCCCAATTGGTGTTCGGATAACGAACCGGGTCCGATCCGTTTCTGTACTTCTCAATATCCGCTGCGGAATAGGTAGGCTGGCGACCTTCATACACATCTATTTCATTGTAAAATTCTGCGTATGTAGCGGCATCAGCCATTTCCGGCAGGCGGGTAGGCTCCTGCAAACCCCAGTTGGCGTTAAAACCGATCGTAGGTTTTCCCGTCTTGCCCCGCTTGGTCGTAACCAGTATCACGCCATTGGCCGACCGCGAGCCGTAAATAGCGGCCGTAGCGTCTTTCAATACGGTAATACTCTCGACGTCGTTGGGGTTAATCCGTTCCAGCGATCCGCGTCCTGCAATGCCGTCAATCAAAATCAGGGGATCGTTATTTCCGGTAGTGCTTTTTCCGCGGATGTTGATGGACACGCCGTCAGACCCGGGTTGGCCGTTCCGGTTGTTAATCACTACGCCGGGCAAGCGGCCTTCCAGCGATTGCCCCAGGTTGGCCGCAGGACTTTTGATAATTTCCTCGCCCTTGGTTGTTGACACGGAACCGGTCAAAATACCTTTCTTCTGCGTACCATAACCGACAACTACGACTTCTTCCAGCGCCTGAGCGTCTTCAATAAGCGTAATTTTCAGGCTTGTTTGATTCCTTACCGCTATTTCCTGCGACACATACCCGATAAAGGAAATTTGCAAAACAGCATTATCGGGAACGGTCAGGGAGAACTTCCCCTCCACATCCGTCACAATACCGTTGGTTGTTCCATTTTCAATTACATTCGCCCCGATGATTGGTTCGCTGTTCGCGTCAACCACCGTTCCCCCCACAGTACGCCCTCCCTGTGCAAACAGCGAAAGCGTGCATATACATATACCTGCGGTGAATATTATTTTCCGCAGCGTATTCAAATTAATCAATTTACTATTCATATATATACT
>JAITPV010000005.1 GCA_031289275.1 Tannerella sp.
TCTTCGTTTTATTGCGGGCGGTCTTGAGACCTTTTGAAGGGCCTTCCGGCCGGAGGGGTTTACCCGTCACGTCGAAGAAATTGCCGGTTATCGACAGGTCGGTGCATCCGCTGAAGGTGATGCCGTCGCTGTCGGGCGTCTCGCGACTGTCGACCAGCAGGTTCGCCACCGACACGTTCCGGCAGTTCCGGTACGACTGTACGTCGCCGGCAGCCTCCAGCATCATCAGACCTTCCACCTTAACACCGTCGCAGTCCGCAAAGCTGATCAGTGCGGGAATAACTGCCGCGTCGCGCTCAAGGTATCCCTTCTGCTGCTGCGTTTCGATGACTTTCCGGACTTTGGCGCCCCAGCCCTGTATGACGCCCATGCCGATGATTTCAGGCTCTACCGCCGCCGGGACAGAGGGCGTTTCGGGCAAGGCGCCGATGACGCCGATGTTATGCTGTCCCGCGGCAATGATCAGCCCGCGGGGGGCGTCTGCCGCGGGGCTGTCGTAGTCATATATCGACGGGATGCCGACCAGTACGGCGCCTTCGTGCAGGACGATCGTGACATTGCTCTTCAGGTGTATTGTGCCGGTCAGGTAACGGCCTACGTAAAAATGCAGCGATCCGCCGCCTTTCTCGCTGAGGGTATTGACGGCCGTCTGGATGGAGTTCGTGTTGAGCGTGATGCCGTCGGACACGCAGCCGAACAGCGACGCCTTGTAAACCTGTCCTCCGCCCTCCTGCGCCGACAAGTGCAGCGCAGCCGTTACGAGTATGATAAAAGAAAAAATCCGTTTGCTCATGATGTATTCTATTCTATATTAATATTCGACGTTTTGTAATTAAATATTTGTTGTTTGCCGTTCGAGCCGGGTTCGTTGAACTTCACGCCCGTGAAGGTGACGCCCTTCACGTCGTCCGTCACGATGGCCGGGCGGTAGTCGGGCGCAGTGGCCGTGAAGGTGACGTTCCGGAACGTGATGCCGTCGGCGTGGCGGACGTAGAATCCCCATGCGGGCAACTCCCTGAACTGCGAAAATTCGGGATAGCTCTTTTCCATTTCGGGTATCGCATCCAGTTCGTCCGGCGTCAGACCCACCTTGGCATACAGCGAGTCGCCCCGGCCCGGATATACGATTTCGATATTTTCGAGCGTCACGTTTTGAATCCTCAAGCCGGGCAGCCCCACGATTGCCGCGGGTGAGATGTTACGGGGATTGTCCTCGACCGGCCCTTCGTAGCCGTAACCCGCGTCGGGCTTGTCATAAGGCACTTCGGCATAGACATTGCGGATGACGATGTCTTTCAATACCGGCTTCTTGCCGTTGCTCCAGCGGTCGCCGATGCGCAGGTAAATCACATTGCCCGTGTTGATGGATTTCACACCGTCCACCACGATGTTTTCGATCGTTCCCCCGTCGACGGCCGCAAAGGTGATGGCCGAACGGAAGGTGTCGAATATCGTCAGGTTGGTGATCTTGAAATTGCGGAACCCGCCGCGCGAGACGGTGCCGAACTTCAGCCCGTTGGCGCTCGAACGCCCGGTGCAGTTGTCGACCGTCACGTTCTGGCAAATGGCGTTTGCGTCATGCGACTTGAAGCAGATCACATCGTCGGCCGCATCGAAATACGAGTTTTTGATCACCACGCCGTCGCAGTCCACGATGTCGATGCCGTCGTTGTTCCAGTACGCCTTGCAGTCGGTCGTGATGCCGTCCACGTAGACATTCCGGCACTGATCGTACGTCTGGTTCCAGCTGGCAGGGTCTTTCAGCGTGATGCCCGTAATCGTGACGTTGACACACTCGCGGAAATAAATGTTTTCGGGACGGTTTGTTTCGCCGGGGCGGTCGTTCCGGAGCGGGTCGTCGAACAGTCCTTTCTGGATGTACTTGATCATGTTGTTGGCCGTGACGAATCCGCGCCCGTCAATCATGCCCTTGCCCGTGATGCCGACATTTTCCTGCCGGATGGCGAAAATCATGGATTTCCAGCCCACGGTCGGGTCTTTGACGTAGTCCCAGGGATTGGTCGAGCCGAGCAGGGTGGCGCCCTGTTCGAGATGGAGCGTGACATTGGACTTGAGGTAGATGCTGCCGGTCACGTAGGCGCCCGGTTCAAAGACAAGCCGTCCGCCACCGCCGGCGTGCACATGGTCGATCGCATGTTGGATGATGCGTGTGTTGACGAAGAGGCCGTCGTTCACGGCGCCAAAGTCGCGCACGTCGTAATCCGCGGCTGCAAGCGACTGTACGTACACGAGCGCCGCTGCATTTAATATCAGGAATCTAATTATATACTTTATCATAAGTTCTGCTTGATTATTTTTGAACAATATTTTTTGCTTTCCAGGTATGCACCTGTTTTTTCCGGCCTCCCGGTTCGTCGTAAGTCATATCCGTCAGCGTGACGCCGTCGACTTCCTGCAACACGATGGCCGGACGGTAATCGCGTTCGTGAGCCGTCACCTTAACGTTTTCAAACGTCACATTCCGTGCATGACGCACCCAGAACGCCCATGCGGGCAATTCCTTGAACTGCGAAAATTCGGGATACGAGCGGGGCATTTCGGGGATCGCCTCCAGTTCGGCCGGCGTCAGTCCCCGGTGAGCGTAACGGGCGTTTCCGCCGCCCGGATAGACCAGATGGATATTGCGAATCGTGATATTCTCAATATCATGTCCGCCTTCAAGCCCGACGATCGAGGCGGGCGAGATATTGCGGGGATTGTCTTCAATCGGCCCTTCGTAAGGGTAATCCGTGTCGGCTTTGCCGGCGGGTATCTCGCAATACATGTTTTGGATCGTCACGTTTTTCAGCGTGCCGGCCGGACGGCTTGTATTGCGGGCGCCGATGCGCAGGTAAATCGCATTGCTCGTGTTGTAGGCGTACAGGCTGTCCACGAGGATGCCATCCGCAAAGCCGCCGTCGGGTATCGCTATCGTGACGGCCGAACGGTGCGTATTGTATACCTTGTTATTTATAAGGCGTATGTTTTTATAGCCGCCGGCCGATACGGTGCCGAACTTGATGGCGCTGGCGCTCGAACGGGCGACGCAGTTGCGCACCTCGATGTTCTCGTTGCACGTATTGGCGTCGTGCGACTTGAAGCAGATCGCGTCGTCCGCCGCATCAATAAACGAGTTCAGCAGGCGGAAGTTTTTGCAGTCCACGATGTCGATGCCGTCGTTGTTCCAGAAATCGAGACCCAGCACCGTCACGCTGTCCACGAGCATGTTCTCGCACTGGTCGGGTTCAAACGTCCATCCGGCGGCGCTCTTGATCGTGATGCCTTTCACGGTTACGTTCTTACATTCGCGCAGGTACACGCCCTGCGGCCGATAGCCGGGACGGTCGTAGCGAATCGCATCCGGCATGACGCCTTTCTGCTGCTGGTCGAGGTAGTTGTAACACAGTTCGCGCCCCTGACCGTCAATGACGCCTTTGCCCACGACGGCAATGTTGTCGGCCTGAAAGGCGCATACCAAAGCGGGCATACGCACTTTTTCCACTTCCCGGTAATCATACGGATTGGTCGAACCCAGGAGTATCGCGCCCTCGTGCAGGTTGACCGTCACGTTGGACTTGAGGAAAACCGTTCCCGTCAGGTATCGCCCGACGTAAAAATGCAGCGTACCGCCGCCGTTTTCGCTGATGTAGTCGATCGCTCGCTGGATCGACGTCGTATTCAGCGTCGTGCCGTTCGACTTGATGCCGAACAGCGATGCCTTGTACTCCTTCTGCCCGTAGGCCGTCAGAGTAACACATGTCAATAATAAAAATAAATATCTTTTCATCGTAATAAAATTTGCTTCTACATATAAAAATTCAACAGTTCAAAAATTCAACTCTCAATTATTTTCCGGATCTGTTCTTCGTCAAGCTGCGTGATCGCCCGGATTTGCTCAACGGTCAGCCCGTTGCGGTGTGCGTTTTGTACGATTTCGACAAACGTTTTCTCCTGTCCGATCTTTTTGCCTTTCTCCAAACCGATCTTTTCACCTTTCTCCAGACCTATTGCTTCGCCTTCTTCCAGTCCTTCTATTCTTCCGGTCTTGATCACGCTCCGTTGATAACGCTGGGCTTCCACGTGGGCATTATACGTCGCCCGGTCGGAATCACTCATTTTATCTACGCGCAAACGTTCGCGCGCTTCCGGCAAGCCTTTTGCTTTGGCGGTTTCCGGTATCTCGCTTGTCTTGAGAAAATAGATCCATTCGTCCGGCTGTGTGACCGGAGTCTTCTTATCGAAATTATCCACACGCAAAAAATAATATTCCGGACAAACGTCACCCACAGCCTCGCAAACAAGCTGTTTTCGCGAAGATTCGGTCAACCACAATACATCGTTCCCGTGAATCCCGCGAAACTTCGTGTGCCCGTGATAGACACAGTCTTTTCCCAGTCCGAGTTCAAAATAGATAATGTTGATGCAGTATAATTTTTTTACCCGACCGTAAGCGTTTCCTTCACTGATATAGTCTGTCACGCCTTTGGTAATACCGCATAACACCCGATGGAAAAAGTCCGGTTCTCGATTGTTCTGCACTTCGATAATATATAGTTCGCCGGCGCTGTTTTCGGCCAGCAGACCGATACGATTGATCCTGTCGTCCACGCTATCTATCTTGCCCTCTTCGTCCAATATCCGCTTAATGCGTATATCTTCGTTGAGCACGGTCGACAGGAAGCCCTCCAGTATATCATAGTTGGCCTTTTGCCTCAACAGACGCTTAATCGCCCAGTCGAATCGAATATAATTAATCTTCTTCATATACATACTATCCATGTTTAATGCGTTGAACGCTCAAAGTTACAAATAGTTTTTTTACTGCAAGTCTTTTTCCAAGAGTACGTCCGTTTCAGTCTGAAATATTTGCAACCGTGACCCGATTGCGTCCGTTTCAGTCTGAAATGTTTGCAACCGTGACCCGATTGCGTTTGTTTCGGTCTGAAATGTTTGAAATCATGACCTATTGCGTTTGTTTCGGTCTGAAATATTTACAATCATGACCCGATTGCGTCCGTTTCAGTCTGAAATGTTTGGAATCATGACCCGATTGCGTCCGTTTCAGTCTGAAATGTTTGCAACCGTGACCCGATTGCGTTTGTTTCGGTCTGAAATGTTTGGAATCATGACCCGATTGCGTCCGTTTCAGTCTGAAATGTTTGCAATCCTGTCCCGATTGCGTTTGTTTCAGTCCGAAATGTTTACAATCATGACCCGATTGCGTCCGTTTCAGTCTGAAATGTTTGCAATCCTGATCGGATTGCGTCCGTCAAGACTCTTGACAATCGGAATCCTGTTCGGATTGTGTCCGTCAAGGTTCTTGACAATCGGAATCCTGTTCGGATTGTGTCCGTCAAGACTCTTGACAATCGGAATCCTGTTCGGATTGTGTCCGTCAAGGTTCTTGACGATCGAAATCCTGTCCGGATTGTGTCCGGAAACAATGTTTCTATCCGTGCTCCCAAGCCTCCGTGTTCGATATAATTATTGTTTCATTCTCAATTCTCAATTCTCAATTCTCAATTTCTTTCTGATGTTAATCAAACAGACCGGTTCCGGTTTGGTCGTCAATAATGACAGTGGAAGCCGGTTTGAGTTCAAGAGTTACCTGTTTCCCGTTTTTCAGATGGATGATTCTTTTTCCTCCCGCATCCTCCCGGGTACTGACACAGACCATACTGTTTCCTGCAAGAATGACATCATTGGCATCGCCATAGATGTGCGCTCCCGCTTCCTGAAAAAGCCGGCGCATAAAATCGGGATTGCGCAGGGGGAGTGCGGCATATACGACCGTATGATCCGGGTTGCGCTTTTTTACAATCGCGGTCATATCGGAATCCCTGTATTTGGCCAGTACTTCCGTATCATTGTCGCAGCAGATCTCGAACAGCGGGCTGACCGTAAACTTTCCGGCCTCTCCGGACTCGGTCAGGCCATAATGGGTTCCGTTCACGGTGATTTGAGGCGGAACGTCCATACTGATTTGCCGGACATTCACACCCGTCAACGCCTTGATTCTGTCAATATCCAGTTTCTCGCCGTCCGTGTATCCCGGTGCATAGGTGAAAATAACGGTTCTGCCGTCTTTCTTGATTTTTGTATTGATAAAGTCGATTTGTTCATCCGTCATGTAATAAGTGGTGGCGAAAACAAAGACTTTGTACCTGTCAATGTCCATCAGCGGCAGATCGTTTAGCAGATAGGTGTCGAAAGCCGCACCGCTTCTGTATGCGTCCGCAGTCATCCAGCTGGCCGAGGTGTTTTGTATTTCATTGGTCTGGCGATTGTCCGTTTCCGCCAGATAGTAGTACGTATTGAAATCATAAATAAAGGCCACGTCTGCCACGGATGTATATTCATGTTTCAAAAGCGCGTCACAATAATCTTTTTGATGCTGCACTTCGGCCATCATTGCCGAAGAGTTCCAGTTGCCGGAATCGCCAAAGTCAAAGAACCAGTATCCTGTCGCATGATTGACCATTTGCGCAAAGGGGCTTCTCATACGGGAGATGCTTTCGTCCTCGTTACGGAATGAATCGACCTTCAGCCCGTTCGGATACGAGAGGTGAGTCCCTCCGTCCTGTTCGGACATGTACTGTTTTCCATGCAGGTTGATGGATTCTACAATGGCGCGCGGCTGACTGTTGCCGCCCAGTTCTCTGGAACTTTTGTGATAGTTGAACGGACTGGCGATGAAATCAATGTAAGGCCACTTGAGTATCCGGTCAAAGGTTAAATGACCGCCGGAATTAAAATCGTCATGACAAAAGAAATAGCCGTTGAAAATCCCGACGAGCACGTCACTCGGCCAGTTTGTCTTGACGTATTTGGTGAAATGTTCGATTGCTGCGGCCACTGTTTCATGATGGCAATAAAAATAATCTATGATTCTGCGTTCATTTTGCGGATCGCGAAACACGCCCGTATTTTGCCGGCGTTCGGCCAGATCGGGAACCGTTGCGGTTGCTATCGTCGCCTGCCGATCCTGCCAGGCCTTCTGCAAAGCCTCGTCGGTTTGATATTTGGCAGCTAACCATTTTCGGAAATACCGGGTCATGGCGTCTCCCGTGTCGGGTTCGTGTTTGAATCCGTAATAATGCCATTCGTTGAACACTCCGGCACAGATCATAAAGGAATAGATGCGGTTGCCCACGTCCGTAGTCTGCATATAATCCATAAACTTTTGCAGCATTTGGGTGGATTCGTCTTTCCAGCGTTCCGATGCCATACTGGCTCTGGGCGCTCGCAGGTTATCTCCGTCACCCCCATAGGGAGGCTGACGAAGGTCATAGTCGAAATTGACAGGCCCTTTGGCATAATTCACCAGTTCTTCCGGGTATTTACCGTGCCACCAGGCCGGTGCATTGAGCATGATCCTGATTTGAAAAAAAGCATTGGGATTGATGGCGAAAGCGCTTCGCATATTATCGGTCAATTCTTCATCAATAGCTTCGGTATTGAGCGTTCCGTCTTCATTCCAGGCGTTTCGTATGTAAACAGGCGCCTCGAACAAATCAATCCCGGCACGGGTGAAATTGGTAAAGTTTGTTTTTCCGTCGGCAGTAAGAGCGCCACGCAGTTTTCCGAAAGAGGGCGTGGAATAGATCATGGGAAAATATGATTTTCCATTAATAAGATAAGTCATCCGGCCATGATTCTTTTCGATTTTTGCCGATGCCAAACGGTTCGGTTCATTTGAACGGCATGCACCGAAAATAAAAAGCAGGCACGGCAACAGGTAAGCGATAATTGTCTTCATCTGATATATTTGCATTAAGAGTAAAAAAGACCTGCTGGGAACAGTCTCGGCAGGTCTTTTACTAAATATTTAAGTATTGTCAACTAATCAATTTTGTTCGCACAAGGGATTGTAGTCCATTTCGTTTCTGGGTATCGCAAGCGTCATCAGGCTGACCGGATAGGTAGGCTTTGCCGTATGATTGGCCGACGAAGTCCTGTCAACAGGAATGTTCCAGCGTTTGTTATTATAGAACTCAATTCCCCGTTCGCCCCACATTTCGATGCGCCATTGCAACTGGATGAACTGTTTGAGCGACAAATTGGCTGCGCCTTGATAATTATCGCAGGTCAGGGTTTGTCCCGTTTTGCTGCGAGCAGCCAGCAGGGTGTTGAGCGTCGCTTTGGCGCCGTTGGCGTCACCGGCGGCTTCCTGAGCTTCGGCTTTCATCAGATATACTTCGGACAGGCGCATGTAAGCATCGTCTACCTGGTTGCAGGTATTCTTGTCCTGACCGGCCTTATCTCTTGCCATCGCAGCGAATTTGAGATTCGAATAAGCCGGGATAGTATACGTACCGCCGTTCGCCGGATACTCATAATCGCCGAAATCATTAGCCAGGAAGTTGTCCTTCCGGTAGTCGTTAGCATCGATCTGCTCATAGAGCCGATTGTCTATACGCCACCAGCACAAGTTGGAACCTCCATAGCTGCTGATAAATACATTGCGCCATGCGCCGTTGGTTTTGAGCGATATGGTGCGATCCCATCCAAGCAACACTTCCGGATTGATGGCATTATTGAGAAACGCATTGTTTTCCGCATAATACCACTCATCTTCTTCGTCCGGCGTCTGTACATACTGCGATTCGTCCATCAGCGTGTTCGTCTTGTCCAGGATGATGTTGCTGGCGCTGACAACCGTGTTCCAGTCGCCTGCGCACAATGCCACACGCGCCTGTACAAAGGCTGCCACCCCGAGGTCAATATCGCTGGTTTCCGGCGTATAGCCGATGGTTTGGCTAAACAGTTGAACCGCTTCCGCAATATCTTCCTTGATGTGGGCATAGGTCTGGGTAGCCGACTCACGCGCCTTGTTAGGCTGCGTCGGTTTCCACTCGTCATACCACATCAGTCCCAGTTTGCCGCTGCCGCCATTCATGTAGGCATCCTGATAGGTTTCCATCAGCCAGTTGTAATAATAGGCGCGTACGGTAAGCCCCATCGCCTTGTACTGTTTCAGGATGGCCGAATTGCCCACCACTTCGGGCGTAAGATACATCAGCAACTTGTTAGCTGCATTGATATTGATCCAGCCGACTCTCCAGTACGGATAGTTTTTGGGAGAGTTGGATTGGTACAAATCCGCAACTTCATATTCATCCGCTCCCCAACTGTTTGGACGGGCGGCTCCGAATACGACATCGTTAGCCGCTAAATTACGCATGGATTCCAGTCCCTGTATGTCGTTGTAACGACCGACGGATTCACCGCCCGGTACAGCAGAGCGAAACGTAGCGGGCAAACCCGATGCCAGTCCGGCAAACACTTTCTGCTTGATAGCTTCGTCGTCACTGGCAAGTAACTCGTCGATCTGCTCCTGAATAATGTTGTTAGGAGGAGTTATTTCCAGTTGATCACTGCAGGAGGTAAAAACCAGTCCTGCCAAACATGATAAGATCAAATATTTTTTCATATTCCTGTATTTTTTTATTACGTTAGAAATTAATATCAACACCTACGGACATGCTTCTCTGGTACGGATAGGGCGATGCGCCGACATCATATCCGCCGGTGAACGACATGCGAGGATCCACTCCGGATTTCGCCGTTTTAGTCCATACATTATCCAAGGTTCCAAAGATGCGGAAACTGTCAATAAATCCCACTTTGCCCAAGATATTTTTCGGTATGGAATATCCGAAGGTGATGTTTTTTACATTCAGGTACGAAGCGCTGAAAACAACCAAATCGGTAAACTTGCAGTCACCTGCCGAAGCGCCGGAATAATAGGCGTCGCCTTCCGCCATCTGCATGGGGAATTTGGCTCCGGTATTCTCAGGCGTCCAGGTATTGCCCCACAAGTCGGACGAAACAGAGCGTCCGATATGTTGTTTGTGGTCGCCGGTGCTACCTTCATACAAATTGTTACCATAATCGAAGCTCATGAATTTACCACCCAACTGATAGGCAAACAAGGCTGACAGGTCGAAACCTTTGTAGCGTAACGTCGTTCCGAAACCACCATAGAGTTTAGGCAATACGGAGCCATATTCATACTGGTCGGCCAACTCATAATTGGTCGTGCTGATTTCATCGCCCACATTCTTGCCTACAACGTCTTTGTAGCGAACATCGTTCGGATTGGCCGCCGCCTGGGTCAAGTCGTCTGCCGTAACTGTCGCCTTGTACAAGGCAAGCCCCGTATTCGGGTCTACGCCCATGTAACGATATATGTACAGATTGTAAAAATCTTTTCCTTCGCCGCGCAGGAAGCAGTTCCAACTGCCCTGCGTAAAGGTATTGCCCTTATCGGGATCGCCTACGCCGGGAGGAATGGATTTGAGGACAGACCGGTAATGAGTTGTATTGAAATTGACGGACCAAAAGAGGTCTTTGTTTTGAATGAGCGCCACATCCACCGTTGCCTCAAGACCCCAGTTGTTGATTTTCGCAGTGTTCTTGTCCAGCGTTTCCTGACCGAGCGAATAGGCAATCGGTTGGTTCCAGATCATATTCGTTGTCGTACGGTTGAAGTAATCCAACGTAGCGGACACACGGTTGAACAAACGGAAGTCAAGCCCCACGTCCACGCTTTGTACATTTTCCCATGTCAATGCGTCGTTGGGGAAAGCGCCGATGCCGAGGGTCATGTTGGCCGCCGGTACCGTCCAGCCTTCGCCGGAATAGGACAAACTGGTATACCCCAGATTCCATGTCTGGTAGCCGGAATAATAGCCCAATCCGTTCTGGTTACCGGTCACACCGTAGTCGGCACGGAGTTTCAAATCATTCAGAACGTCTGTCGTACCCGACATAAATTCTTCGCCGGAGATACGCCAGCCGCCGCCGACACTCCAGAAAGTACCCCAACGGTTTTCGGCATATTTAAACTTGGATGAACCGTCGTGACGCAGCGATACTTCGCCGTAATACTTGTCGTTGTACACGTAATCGACGCGACCAAAATAACTTTCCATGGCGAAAAGATTGGCGCCGTTGCCGTTGCCGAACGTACTGCCGTAGTTGTATCCCTTAAAGTTAGCCCATGCGTCGAACCCGTCGATAAGCGAGTTATTCACTCTCATGGACATGTTCTTCAGGCTGTATTTCTGAAACTCGTGACCGGCCAGCGCATTGATGCGGTGTTTGCCGATTGTCTTGTTCCAGGTCAACTGCTGTTGCAGGTCGAGGTTATAGGTGTGCTCGTAGGTTTCGCCCATAGCGCCCTGATAACTGAGCGCGCCGCCGGTACGATTATTCCAGTAACGATGCCTGAGCGAGAAAAACGCATCCTGATTGACGGAGGCCGTAAAGGCGAAATCCTTCAGGAATTTCACTTCCACATAACCGCGAACGCCCACATCATTGGACGTCGTAATATCCTTGTCGGTTTCAAAAATATACGGCAAATCATACGAACCGTAAATCACGCTGGTTTTTCCGGCAGGATCCGTTGCCGATCCGCTGCCGCCCAGCGGTGTAGGTGTCAAGCCTTGTGCGCTGGTGAATACCTTTTGGCCGTCGGCGCCGTATTTATACGAGCCGTCCGCATTGTGCGCCCAGATAGACGCCAGGGTATTACCTCCGGTGTACCAGCGGAAATAGTTCTGTCCGGCAGCGCCCGGGTTACGTCCGTAACGGGTGGGCGGCTGTTGCGTGGTACGGTTGGAGTACGAGGTATTGATACCGGCCTTCAGCCAGTCGGTAATCTTCACATTGACATTTCCTCTGGCGGAATAACGCTTGAACATGGCAATCTCTACATAAGCCGGGTCGTCAAGGAAACTTCCGGAAACAAAGTAGTCTACCTTGTCGGACGCGCCGCTGACGGAGACATTGTGTTCCTGACGGGATCTGTCGACAAAATAGTAGTCATAGTAGGGGTCATGGTACAGCAACTGTGCGCTGGAGTTCAGTTTCCCGTCCTGATTGACCAGGTAGGCTCCCGACATGGTCGCGCTTATGTTGTCTCCCGAACCGGTTGGCGAAAACTGTGCACCCGGCACGTTATAAAGCATCCAGTTGCCCAGGTTGTTCCGTTGAAACGCCGTCGTGCTTCCGTTGTAATCGAACAAATGCTGGCTTGCAAACAAGGCGGCGTCTTCGTGCGACATGTTCGGATTTTTCACGTTCGTGGTAAACCGATCGTTTGATCTGTACCGGACGTCATTATAGATACTCAACCATGCATATTCATACAAGTCCTTCGGCTGATCAATCAAGTCATATTTACCGTTTGTTCCGACCTGGTTAACACCGAACCGACCTTCGTATGATACTTTGGTTTTGCCCTGAACGCCTTTCTTGGTGGTAACCAATACTACACCGTTGGCGCCGCGCGAACCGTACAAGGCTGTAGAAGCAGCATCTTTCAGTACCGTAACCGTTTCGATATCCTTCGGGTTGATGGTCGTCAGGATGTTGTCCGTCAAAGCCGGTACTCCGTCGATAACGATCAAGGCATTGGCATTGCCTTCTTGGGCCGAACCGACGCCACGGATACGAATCAACATGTCGGCGCCGGGTTGTCCGTCGATACTGGACAACTGTACGCCGGCCACAGCGCCTTCCAATACTTTGGAGACAGACGAGACGGACTGCTGCGATACGACTTTGGAATCAATCGTCGTAACGGCGCCGACCAGGTCTTTCTTCTTGGCCGTACCGTATGCCACGACTACCACTTCTTCCAGTTGCAGATTGTCTTCGAGCAGGGTGATTCTCAAAGTCCGTTGCGAACCGACCTTGATCTCCTGGGTAGCATATCCGATAAACGAAAAGACAAGTACCGCATTATTATCCGGCACATTCAGGCCGAATTTACCGTCAATGTCGGTAATCGTACCGGTCGTCGTTCCTTGCACGAACACGTTTACCCCGATGACCGGCTCGCCGGCTGCATCCACCACCGTACCTGAGACGGAGACGCTTTGCAATAATTCATTCGATGAAATAACAATCAAATTGTCGTCCATCTTTCTGTACTTCAATCCCGTGTTGGCCAATAAATGGGTCAACACTTCATCAATGGAATTGTTTTTCACATCCAGACTGTAGATGTTTTTCTCAATGCTTACCAGTTCATCATTATAGAAAAACCGGTAATCGCTCTGTTTTTCAATTTCCTTGAAAATCTCGCTTAGTGTTCCTTTTTGGTTTCGGATGGTCAGCTTCTGATCCCTGGAGGATGTGTTGGCCGACAAACTTACGATACCGATAAAAAGCATCACACATACAAATTTCATTATCCGACCTAACTCGGAATAAAAAAGTCTTTTTTTACCATTCATATTTTTTTTGTTTTGTAGTTCTACCTAAAATCCGGTTTTTGTTATTAATCCGGTTTTTGTTATTGATTCACATAAAAAATTCGTTCACAATTCGGGATATTTCTATCCGCAGCACAGTTTTTTGTCTTTTCTCTTTTTTTTATCATAGGCATAATTGGTTTTATAAGGTACATATTTTAGTTTTTAATCCACTTGTTTCTCTGCAATTTCACTTTGTTTTGTTTCACGATATAATCTACCGGGGCCGACAATTTGATCACCTCCAGCACTTGCTCCAATGTTTCATCCTGCAACGTGCCCGAGAAGGAGAAATACTTGAGTTGTTCGTCCGCAAAAGTGATGTGTATATTATAGCGCCGTTCCAGTTTGACCGCCAGTTTGTCCAGCGGTTCCTTTTCTATGATCCATCGATTGTCTTTCCACGAAGTATACAATTCGGCGGTTACGTTTTTGGTGACAATCGTTTTTTCGGCCACGGCTTCCGGCATCACCGCTTTGAGCGGTTCGGGCAGCGGGATCGGTTGTGTTGCCCGGCTGTCGGTGCGGGCGGATTTAATCACCATCACCTTCTGGCCGGCCGTCAAAACCAGCTTGTCCATCAGTTTGCCTTCTACATTTCTTAATACCTGTACCGTTCCGGTCTCGACAGTTGTTTCAACGTTGTTTTCTTCCGGATAGGCTTTTATATTGAAACTGGTTCCCAAGACTTTTAACGTGACGGCGGAGGTTTTCACAAAGAAGGGTTTCGCCTCGTTCCGGGCGACCTTGAAATAGGCTTCTCCTTCGACAAAGACTTCCCGGTTCGTCCGGTTGAAAGCCGAACTGTAACGCAGCTTGCTGCCGGCATTCAGCCAGATTGAGGAACTGTCGGGCAGGGTAATCATCGACTTGGAACCGTAAGGCACCGTATATTCGGTAAAGAAATCGGCTGTTTCTTCGGGCGCAGTTTCCCTGTCCTGTGCAAGGGAAACATAATACATCGCCGCCATTCCACTGCCGAAAGCAAGGAGGATCATGGCGGCGTAACGCCCGATCTGTTTGAGCAAACGTAACGTCCGGCGCGAAGCATCTTTCTTTAGCATGAGCGTTAGTTTCTCCCATGCCTCGGAAGAATCGTATTTGTTTCTCTGTCCGTAACTTCGTAACAAGTACTGTATTTTTCTGTATTTCCGCAACAAGTCATAATGATCGGCCGATGCGTCAACCCATTCCCGCAAGGTGTTTACTTCCGTATCGGTGGCCGCACCTGCAAAGAGGGCGGTAAGGATAGATTTGATATGTTCCGGTATCTGTTCCACAAGTAAAATTCTTTTTTACGTTTGTTCATAACGGTAGACAACTTAATCCGGAATTGATGTGACAACCTGCCTGTTTTTTTACTTTTTTTATCATGACAGCTCCTTGGGGATCAAACGGGACTGCTTTGTCATGAAATTTTTTTGTATCTTTACGGCATCATATAATAATAATGAGATATGGCACGCTATTTAGACCCCAAAAACGATATACCTTTCAAGAAAGTGTTCGGTGAGCATCCCGAACTGGTGAAGAGTTTTCTCAATGCACTGTTGCCGTTACCGGAAGGGCACAGCATTGTGGATATAACCTATGTTCCGCCGGAACAGTTGCCCGAGACGCCGACCGGGAAAAATTCCATTGTGGACGTCAAATGCGTGGAAAGCACGGGACGGGTATTCATCGTAGAGATGCAGAACTACTGGGGTTCCCATTTCAAGAACCGGATGTTGCTGAACGCCACCAAAGCGTATGCGCGTCAATTACCGAAGGGCAAAACATACACCCTGATACAGCCGGTATATACCCTTGCCGTCATCAATGATACCTATACGCCGGGCGATAATTATTATCATCATTATGCGATTGTGAATGTGGAAAACAGCGACGAAGTGATCGAAGGGCTGGAATTTGTGCTGGTGGAGTTGCCCAAATTTGTGCCCGAAACGACGGACGAAAAGAAAATGCGTGTGTTGTGGCTGCGCTTTCTCAAGGAAGTGGGCGAGAACATATACAAAATAGATCCGGCATTACTGGAAAACGCCTATTTGAAAGAAGCGGTAGAGATATGTGAAGTCGGCGCCTATACTCCCGGCGAACTGGAGGCATATGATAAATTTTGGGATACGGTAAGTCTGGACAGAACGCTTACGGATAACCTCGCCGAAAAGACCCAAGCCCTGGCCGAAAAGACCCAAGCTCTTGCTGAAAAGGATCTAGTCATTGCCGAAAAGGATCAAGCCCTTGCCGAAAGCCAAAAACTAATCGAAGCCTTACAAAAACAAGTAGAAGCGCTGAATCATTAAAGAAAACGGGACAGGGACGCCCGCATTTTTTTCATGGCTCTGGTAATTTGTGTGCGGACGGTATTGATGGATACGCCTAATTTTCGGGCGACCTCCTCGTATGACAGCCCGTCCATCTTGTGGAGGATAAAAATCTCGCGACATTGTGGTGGCAGGGTCTGGATGGCTTTTTCGATGTGGTCGCTCAATTCTTTCGTGAGAATGGCGGTCAAAGGCGTCTCGTAGCTTTCCGGCGATAACAGATCCGCATGTTGCAGCTGGTATTGCGCCGCCTCCCAGTATTTTTCTTCTACCTTTACATGCTTCAGATAATTGAGCGAATCATGATGAACGGACGAAACGATATAGGATTCGACCGATGTACGGATGTTCAATTGTGCCCGTTTCTCCCACAACCGGACAAACATGTTGCAAACAATTTCTTCCGCCTCAAGGCTATTTCCCGTAATGGTTTCCGCATAGATGCACAGCCGTTTATAGTATAAATGAAACATTCGTTCAAATTCACCGGCATCACCATCCTTTATTTTACCAATAGAAATATTCTGATTAGACACGTTACTTTGCATGAATCATAATTGCCCCAAATATATGAAAAATTATGCAGAAGTGTATCGTTCCATGATTAAAATTTATTTGCTGAAAAAAGAACCACCCGGAAATTGTGGGAAAGAGCATGATATATAACCGGATGAATTTCAAGGAAACGATGAAATGTTTCCGCCGAATTTTTGAATCCTGAACTTTAATTTTTATATTTGCACGACGAACTAAACCGAATTTTAAAATATGGCAACACCCGAATTTAAGTATCAAGAGCCTTTTCCGATGGGAAAAGACACGACCGAGTATTATTTGCTCACCAAAGAACATGTATCAACCACCACCTTTGAAGGCAAAGAGATATTGAAGATCGAAGCCGAAGGGCTAACCAAACTGGCGAACACGGCTTTTCGTGATGTGGCTTTCCTGCTGCGTCCCGAACATCAGCAACAGGTGGCGGACATCCTCGCCGATCCGGAAGCCGGCGAAAACGACAAGTTTGTGGCGTTGACCTTCCTGCGCAATGCCGAAGTGTCGGCCAAAGGCAAACTGCCCTTCTGCCAGGATACCGGCACGGCGATCATTACCGGCAAAAAAGGTCAGCGGGTATGGACTGACGGCAACGATGCCGAAGCGCTTTCGAAAGGTGTATATATAACGTATACGGAAGAAAACTTGCGTTATTCGCAAAATGTGCCCTTAGACATGTACAATGAAATCAATACACGCTGCAACCTGCCGGCGCAAATTGACCTCTATGCCACCGAAGGCGCCGAATACAAATTCCTTTGCATCGCCAAAGGCGGCGGTTCGGCCAATAAGACTTACCTTTTCCAGGAAACCAAAGCGTTGTTGAATCCCGCCACACTCGTACCCTATCTCGTGGAAAAGATGAAAACGCTGGGCACGGCAGCTTGTCCGCCGTATCACATTGCTTTCGTGATTGGCGGCACATCGGCCGAGACGAACCTGAAAACCGTCAAGCTGGCTTCCACGCATTACTACGACCATCTGCCCACGACAGGCAACGAAGGCGGACAGGCTTTCCGCGACGTCGAACTCGAACGCCAAGTGCTCGAAGAAGCTTATCATATCGGATTGGGAGCGCAATTCGGCGGCAAATATTTTGCGCACGACATACGCATTGTCCGCCTGCCGCGTCACGGCGCGTCGTGTCCCGTCGGGATGGGCGTGTCATGTTCGGCAGACCGTAACATCAAGGCGAAAATCAACAAAGACGGTATCTGGATCGAAAAACTGGAAGAAAACCCCGGACGTTTCATTCCCGAAACCTTCCGCCAAGCGGGTGAAGGCAATGCTGTCCGCATTGACCTGAACCAGCCGATGGCCGGGATACTGAAAGCGTTGGACAACTATCCGGTAGCCACGCGCCTGTCGTTGAACGGTACGATCATCGTCGGCCGCGACATTGCCCATGCCAAACTGAAGGAGCGCCTCGACCGGGGCGAGGACTTGCCGCAATACGTCAAAGATCACCCGATCTATTACGCTGGCCCGGCCAAGACGCCGGCCGGGATGGCTTCCGGTTCGTTTGGCCCCACAACGGCCGGCCGGATGGATTCCTATGTCGACCTGTTTCAATCGCACGGCGGCAGCATGGTGATGATCGCCAAAGGGAACCGTAGCCAACAGGTGACGGATGCCTGCCACAAATACGGCGGTTTCTATCTCGGCAGCATCGGTGGCCCGGCAGCCGTACTGGCGCTCGAAAGCATCCGCCGGGTGGAATGTCTCGAATATCCGGAACTGGGCATGGAAGCCATCTGGAAAATCGAGGTGGAAAATTTCCCGGCCTTCATACTGGTGGATAACAAAGGAAACGATTTCTTTAAACAATTATGAATTATGAATGAATACCGAATCATTGACTGAATAAATTCTCATGGAAACAATCTTACACAAAGCCAACACGCGAGGACACAAGGATCACGGATGGCTGGATACGCACCACACGTTCGGTTTTGCCGGTTACCATAACCCGGAACGGGTTCATTTTGGCGCATTACGGGTATTTAACAATGAATTTGGGGGTTAATTGTTTCAGGATCAATTTTCTACTTGTTTCCGTCTGTATTTTCCGTTTCGGGATGTCTCTTCCGCACGCTGGTATTGATAATATTACGTGCGATCTTGTAGTTAAGATAGAAATCCGGCGACGACGTTTTAAAAAGGTTAATCAGTTTGTCTAACTTGTCAAACAGGATAGAGTCCGCCTCCGAAAAACACCGCATCAGGTTTTGGGTATACAACTTATGCTTGTCGATGGTTGTACGCGGCTTAACGATCAGCGACTCAAACGCTGCCGTACGGCTCACGAGTTCATCCAGATCGGACTGAATAATGCCGTAGTCCTTCAATTTCAGTATGAGTACGGTCACTATCATGACGATCTCGGTGGCTGTTGCAAGCAAGACATTGTTTTCCATGCGGTATAACATGCTTTTATTCAGATTGCTCTTGACCTGCAAATCCGTATCGCCATTCTCGAAGGCATACACATTTACCGCGCTGCCTGTCTTGAGCAGCGACTGTACCAGAAGGTCTTCTACGCCGGCTTTCTCCTGCGTTGTCCCTTTCACTTCAGCATCCGCCTGTTGCCGTTCCGTTTCACGGATATGGGCGATGCCCTGATTCAACGCATTCAGGCTGCTCAAAAATACGGGAGTGCCCGAATAGACCGGAGCGTACTCCAGACATGTATTATAAACAGACTGATACATGTTCAGTTTTGCATTTTGACGATCATTCATCTTGATAAAATTTTAATTAGTAAACGATGTGTTTCACCGTATGTTTTTTTTCTTGCCGTAAGCGCAACAAATGTATATAAAAAATAAGTCATATCGACCATTTTATTGAAAATAATGCTTCTTGCATCTAAAATAATGTGCCCGTCAATAAAAAAGGTTCCCGATACATGCAAACATTCGCCCCTTACACCGAAACATTCGCCCGTTACATTCAAACATTCGCCGCTTACACCGAAACATTCGCCCGTTACATTCAAACATCTGTCTGTGTTTGTCTGCAAACTGCCGCTTACACTGACACAATGGCAGCTTGCAGTCAAACAATCGCCCGTTACAGCCAAACAATGGGCGCTTACAGCCAAACAATGGCCGTTTACATGCAAACAATCGCCGTTTCATCTCAAACATTCGCCCGTTACATCGAAACAATCGCTCGTTACAGCCGAACAATAGCCCGTTACAGCCGAACAATAGCCCGTTACGGGCGAACAATCGCAGCGTACACCGACACAATGGCAGGCGCACCGGCCGTTGCTGCCGCCGTCATTCTTCCTCTTCCCGATAATCCTGATAAAGGAAGTCGTTGTATGGAAAACGCCGGACATGAATTTCCCTCACTCGCTCGTAGAGGATGGATTTCAGCGTGTCGATGTTGGTACGTTCCCTGGCCGAGATGAAAATACAGTTGCCCGGCAGCCGGCTCATCCAGGTTTCTTTCAACTCGCTCAGCGGAATGTTTTCCTGCACGCGCGGCGTTAAATCATCCTCTTCCTTCGGGATAAACGTGAACGCATCCATTTTATTAAAGACGATGATGACGGGCTTATCCTCGCACCCGATGTCGGCCAGGGTCTTTTTGACGACTTCAATCTGTTCTTCAAACGTCGGATGCGCAATGTCGACCACATGCACCAGGAGGTCGGCCTCGCGCACTTCGTCCAGCGTGGATTTAAACGATTCCACCAGTTCGGTCGGCAACTTCCGGATAAATCCGACCGTGTCGGACAACAGGAACGGCAGATTTTCGATGATCACCTTGCGCACGGTCGTGTCCAGCGTCGCAAACAGTTTGTTTTCGGCAAAGACTTCGCTTTTGCTCAGCAACGTCATCAGGGTCGATTTGCCGACGTTGGTATAGCCCACCAGGGCGATGCGCACCAGCTTTCCGCGGTTTTTGCGCTGAGAGGATTTTTGCCGGTCGATCTCCTCCAGGTCTTTTTTCAATTTGGAGATTTTGTCCAGAATAATTCGCCGGTCGGTTTCGAGCTGCGTCTCGCCCGGCCCGCGCATGTTGATTCCGCCGCGTTGCCGCTCCAGGTGTGTCCATAGCCGCGTCAGACGGGGCAACATATAGCGGTATTGCGCCAGTTCGACCTGCGTTTTGGCGTGCGCCGTCTGCGCCCGGCGGGCAAAAATGTCAAGAATCAGGCTCGTCCGGTCCAGTATACGCACTTTCAGCTCTTTTTCAATGTTGCGCAGCTGTTTGGCCGACAGTTCGTCGTCGAAGATCACGATCCCGATTTCATTTTCAACCACATATTCACTGATTTGCCGGAGTTTTCCGCTTCCTACAAAGGTGACGGAATGAGGCATGTCCAATCGTTGGCTGAATTGTTTGACCGGTTGGATGCCGGCCGTTTCCGCCAAGAAATCCAACTCTTCCAGGTATTCCCTTACCTGCCTTTCACTTTGTTCGGGAGTGATTAATCCGACTAATACGGCTTTTTCCGTACGTTCTTCCGTAATGATAAAATCTTTCAATGCGATGCGTTTTTTTTTCTCTCTGCAAAAGTAATCATTTCATTCATGATTCATAATTCGGGGCAGGTAAAATCCGAAGAATATTCCTACTTTTGTGCCTGAATAGATCAAAAAATCAAAGGTTCGAGAAATGAAAAAAGTCGCTGTGGTCATATTAAACTGGAACGGAAAGTCGCTGTTGGAGCGCTTTCTGCCGTCGGTCATCGCTCATACGCCGGAGGAGTGGGCGGAAGTGGTTGTGGCCGATAACGGCTCTACGGATCAGTCCGTAGAAATGCTCCGAGAGAAGTTTCCCTCGGTACGTCTTGTGCTGCTTGACCGGAATTATGGTTTTGCGGAAGGATATAACCGTGCGCTGGCCGAAATAAAGGATACGGCGTATACCGTTTTGCTGAACAGTGATGTGGAGGTGACGCCTCATTGGCTGGACGAGCCGTTGCAGGCCTTGGAAGAGGATGTGTCGCTGGCCGGCGTGCAGCCGAAAATACGTGACTGGAAAAAGCGTGACCGGTTTGAATATGCCGGCGCCGGCGGGGGATTTATCGACCGTTACGGGTATCCTTTCTGCCGGGGACGGATATTGAGCTGCGTAGAGAACGACCGGGGGCAATATGACCGGCCTGCCGCGGTCTTTTGGGTCAGCGGGGCGTGTTTTTTCATCCGAACGGACGTATATAAAAAAGAAGGCGGCCTGGATGCCGGGTTCTTTGCGCACCAGGAAGAAATTGACTTGTGCTGGCGCTTACGCTCGCGGGGCTACCGGTTGATCTGTACGCCTCAATCGGTAGTTTATCACGTCGGCGGCGGCACGCTGGGAGTGGAAAGCCCGCAGAAAACGTTCCTCAATTTCCGGAACAATTTGTTGATGGTATACAAGAATGTGCCCGAAAAAGAGTTGGCGCGGGTGATGCGTCTGCGGTTCTGGCTGGATTATATGGCTGCCGCCCGGTTTTTATTGACCGGATATGTAAACAATGCGTGCGCCGTCGTTCGCGCCCGCAAGGCTTTCCGGCAATTAAAAAAAGCCTATCTCCCCGCTCGCCGGGAAAATCTGGCCAAAACCGTCACGAATACGGTTCCGGAGATGCTGCGGAGCAACGTGCTCCTTTGTTTTTATCTGAAAAGAAAGAAAACCTTTGCCGAAGTGATGCCGCGGCATTAATGATAGAAATCCCGTTTTCTCATGCGCACAATATCGCCGAACGTCGCCAGGCGCCGCATGTCCATCTTCCGCGAATTGCCTACCACGACATAAACAAGCGTCCGCCCTTTCACGTTTGAACGGTAAAAACGGCTGACATCGTTTATATCCATCTGTTCGATGTCTTCCAGCAGAAAACGGTTCGGGTCTTTCGTGTAGCCATTGCGCCGGTAAGCGGCAATTTTTGTGGAAATCTCCCGGAAAACCGGATATTCGTTGTTGGTTTGGTTGATACCGGTCTGAATCACGGCGCTGATTTTCTCGGGATATTCCGGCATATCCCGTATCAGGGAATTAAGCACTTTCAGGGCATCCGTCGTTTTGTCGCATTGCGTAGACAGGTAGGTCACGAAGCGCGTCGGCTTGTCCGATTGGCAAAACGGCGGCAGGCGATAGGCGCCGGACGTGTAATAGGCCAGCGAGCGAAACTCGCGTATCTCCTGAAACATCAGCGAGGACATCCCTTCGCCGAAATATTTGGAAAACAGGTTGGCCTCATGACGTTTCCTGAGCGTCTCCAACGGATCGCCGGACATGTAGGCAAAGATAATATTCTGAAAGACGTCCGGCATGTCATGAAAAAAGACCAGCGGCCTGTCGTACACAACAAATTCGCGATAATGCGGCGCAGGTGAATCCTTCGTAATCCGGCTCAAATCGAACGTTTGTTTGATCTGCTCCGCCACCTGGTCGGCCTCTAATGTGCCGCAATAGTGCAAATCACATTCCACTTGTTGCAACTGCTGGAAAATAGCGACCAACTCCCGGCCCTTTATCTTTTTTACGTCGCGGAACGAAGGTTTGTTCATGTATTGCGACAACCGTCCGTATTGCACATATTCAAACAAGGCTTCGGCGACTTCATTGTTTGACTTGAACAGGGCTTTTTCCGTCACTTTGGCATCATCCGCCAACGTTTTCAATTTTTTCTCGTCGGCTTTCACGTGTGTAAGGAAATCGTTGATTAACGCCAGCGTTTCCGCAAAAGCCTTGTCAAAACCACTGATTCTTAAAGTAAAATAATCCTTGTCCACATCCATGTCAAGCGTACTGCCCAAGGTTTGCAACCGTGTACGGAAGGATTCAAACGAAAGTGTTTCCGTTCCCAGCATGGAGATATACGTCGTCAGGTATTTCAGTTTCGGTTCTTCCAGCAGTCCGGTACCATACGCGAATTTGAGCGTAAAGATACTGTTTACGCGGTTGGGCGTCACATATAACGTGACTTTGGGCGTCAAGGCAAGCGTTTGGACGTCATTTTCAAAATCCACAAAGCGCGGTTTAATTTCCTGTACCGGGATTTCTTCCAGCTGTTTCCCATAAGCCGATGTGGCGTCCGTATGGGGAGGCAGGATCGGCGCAAAATCAGGTTTGGAAAGATTGTCTTTGGGATAACGCCCGGTTTTTTTCTTTACATATAGATAATTATCTCCGAAATATTTATTGGCGGTCTTCACCACATCTTCTTTTGTCAGGGAAGCCGTGCGTTGGAGTTCTTCCTGATAATCCGCCCAGGTTTTTCCCTGCGAAAACAGACGCACCAATACCTGGCTGCGGGAATCAATGTCTTCAAGTTCGATGAAGTGATGACGTAAGCGATCTTGTTTAAGGCTGCTAAACAATTCGTCCGTAAAGTCGCCTTTCTTCAAACGTTCTACTTCGTGCCAGATCATTTTTTCTGCCGTGCGGCAAGTCTGAGAAACTAATTTCGGCACCACAACAATCCCCACAAATCCGGCCTCATTAAAGGCTTCTCCACCGACCATGGCGCCCATCACCTTCCGGTTGACCATCAGTTTGTCCAGATAACCGGTGCCATTAGAATTGTTCAGAATCCCGACGGCAATATCCAATCCCGCCTGGTCGGGATGATTGGACGGAACGCCGCGAAAACCGATCGCCACCGCTTTCAACAAGGGCAGAGGCACTTTGATAGATGTTTTCTCGCGTCCCCGAAAAGGAGGAACCTTCACGATGGTACGCGATTCGACAACTCCATCCGGAATGCGCGAAAAAGCACATTCCAGGATGGGGAGCGTTTGGTCTGTCTCAAAATCTCCGCTCAGAATCAACCCCATATTGGATGCTACATAATATTCTTCAAAGAATTTCCGCATCTCGGACAAGCGCGGGTTTTTCAGGTTTTCCGTACTTCCGATGACCGGATAGGCATACGGATGCGGCTGAAAGTATACTTCCATCAACATCTCAATCGCCTGGTTCAACATCATATCGTTCCGCCGGTTTTTTTCTTCATAAACGGTTTCCAGTTCGCTCTGAAACATGCGAAAAACGGGATTCAACAAACGTTCGCTGTTAATTTCCGCCCAATGCGCCATGTACTGTGGCGCAAAAACATTGTGATATACCGTATAATCATATGAAGTGCCGGCATTCAACTTGGTTCCGCCGTATTTGGTAATCAATTTGTCAAATTCATTGGGAATCACATAACAGGCTGCACGAACGCTCAATTCATTGATTTCCTGTTGTAGCGCTTTACGGGACAAGGTGTTTTTGGTTTGTGCCAATTCGTCGTATTTCAGGGCGATGGCATCCAATAACACTTTTTCGGCGGCATAGTTCACGGTGCCTATTTTGTCAGTCCCTTTAAACATCATGTGTTCAAAATAATGGGCGATACCCGTATTGGGACAATCTTTCGAGCCGGCTTTCACTACTACGGCGCCAAATACTTTGGGTTGATTATGATCTTCATTCAGCCAAACGGTTAACCCGTTACTAAACGTATATTCTTTTACTGCCGTAGACATTTTTCTAAATTTTGGCAAAGGTAATTACTTCCTCATATTCTTTTCCGGAAACATTTGTTTTTTTATCAAAAGTGGGGGTAATTTGTACAAACCCGCGTTTTTTTCATGTTAGAACCGGAAATTCATTCCCGTCAGCCCGTCCGTTCGGACTTGCAATCACGAGTGTTCGGAAGATTTTTGCATCAAAAAAGATCAACCCATACTTAATAATTCGAGAGGGTGTAGACAAGTCGGTGGTTGGGCTTGAAAAAAACAATGTTTTCGGACGTGGGATGTAGCGGAATCACGTCGTTATCCATCCAACGTTTCCGAATTTCAGGTGCACGGTGATCAGGTAATTATGGCCATTCGTCCGTGCACGGATAGTCTTCGCCCAAAAGATCCAGCACGTGAGATGCGGAAAACGAAAATTGTTTGCTGATTTTATACATTACCCTTGCTTTAAATATCCTGTGCGGAGGTACGAAAAAAATCGAGAAATGACAATGCCCCCCGTGCCGCCGTGTTCGATATGACTTATTTGAAATTAAGAATTAAGAATTAAGAGTTAAGAGTTATGAGATGACTGCCGATATTCTTCGTCGTGTTGGGTTTGAGGCCTTTTCTCAACACAGCTACCGTCACTGCGAGACCCTATAAAAAAAAATCAAACAAGTAGACATGACGATTGTCGGCAGAACACGCAGTGTTCAATATGAATAACCCCCAATGAAGCGCAGCGATTGGGGGTAGCGAAGATCGTACTCTCACTTACAACCCGTAAGGGTTGAATAAAAAAG
>JAITPV010000120.1 GCA_031289275.1 Tannerella sp.
TTTTACAGGTTATTTATTTTACGTTGCTATAAAGACTTTTCAGCAATTTGATTTCAGCGGCATAGCCGTCGATTTCGTTCGGCGTTTCCAGATTGAACGGCAGATCGCGCAAAGCGGGATGGTTGATCACGCGCACAAGAGCGTCCAGTCCGATTTTGCCTTCGCCTATTTTGGCATGGCGGTCTTTGTGGCTATCCGGCACATTCATGCTGTCGTTGAGGTGGACGGCACGCAACCGCTCCAGTCCGATAATCCGGTCAAACTGTTCCAGCACATCGTCCGGATGATGAATAATATCATATCCGGCGTCGGAAATGTGGCACGTATCCAGGCATACGCCCAATAGCTGATCCTGTTCCACCCGGTCGATAATAGCCCGCAGTTCCTCGAAGGTGCGGCCGATTTCACTGCCTTTGCCGGCCATGGTTTCCAGCAGGACGATGGTACGTTGTTCCGGTTTCAGGATGCCGTTCAGCATTTCCGCAATCAGACGGATACCGGTCTCTACGCCTTGCTTCACATGGCTTCCGGGATGGAAATTATAGAAATTGCCGGGAATATATTCCATCCGCCGCAAGTCGTCGGCCATCATGTTGGATGCAAATTGCCGCAGTCCGGCATCGGCCGAGCAGGCATTCAGCGTATACGGCGCGTGGGCGACAAGGGAAGACAGGCCGTTCGTTTCGGCAAAGGCTAAAAATGCGGCGACATCTTTTTCATCAATCGCTTTGGCGCTGCCGCCACGTGGATTACGGGTGAAAAACTGAAACGTATTCGCTCCGATACGAACGGCTTCCCGTCCCATCGCCAGGAAGCCGTTGGAGGAGGATAAATGACAACCGATTCTGAACATGGCGGTTTTTATTTTATGAATTTTACAATCTCACAGGGTTCGTCGTTGCCAACGGTATGAACGGTATCGAACCGCCCCGGATGTTTATAGGAAATATACCATATGAAACGGTGTATGTTATTAATATACAAATTTGTTTTCCGGGTAGGATCCACCCGGAGCTGGGGAAGCAGGAGATAGTCTACCCGTGCCTCCATCAAATGCCGGAGCATCATGTCCGGATCGTAGATGCGAAAATCAATGTCTTTGCATTGTTGCAGAAAACCTGTGTAATCTAATGTATAACCGATTTGAGCGTTGTTGAAAATCTGAAGAGTCTTTTCCAGGTCCTCATTCGGAATGGCATAGATACCGACGCCGTTGGTCTTTGCGCCTTCAATCGTAAAGGCCCCATTGGAAACGATGATGTATCGTACAGGTTCTCCATGCATAACTTGTTTGCCGACATTGACGACCAGGATGGTACGGCCCTCATAGTTCAAGCCCTCCAACACATCGTGTGGCACAGTCAGGGCGGCAAACGAACCCAGAAAATCACGTCCGGTATATACTTTCGAAATGCTGGGCTTGCGACTGATAATCATAGCGTCTTTCTCCAGATTCTTGGCCGCCCATTGGCTCCCCTTAACGAAATTTTGCCAGTCCGGCGTCCATCCGTACAACGGGTCTCCGAGCAGGTTCTGTTGCAATACGGGAAGGTTCCGCCCGATCCGGTTCTTCGTAATGGAAAGCGTCCCGATACCTATAACGATCAAAAGCAGGGGATAGATGAAAAAGAACTTCCGCAAGACTTTGATCCGGAACAGATAGCAAATGCCGCCTAATAAAAAGAGAAGGATGAGAGGATAATAAATCATAATCAAGCGGTCTTGCGCCCAACTGGCTTGAATCAACAGGAAGGTGGCAAAATTCATTACTCCAATGTACAGTCCGACAAATAACAGGGTTTTATTTCGTTTGATTATAACAGTTAGACAAACGGCATAGAGTATGTATATCAAAATGGTGCGAATGGAGTTGAAATCAAGATAATTACTGGGTTGCTCCCCTATCAATCCCATAAACTGATATAAACAGGAAGAAAAATAAATGTGGGAGTTCTCTACGAAGCGTTTGACTATGCCGGGAAAATCTTCCATTCCCAGATTCGGATTGTAAACATCTCTGGCCAAGAGGCCGGCGAGGGGATACACTTCTCCGCTTGCCGGCCAGACGATGGACTGGAAGACTTTCCAGAGACCAAATACGAGAACCGACGCTGTCAGCATGTAAAGCAAGTCTTTCCATTTCCGTTGAATGACAAAATAGAGAATGGTCACGCCCAATACGCCATAACCGATCGTGCGAGTCAGGGTCATACCCAATGCAAGAGCGCCGAGGATAAGGTATTTGCGCCAGTCGGTTTTCAGTTGATAGGAAACCTCGCCTTCGCACAGAAAAAATTTGGAGAAGAAATAAATAAACAATCCTTGCACAAGCATGAAAAGTGGTTCGCTATACGTATGGCCGGCATAAAAGAAAATGTAGGAGCAAACGCTGACAAGCAGTAAAGTCGGCATAAGAACGACTGCCGGCACTTTTCCTCGAAAACTTTTGTATAATAACCAAATGGAAAGTAAAATGAAAATTGCCGAAAAGGATTTGAGCAGGAGCAGTTTCATTCCGAAAATACCGACAAAAGGAGATAATAGAATCGGATATAAAATTCCATGTCCTCCGGGGAATGTGAAATGATGCCAGAAATTGTCTGCACCGATAAGATAATCGCTGTCGTCACCACTCAGGCTGACTTTGACATCAAACAAAAATATGCTCATCAACACACTCAATATCATTGAAATTACAAAGAAAATCTGCTGGTTCCGTTCAAAGAAACCGTCGATTTTGCCATATAAACCTTGTGGCGGTTGTGCGGAAGCTTTCCCTTTTACCTGTGCCTGTTTTTTCGTATTACTTTTCATCTATCTATTAAAAATTAAATGAGGGGACAAATATAGGGAACGGTTTTCTAAAAAGCAACTAAATAAATCATCGAGCGTATTTTTTTTTGCGACTCATCTGTTTTTTGAAAAAAAACCAGTAATTTTGTGCCGCATTATACGCACACTAATTTTTAACACTGTATGAATATACTTCATATTACATCCACTGATTTGCGAGGAGCGGGCAGCGCAGCTGTTGCGTACAATGCTTTATTGAATGCCAACGGACATCATTCGAGATTGGTCGTGGTATTCAAAACTAAGAATGATCCAACCATACTTAGCTTTATTTCGCCTGTAAATAAATCGTTGCGATTGTTTCTGGACAAAGCCATACTCTGTTTTCACAAGATACAAACCTTTGCAAAGGTTGGAAAAACACATCCCGATTATTATTTCTATAATCTGGACGAGCGAAAGTCCAACTTTTCGGCAGAAGCTATTCTAAAAAAGATAGACTATAATCCTGATGTCATTTTTATACATTGGGTCAGCAATTTCATAAACACTGCGACCATAAACAAACTACATCAACTCACACAGGCCAAGATGTTCTGGGTGATGGTAGACAATGCCCCTATTACCGGAGGTTGTCATTATCCGTGGACATGTAAAGGCTACGAAACCGATTGCAGCAATTGTCCGGCTCTGCTCACCCCTTCAAAGAAACGCATTGCCCAACGGAATCTCGCGCTGAAAAAAGCCAATATTCCTCCCGATATACAGCTGCTGACACAATCTTCTACCGATAAATCACGTGCAGAAAAGTGCAATTTGTACAGTCATAAGGCGGAGTTGATATTTCTCCCGATAGATGAAACCATTTTTTGTCCACAATCAAGTACTGAGGCCAGGCAATGGCTGAAATTACCACAGGACAAAAAACTGATTTTCTTCGCCGCGACCCATGTAAATGAAAGGCGGAAGGGCTACATTGAATTGCAGGATGCATTGACGACATTTGAGCAAACGGTTTTAAGCAGAGGAGATTATTTGCAGGATTACATGCTTGTTATTGCTGGTAAGCAACCTCCCACTTATAAAAATGGGGCATTCCACCATATTCCATCTGTATATTTGGGTTACCTCTCGGAGCACGATATGGTAAAAGCATTCAACGCCGCCACACTGTTTGTGTGTCCTGCCTTGGAAGATTCAGGTCCGAGTGTGTTGGGACAAGCGATACTGTGTGCGACTCCAACGGTTGCCTTTGCTACAGGAGTTGCCGTAGATGTGATTCAAACCAATCGTAGTGGTTACCTCGCCCGGCTTGGAGACAGCGCAGATTTAGCCAAAGGAATAGACTTTATTACCCATCTGAATGCAGACGAATATGCTGCCATGCAAGCCGAATGTAGAATGGTAGGAATAGAAACCTATTCATTCAAAGCCGTGGGCGACAGGCTGGAAAAACTGATATTAACGGATTAAAAAAATTATATGTCATGACTCAAACAACTAAAGTAAACCCATCAAAAAAACTGGTCATCAAACCGCAATACCGGTATTGGACGCATTTTATCTATTTTTTAAAAGATATTTCCCGCAAGTTGAAAATACCTCATTCCATCACTTCTAAAGTGTATCACTTAATGGCGGTGCGGGCGCAGAAGAAAAAACTGAAAGCCTATAAAAAGGAATGGCTGGTGCAAAACGGAGAGGAATCCTATTTTAATATCAATGGCGCCAAACTTCCGGATGTCTCAACTGATCCGGATCAGATAATCACGTTGATGTCAGCTTTTGAAGACGTTTTTATGGTTCCGTACTTTTTTGACGATAATCACGACAAGTCGGTGGTTGACGAGGTAGATCAATACATGGTAGAAGGGCCTTACGGCTATGTGGACGGAGATTTTAATGTGACGGTCAAAAAAGAGGATGTGGTAATAGATGCCGGCGCGTGGATTGGTGATTTCAGCGCTTATGCCGTCTCCAAAGGCGCCATAGCGTATGCCTT
>JAITPV010000022.1 GCA_031289275.1 Tannerella sp.
TGCGCAACTTGACTTCGCCCGCGGTATTGTAGCGGTAGAACACCCGCAGTTGGGCGTCAACCGGTTTATCGCCGGTAACGACAATTGTGCCGCGTCCTTCCACTAAACCTTTGTCCAAACGATAGAACTTGAATATCCCGTCGAACGAAGTAGCCAGGCATTGGAACAGCAGATTGCGCTGTGGATTGACGTCTTTCGAGATGGTGAAAAGCGCCTTAAAAGTATAAGCGCCAGGCGCGAGCGACGTTTGGGTTGACAGATAGGCCACGCCGGCAGGGTCGCCATTGCCGGCTAAGGAGAGGTAAGCGCCTTGCCTGTCTTTTTGGAGTTGGATACGCGGCGCACGGGGATTGTCGAAGTCGGTCAGCGACCAGCCTTCGGGCAAAGCGCCTGTTTGTCCCTTGCCAAAATCGGCTTCAAAGGAAGCATTCTGCGCAAAATTGTTTGCCATGCTTCCCATAAAGAAAATAAAAATGAATACGTTTCGAATCATGAGGTTTGTTGTTTTTTTGATGCACAAAGATAATAAATAATTAATAACGAATAATCTTATCTATTTAAGTGTCTATCGTCCTTTGACTGAAGCGAAGCGGAATGGAGACATCCGCCTTCATGCGCCGGCAGATGTCTCCGCTTCACTCTTATGTTGTTCCGGTCAACTTTTGACAGTTCATCCCATACCTGAGAAGTCACCTGTTAATTATTCCAATGGATTCAATGTACCGTTCTTCTTCAGGGACTTGATTAATTGGTATATCCCGGATTTTGTTCAAGTACGGCAAAGATGTTTCGTTCGATTTCAGCAAAAGGAATCGGCCACAGGTTATGATAATCCTGTATGGAAGTGCCGGACGTTTCAATAACACGGCCTCCTTTGGCGGTGTAAGATGAATTATACTTGCGGGTACGTTCTGCCAGTTTACCCAGGCGGCAAAGCGTGCAGGCGCGTAATTCTTCGTAATACAATTCACGCAACCGCTCATCCAGGATGTAATCTATGTCCACTTCGGAAGCATTTGCCAATGGAGCCTGCGCCCGCGCTCGAACTACATTTATGTCGGCGGCGGCGGCAGTCTTGTCGTTTTTACCGAGATACGCTTCGGCACGCAACAAATAGGTTTCGGCTAACCGGAATATATATTTATCGCGGAATAAAGAATTAGCGGCATTGATTATTAAATGCTCGCCAAGCGCTGTTAACAGCGGATTTCCATCCGCATCCCGCTGATATAAATCTTCCGGAACATCACTTGTGTTTTTCCCGATAAACGGATACCATTGCCTGTAAGGATCTGCCTGAACGGAATATCCGTCTGCCACAAACCATTTCCCGAAAGCCGGAGATTCTTCATTATCTATCTGCACATCCCGCACAATTATATGCGGCGCATTCCGGAGATCGCCCGGCTCCCATATTTCATAATAGAAATAGTCGGTAGATTGCATCCATCCGGTACTTCTTCCCCCCTTTTCCGCCGTATTTCCTTTAAATGCGGTCGTGGTTACTCCGTCCACCGTAATTGTAATCTGCGAGTAAAAAGGGTTTGGACAATTCATCCAGGAATCGCTAACCGTAGAGGCAGCATTCAAATAATCATATTGACTGGCCCACAGTGTTTCCGTATTTCCGGAGCTTCTGTTCTGATTACCCGTTCTATGTAAATCCGAGCATACGTTACCCGGCGTTTCGTTTATCTTGGAGCCAAAGCGGGAAGTCATCAGGCCCGTTCCCGGATAATCAATCACAGCCGTGGCGGCGCTGACAGCATTGTCGTAATCGCCCAACGAAATGTATATTTCCGACAAGAGATGTTGCGCCAACTGTTTGGATACTTTCCCGTCTTTCACATTATCAATATTCGCCAATAAGGAAATCGCTTCCGTCAAATCGTTTTTGGCTTGGGTGTAGGTTTCTTCGCGGGTAGCGCGCACAAAATCCCTTCGCGGCTTGTCCACTTCAGTCAGGATAAGCGGTACGCCGCCAAATAAGTTGGCCAATATCCGGTATCCAAACGCACGAAAGAACAACGCTTCGCCACGGAATGCGTTTTTATCCGCATCCGGCAAGTTCGCATTTTCCAAGCGCGTCAAAATTAAATTGGCCTGATTCACTATGACATACAAATTATTGTATATCTGAACAGGTTGATCGTACGTTGGCGTCATAAAGGCTGCATATTTGTTTAATTTGTTTTCATCGTGCGCAGCAAATGCAAGATCGGTCGCATACCAGAAGGCATTCCTGCCATCCACTTGCTGTTCATACAGCATGTATCGCACTCTGTTATACAAATGAACAACTGCCGCATTATAATCAGCATTCGTTACCAGCGAGTTTTCTGCCGCATAGATAGATAACGGCTTCTCTTCCAAAAATTTATTTTCATCACAAGATACTGAAAACATAATCAGTGATGCTATTACTATTTTATTGATCGTTTTCATATTTTTTAGAAATCAAAATTAATACCTACTGAATAGTTTCTCAAAAGCGGATAATCTCCTGCGGTCAATCCTGTTCCCGTTTCCGGATCCCAACCGTCCCAATCGGAGATAGTAAACAGGTTATTGCCTGTTACATACACCTTGAGATTGTTTATCTGCATTTTCTTCAGAAAAGCGGAAGGTAATCTATAGGACAGTGTCAAATTCTGTAGCCTTATAAAACTGCGCTGTATATAAGGCGAAAAGCTTTCGGATAGCCCTGATGGAACATATCCTATCTGCCGATACCGCGCATCCGGATTCTCAGGCGTCCAATAATCCCATTTGAATTTATTGGATTGAGCAATATTGTCGGGATTAGCCAACGAACTGCCGGGCTGTCCGTAATAATAATCTTTTCCGCCCTGAATGGAATTAACAAATACCTTCAATTCAAAATCACGATAACGAAAGGCATTTTGAATACTGAAGCGGTAGGAAGGATCGGTATATCCGAGAATCTTACGGTCGTTGTCTTCCGTCACTTTCCCGTCGCCATCCTGATCCTTTATCTTATACGTTCCGTAGGTATAGCCATCCGGAATAATCCCTGCCTGATAATCGGCCATTTGCCACATGCCCAATATCTCAAAATCATAACATACGCCGTAGGAATGATCGATAAATACTTTGCTTGAAGTCAGATCGTCTTCTTTACCGTCGCCGTCGCCGTCAATTCCCAGAATAGATACCACCTTATTTCGATTCAGCGAATAATTGAAGGTGATGTCCCAGCTGAAATCCTTGGTTTGTACAGGGATACCGGTAATGCTCAACTCCTGTCCCCGGTTTGCAAGTTCCCCTATATTGGTGGGGATAGAGGAAATATTGTTGTTCATTCGCGGGATATTGATGCTGTACAGCAAGTCATACGTTTGAGAGCGATAATATTCCAGACTGCCGTACAGGCGTCCGTTCAGCACACTGAAATCCAATGCTACATTGAATGTACTTGTGTTTTCCCATTTCAAGTCATTATTTGCCATTGCGCTGATGTATATGCCTTTTTCGGCAGGAGCGCCGTCGCCAAACAAATACTCGTTAGCGGAATTCATTCGTGCCAGCGTTTGGTAGCGCGAAACGGTACGGTTTCCGTTAACGCCGTAAGACAGCCGCAATTTCAGGTTATCTATCCATTTGATATTATCCTTGACAAAAGATTCTTCCCCGATTTGCCAAGCTGCTGCTGCGGAAGGAAACAGCGCAAATTTATTCTCTTGCCCGAAGCCGGAGAATCCGTCGCGACGGAAGGTTCCGGTGAAGCTATACCGGCCATTGAACGTGTATCCGAGACGTAGCATGGCATAAAGGCTGGTTTCCTGCCAGGCATCGGAAGAGATGACTTGCTGACTGGCGTCGGCAGCGCCGAGGTTGTTATAACCCAATAAGGGGTTAGCGTATTTTTGCCCGCCCGCGTTCGTTGTTTCGTACTGTCGCTTTTCGGCGCCATACACCAGGGTGGTATTTACATCGTGTTTACCGAACGTTCTTTTGTACGTAAGGATATGATCCGCCGTCCAGTCATATTGACTGCTGTTTGATTTGTTGCCCGATCCGGTCAAGTTACTTCCGTAAGGATCGAAATTGAAACTTTTATTACTGATCAGGTTTTGCGAAAAGTTCAACCGGTAATTCAGTCCCTTGACAAACGGAATATCTACATCGACATAGAAGTTACCGAAAAAATTATACCGTTTGTCTTCGTTATCTCTTTCCAACTGTAACATGGGGTGTAAGATGCTTTTATACGGGTTGGTAATATATTCGCCCGTTTCGTCGGTCGAAGCACAAACGGGAGGCAAATCCATGGCGTCGCCTACATTGAGTGCTATGCCCGAATAGTCGCTGAGCGTAAAAAAGGTTTGCGCTCCGACTTTCAGCCAGTTCGTGATTTTGTTGTCTAAATTCATGCGAATATTATACCGCTTGTAGGTGTCGTTGATAATTAAATTGTCCTGGTCGGTCAAGCCGATGGACATGAAATAATTGCTCAGTTCGCTCCTGCCCCTGACACTCAGGTTATGTGTCTGTATAGAGGGATTTTTGTTCGTTGTCATATCCCACCAGTCTGTTTCCGTCCCGTTCAGATAGCCATTCACCGAAGTCGGATCGGACAAACGCGAGGCCGGATCCCACGTAGGGTTAGGCGTCAATAAATCGTCACCCGTCCGGCTATCGTAAAAATACCGGTCGGCGACCAATTGCAGGAACCCCTCCTTGTTCATCGGTTTCATCTTGTCGGTCGTAGCATTCTGAAAGGCAATGCTGCCACTGTATTCGATAACGGGTTTACTCATCGCCTTTACCGTCTTGGAGGTAATCAGCATAACCCCGTTACTTGCCTGCGAGCCGTAAATGGCGGCTGCGCTGGCGTCTTTGAGGATGTCGATGGATTCGATATCGTTGGAGTTGATATCCACCAAACTACCGCGATAGATGATTCCATCCAATACAATCAAGGGAGAATTGCTTCCGGAAATGGACGTCCGCCCGCGAATCGTTATCGAGGGATCTGCTCCTGCCGACGTTACCGCTCCTACATTCAATCCGGGAACGGTTCCCTGCAATTTCGAACCAAGACTGACGCTTGGAGATTCCTGCAAGGAAGTAAGATCCGCGCGGACAACAGAGCCGGTCAAATCTTTCTTTCTGGCTGTACCGTACCCCACAACGACCACTTCGTCCAACGCCTGGGAATCTTCCGCCAGCGTTATCTCTAAAATAGTCCGGTTGCCGACCGCTATTTCCTGCGTCACATACCCGATAAAGGAAATTTGTAAAACGGCATTATCGGAAACGGTCAGGGAGAACTTCCCGTCCACATCCGTAATGCTGCCGTTCGTCGTTCCTTTCTCAATTACATTCGCCCCGATGATCGGTTCGCTGTTCGCGTCCGTCACCGTACCCGTCACTTGCTTCTGCGCATGCGCAGCCAGTGAACAACAACTAAGGACACACAACATACATAATATTTTTCGCCATGTATCCCATTTCATTAAAAATAAGTTCTTCTTCATTTAATCATAAATTTAAAATTGATAGTAAACACTTTAATAACACATGATAGCACGACTGTAATGCCTGCTATTTTTCTTTATTTCCTTCTATACTGTTGTCCGAACCATGATTAACCTGATTAAAAGAGTAACCTGATGAAGCTCCATCCCGACAATTCTTTCATCAGGTAAATTAAGGTTCGGACGTTATTCTCCATTTTGTGTGTCCTTCGCCGCGTCAGGGGATGATAGCGGAATAGATTGCACTCCAGGGGCCTTTCTGTCCGCGGGTATTTTCCCAGCGAAGGCAGAAATAGACGGTCTTTCCGCGCTGGTTTTCGTCGAACGTAAAGATGTAGGGCGAGCGTGTGCTGAAGACCGAAGCCAGCATTTCGTCGATGGATGCGGGCTTGGTGTCGCTGATGACGTACCGTATTTCGCACCCCTGCACATGATCGGGTTTCCCCCTGAGCAGGCTGCCGTAGTCGCGAAATCCCACGGAGATGCGCCGTTCGCCGGGCAGCTTGATGATGGCTTCGGGCCAGGATTCGGGCGGCGTGAGCGGCGTGGACGTGCTGTCGGGGATGTGCAGTCCGAGCGACAGCCGGTCTTCGTT
>JAITPV010000168.1 GCA_031289275.1 Tannerella sp.
TCTTTGTCCTGAAAGGACTGATTTTCATAACCGCAGGTCAACGACCTGCGGTGATCGTAACAAGGGTATAGCTGCCTGAAAGGCAGGACGCTTAATTTCTCCGGATTTCAGATGTCGGACAGTCCTGCCTTTCAGGCAGTGGTGTTGTACCGTCTTTCCTCCGCAGGTCAGCGACCTGCGGTTATGAAAATAATGCCTTTCAGGCATTTCACTTGATCCAACCGGATAAGCAGTTTCATTTATTACGGCCGATACAGTTTTTCGCGCAATTCGGCAATGGCCGGGTCGGACATATAGTCGTCGTATTCCATCATCTTGTCGATATTCCCGTTGGGCGTCAACTCAATGATCCGGTTGGCTACGGTTTGAATAAATTCGTGGTCGTGACTGGCGAACAACACATTTCCCTTGAAACCGCACAACGTATTATTAAAGGCCTGAATGGATTCCAGGTCTAAATGGTTGGTCGGCGTATCGAGGATCAGCGTATTGGCATCTTTCAGCATCATGCGCGAAATCATGCAGCGCATTTTTTCGCCGCCCGACAATACGCCCACTTTCTTCTGCAATTCTTCTCCCGAGAAAAGCATCCGTCCCAGAAAACCTTTCAGAAAGACTTCGTTGGTTTCTTTTGCAAATTGACTGAGCCACTCCAGCAGGTTGTAATCCGAATGGAAATATCCCGCATTATCCAGCGGCAAATAAGCGGTGGTAATCGTTTGTCCCCATTTGAAGGCGCCTTCGTCGGCCGGTTCCTCGTCGTTGACGATTTGAAACAGGGCGGTCATGGCGCGTGGATCGCGGCTGATGAAGACGATTTTATCATCCTTTTCGACGTTGAAGTTAAGGTCTTTGAACAATACCTGCCCCTCGACGCTTTTGCTCAGTCCCTTTACTTCCAGAATCTGGTTGCCCGGTTCGCGTCCCGGTGTGAAGATGATGCCCGGATAACGGCGCGAAGAGGGTTGTATTTCTTCGATATTCAGCTTTTCGATCATCTTTTTACGGCTGGTTGTTTGTTTCGACTTCGCTACATTGGCGCTGAAACGGCGGATAAATTCTTCCAGTTCCTTTTTCTTTTCTTCGGCCTTCTTGTTTTGCTGCTGCTGCTGACGGAGGGCTAACTGGCTCGATTCGTACCAGAAACTGTAATTGCCGGCAAAGAGTTTCAGTTTTCCGAAATCAATATCTACCGTATGCGTACAGACGGCGTCCAGGAAATGCCGGTCGTGACTGACGATAAGCACCGTCTGTTCGCAGTTGGCGAGATACGTTTCCAGCCACGTCACGGTTTCCAGGTCCAGGTCGTTGGTCGGTTCGTCCAGCAGCAGGTTGTCCGGCTTGCCGAACAGTGCGCGCGCCAGCAATACGCGCACTTTTTGCTTGCCGCTCAAGTCTTTCATCAACATGCCGTGCAACGCTTCCCGGATGCCCAGCCCGCTCAACAGAATCGCCGCATCGCTTTCGGCGTTCCAACCCTCCAGAGCGGCAAATTTCTCTTCAAGTTCGGAAGCGCGGATACCGTCGGCGTCGCTGAAGTCTTCCTTGGCATAGATCGCATTCTTTTCGGCCATGATGTCCCACAAGATCGTGTGCCCCATCAATACGGTATCCAGCACGGTACAGGCGTCGAAAGCGAAGTGATCTTGCGCCAGCACGGACAGCCGTTCGCCCGGAGCGAGGGAGATACGGCCGCGCGTCGGGTCAAGATCGCCGCTGATAGCCCGTAAAAAAGTGGATTTCCCGGCGCCGTTGGCCCCGATGACGCCGTAACAGTTGCCGGGTACGAATTTCAGATTGACGTCCTGAAACAAGATACGCTTTCCGAAACGGATATCTAAATCGCTAATTGTAATCATATTTTTTTCTACTTGGTTTGGTTTGATGGCGCAAAGATACGGAATTTCTGCGAGTATTGGAACGCGGAGAAGAATCGCTTAACAAATGGATTTTGCGATGCACCCCGAAAAGTCGTCCCGTTTTCGCAAAACTAAAAAAAAGATTACCTTTGCTCATCATAAAAGAAAGCAATGAAAAAAATGAACTTCATACCCTTCTGTCGAATGATGCGCCGGTTGCCGGCGCTGCTCCTGTTATGTTACGGCAGCGTGTCCGTATATGCGCAAGCCGATTTCGACGCCCTTTTTGAACGGAAAAGCCTGCGGATCGACTTTGCCCTGAGCGGTAATGCGGCAAGCCAGACGGCTGCATTGGAACAGTTGCGGGAAGAACCCGTGTGGGGCGGCCCGGTGAACAACCGAATCGACCCGTTCGACTATGGCGGATACTATATTAAGGTATATGACCTGACGCATCAACTGATCTATTCCAGAGGCTTCAACACGTTATTCGAAGAATGGCGCACAACCGACCAGGCAAGCCGGGAAACCCAGTCGTGGACAAACAGCATCTCCATCCCCTGGCCGAAGCATCCCGTCGTGGTGGAACTCCTGGCGAGGGAACGGAAGAACAACCGGTTTTCCGTCCTGTGGAGCATGGAAATCGATCCGCAAAGCATGTCGATCGACCGCAGTCCGTTGAAGAACCTGAAAACAGAAACGCTCCAATACCGCGGCGATCCTTCGGAGAAAGTCGACCTGGTCTTTCTGCCGGAAGGATATACGGAAGCCGAAACGGAAAAGTTCGATGCCGACGCCCGCCGCTTTACGGAAGCGCTGTTCCGGACGCCGCCGTATGACGAACGGCAGGAAGATTTCAATGTCCGCACGGTGCACCTGATCTCCGAAGAACCGGGCGCAGACTTGCCCGGAAAAGGCATCTACAAGCATACGGCGCTCAATGCGGGCTTTTACACCTTCGGCATAGACCGCTACCTGACGACGCGGGATATGAAATCCATCCGCGACGCTGTGTGGAACGTGCCGTGCGACGCCATTTTTATCCTCGTCAATTCCGACATCTACGGCGGCGGCGGCATGTATAATTTCTACGCCATCGGTACGGCGGACAACGAGCGCACGATCCGCGTCTTTGTCCACGAACTGGGACATAGCTTTGCCGGACTGGCGGACGAATATTTCCAATCCCAGGTGGCTTACAATGACTTTTATGATCCGGCCGTGGAGCCGTGGGAGCCGAACATCACGACGCTGGTGGACTTCGACCGCAAATGGAAAGACATGCTTCCGACCGACGTTCCCATCCCCACGCCGGCGGAAGCGCCCTATACGGAGCATCCGGGCGTCTTTGAAGGAGGCGGATACGTCGCGAAAGGCATCTATCGCCCGATGGATCACTGCACGATGCGCGACATGGCGCCCTTCTGCCCCGTCTGCCGGCGAGCGATCCTGCAAATGATCCGGTTCATAACAGATAAATGAGGCAATGATTCAAGTAAACAATGTATACAAGTCCTTCAAGGACGTGCAGGCTGTGCGCGGCATATCGCTTTCCATACGGGCGGGCGAGTTTGTAGCGTTACTTGGCCCTAACGGCGCGGGGAAAACGACGCTGGTAGAGATGATGGAAGGGCTTCGGACGCCGGATAGCGGAGAAATTCTGTTGCAAGGCAAAAGCTGGAAGAAACAGGAGAAAGAACTCCGGAAAATGATCGGCCTGTCGTTGCAGGAGACCCGTTTCACAGAGAAGCTGACGGTGCGCGAAACGCTTCGCCTCTTCGCCGGCTTCTTCGGACTGGACGAGAAGCGCGTAAACGAAGTCATTGCACTGACCGGATTGCAGGAAAAGCAAAAGGCGATGGCCGGAACGCTGTCGGGCGGCCAGCGGCAACGCTTAGCCCTGGCTGTGGCGCTGCTGAATCAGCCCCGGATCCTGTTCCTGGACGAACCCACAACAGGACTTGACCCCCACTCCCGTCTGGATTTGTGGCATATCCTGAAAGCGCTGAAAGACCTCGGACAAACAACCCTCATCCTGACCACGCATTACATGGAAGAAGCGGCTTCCCTGTGCGATCATATCATCATCATCGACGAGGGAAAAATCCTGCGCGAAGGGAAGCTGGATGAATTACTGGATGAAAACACGCACAATCTGGAGGAACTGTTTATCCGCCTGACCGGAAAAGCGCTCCACGAAAACCCGGATACGATACGCTAAACCCAAACCGGCATGAAACCGATCAAAAACAATCAAATCTATCAACTCACCGTCGCCTACTTCCTGGAGACGGTCCGCGAACCGGAAGTGCTCTTCTGGGGAATGCTCTTTCCGGTGCTTATCTCCATCGGGCTGGGACTGGCTTTTACGCAGACGGCCGAAACGAAATTCCGGGTCGCCGTTGTCGAACAATATCCTGCGGAGTTGGACTCGCTGCTCCGGCTCTATGCGCTCCCCGGCTCAAACAAGAGCAGCGACCGGGAGGCCGTCGTCTGGAAAGTGACGGATCAAACGCTGGGCAATACCGCCTTTCACTTCACCCGCAGCGACCGGCCGGCGGCCATCGTCGGGCTGAAACGGGGCGAAGCCGATCTCATGGTCACCGATTCGGCCGGGAGGATGCGTTACCATTTCGACCCGCACAATTCGCAGGCGCAGTTAGCCTATATGAAACTTACCGCCCTCATGCACGCTCCCGCGGCAGCAGCGCATGAGGACGATTCGGACATCGAACCGCTGGTGTTGAAAGGCGTGCGCTACATCGACTTCCTTATTCCGGGACTGATCGCCTTCGGGCTGATGAGTTCCATCATGTGGGGCATCAGTTATACGATTATCGAGCGGCGGTCGCAAAAACTGTTGCGGCGCATGGTGGCTACGCCGATGCGTAAATCAAATTTCCTGATCGCGATGATGTTTGTCCGCACCGTCATGAACCTTGTCGAAGCTTTGATCCTGTTCTTCTCCGCATGGCTGATCTTCGACATCCGGATACAGGGGAATATCGGCGCCCTGACGGTTTTGTTTCTGGCCGGCAACGTAGCGTTCACCGGGATCGCCGTACTGGTGTCGAGCCGTACCTCCAAAACGGAAGTCGGCACGGGATGGATCAATGCCGTGACCATGCCGATGATGATTCTGTCGGGCATTTTCTTCAGTTACCACAACTTCCCCGACTGGAGCGCCGGCCTTATCCGCCTGTTACCTCTGACGGCTTTGACGGACGGTATCCGGAGCCTCTTCAACGAAGGCGCCGGATGGATCGAAATCCTCCCCTCTTCCATCGGTCTCACCCTTTTCGGCGCCGTTTGCTTTATCGTCGGGATGAAATGGTTCAAATGGTATTGAATGGAACGCAGATGATGCGGATTTTCGCAGATTTCATACGTCAAAATTTTATACTATCTTTGCCGCAAACTTCGAGATGTGAAATTTGAGATAGAACATACGGACACGCACTCCCAGGCAAGGGCCGGACGGATCACCACCGGCCACGGGACCATCGAGACGCCGGTCTTTATGCCCGTCGGGACGCAGGGGGCGGTGAAAGCCGTACATATGCACGAACTGCGAGACGACATCCGGGCGCAAATCATACTGGGCAATACGTATCACCTGTACCTCCGTCCGGGGCCGGAAATACTCGAAAAGGCGGGCGGACTGCACCGCTTCAACGGCTGGACGCGCCCGATACTGACCGATAGCGGCGGCTTTCAGGTATTCTCGCTGGCCGGAAACCGCAAACTGAGCGACGAAGGAGCCGAGTTCCGCTCCCATATCGACGGAAGCAAACACTTTTTTTCACCCGAAAAGGTGATGGATATTCAACGTACCATCGGCGCAGACATCGTCATGGCGTTCGACGAATGTTGTCCGGGCGACGCGGATTATTCGTATGCCCGGCAATCGCTGCGACTGACCGAATTGTGGTTAGACCGTTGCCTCCGCCGCTTCGGCGAAAGCGCACCCCGCTATGGATATGAACAGTCGCTTTTCCCGATCGTCCAGGGATGCGTCTATCCGGATTTGCGCAGGCAGGCGGCCGAGAACGTCGCACGCAAAGAGGCGGACGGAAACGCCATCGGCGGCCTGGCCGTCGGCGAACCGACGGAAAAGATGTACGAAATGATCGAAATCGTCAATCAAATATTGCCGACCGACAAACCGCGCTACCTCATGGGCGTCGGCACGCCGGCCAACCTGCTGGAAGCCATCGGGCGCGGCGTGGACATGTTCGACTGCATCATGCCGACGCGCAACGGCCGCAACGGACAACTCTTCACCCGCCTGGGCACCATAAACCTGCGCAACCGGAAATGGGCGGACGATTTCTCGCCCGTAGACCCGGATGCCCATGCCACGGTCGACACCGTCTGCAGCCGCGCCTACCTGCATCATCTCTTCAAATGCAATGAAATTCTGGGACTTCAGATTGCGTCTATCCACAACCTCGCATTCTATCAATGGCTGCTCCGGCAGGCACGCACCCATATTGCAGCAAACGATTTCGCCACATGGAAAAACGGCATGATTCACCAACTGTCCGAACGAATATGAAACAATCCTCACTGAAACTCCGGCGCATCGACCGGTATATTATCAAACAGTTCCTGGGCACTTACGTGTTCTCCATCGCACTGATTATCGCCATCACCGTCGTATTCGACGTCAACGAAAGACTGGATTATTTCCTGAAACCGGAAGTCACGATGCACGCCATCGTCGTTGAGTATTATTGCAACTTCATTCCCTATTTCATCAGCGTATTCAGTCCGTTATTCACCTTTATCTCCGTCATCTTCTTTACGTCCAAAATGGCCGACAAGTCCGAGATCATCGCCATCCTCGCCTGCGGCATCAGTTTCAAACGGCTGATGCGGCCTTACATCATCGCGGCCTGCATCATTGCGTTAAGCAACTTTGTCATGACCGCCTACTTCATTCCGCCGGCCAACGCCACCCGGATCGCGTTTCAGAACAATTATTTCAAGAATAAAAAGGTGGAACATGCGCGAAATATCCAGCTCGAAGTCAAACCGGGCGTATTTGCCTATTTCGACAGCTACAACGCCTCCGCGTCCATGGGCTACCGTTTTTCGCTGGATCACTTCGAGAACAAGGCGCTGGTATCACGCCTTACGGCCAACTCCATCAAATACGACTCCTTATACCATTGGACAATCATTGGTTATATGATCCGCGAATTTGAAGGCATGTACGAACATACCACCTCCGGCACGCGCATGGATACGACGCTGACCTTCGTGCCGTCCGATTTCCTGATTTCCGAGAACGACAGCGAAACCATGACTTCGCCCGAACTGGCCAAACACATCCGCCGTCAGAAACAGCGCGGCATCGGGAACATTCAGCTCTTTGAAATCGAATATCACCTGCGCTTCGCCACCATCCTGTCCTTCTTTATCCTGACCGTGATCGGCGTATCCCTCTCGTCGCGGAAGATCAAGGGAGGCATGGGACTGAATATCGGTATCGGTATTGCACTGAGTTTCTCGTATATCCTGTTCTCGAAAATCACTTCCACCTTTGCCATCAACGGATATGTCACCCCGATGCTGGCGGTATGGATTCCCAATATCCTCTATTTCTTTATCACGATCTTTTTGTACCGGAAAGCGCCAAGATGACCAAATTCAATGATTCAAAGATTCCATGATTCAAAGATTCAAAGAGGGTGCATTTCAAATTGTCGCACTCGTCATTACGACCCCTTCCCCACCCTTTTGCCCCTAAATCCCCTAAAGGGGACTTCCGCCGGATCACCAAAGTCCCCTTTAGGGGATTTAGGGGCAGAGAGGGGGTGAGCGCCGAGATAATCAAATTCAATGAACTGCTTATCCGGTTGGATCAAGTGAAATGTCTGAAAGGCATTATTTTCATAACCGCAGGTCGCTGACCTGCGGAGGAAAGACGGTACAACACCACTGCCTGAAAGGCTGGACTATCCGACATCTGAAATCCGGAGAAATTAAGCGTCCG
>JAITPV010000009.1 GCA_031289275.1 Tannerella sp.
AAGGAGATGATAGTCTAATACCTATGGATACAGTACAATGTGCACCTTATTTTTTCTTCCGAACACGACTGGGCGTTGCCCAATGCTATTGCTTAAAGGGCGTTGCCCTTAAATTGACGACATTGGTCTGGAGGCTACGTCGAACAATTAGGGCTACGTGCTGGGTCTGCGACCACACGTAGCCCTTGTTGTACGAAATCCATGCAGTCGATCGTGAACAAATCTTAATGTATATGGAAGGGGGATTCTTCACTATAATTCACTAAAAGAATCTTTCTCACTTCGGCGTAGAGTTGAAAATTGCAGTGCAAACACAAAAAAAATGTTTCCAAATAAAGAATTAACCCATCGTCATCCTTTTTGTTTTTTCCGATAATAAATGCGATATTTGCACCACATTTAAAAAGTAATCTATTCAATAATCAGATAAAAAGAGAAAGAAAATGACTAAGAGCGCATTACAAATTGCACGGGCTGCTTATCCGCCCAAAGTGCCCGTTGCATTAAAAGGAGCCGTACAGGCGGTGGACGGTGAATATACCCAATCGGTAGCAGACCGGGACGAAATTAAAAAGTTATTCCCGAATACGTATGGGATGCCGGTCGTTACGTTTGAAAAGAGTAACGAAAAAGCAACGTTGCCGACTGTGAATGTCGGCGTAATCCTCTCCGGCGGACAGGCGCCGGGCGGTCACAATGTGATTGCAGGCTTGTTTGACGGCCTGAAGGCGGCGAATAAGGATTCCCGTTTGTACGGTTTTATTCTGGGTCCCGGCGGGCTGGTGGAGCACAAGTATATGGAACTGACTGCCGACATCGTCAATGAATACCGGAATACCGGCGGTTTCGACATCATCGGTTCCGGGCGTACGAAACTGGAAACGAAGGCACAGTTTGATAAAGGATTGGAAATCCTGAAAAAATTGGACATTCGCGCCCTGGTGATTATCGGCGGCGACGATTCCAATACGAATGCCTGCGTATTGGCCGAATATTACAAGTCCATCGGCGCCGGCGTACAGGTGATCGGCTGTCCGAAAACGATTGACGGAGACCTGAAAAACGAACAGATCGAAGCGTCGTTCGGATTCGATACGGCCTGTAAAGTCTATTCGGAAGTGATCGGAAATATCCAGCGAGACTGTAATTCCGCGCGGAAATACTGGCATTTCATCAAACTGATGGGACGTTCGGCTTCGCATATCGCGTTGGAATGTGCGTTGCAAACCCATCCGAACGTGTGTATTATTTCGGAGGAAGTAGAAAGCGAAAACCAGTCGCTGGTCGATGTGGTGAACCGGATTGCCACGGTAGTCGCCCGGCGCGCCGAAGCCGGCAATAACTTCGGGACGGTACTGATCCCCGAAGGATTGGTTGAATTTATCCCGGCCATAAAGCGGCTGATCGCCGAGTTGAATGACTTTCTGGCGAAGAACGAGACCGAATTTAAGATGATTAAAAAGAGCGAACAGCGCACTTACATCATCGGAAAGCTGACGAAGGCCAATTCGGAACTGTATGCCAGTTTGCCGGAAGGAGTAGCCCGTCAGTTGACGCTGGATCGCGACCCGCACGGGAATGTGCAGGTTTCGCTGATCGAAACGGAAAAACTGCTGGCCGAAATGGTCGGAAATCGTTTGGCCGAATGGGCAAAAGAAGGCCGATATACCGGTAGGTTTGCCACACAGGTACATTTCTTCGGCTATGAAGGACGTTGCGCCGCGCCGTCGAACTACGATGCGGACTATTGCTACTCGCTGGGATATACGGCATCGTGCCTGATCAATGCGGGTAAAACGGGATACATGGCGTCGGTACGCAATACGACGGCGCCGGCCGGTCAATGGGTGGCAGGCGGTATTCCGGTGACGATGATGCTGAATATGGAAAAACGTCATGGCGAGATGAAGCCGGTGATCCAAAAGGCGCTGGTGAAATTGGACGGCGCGCCGTTCCGCGCCTTTGCCGCCAACCGCGATGCCTGGGCTGTTAATACGGATTACGTCTATCCGGGTCCGATCCAGTATTTCGGCCCGACGGAAGTCTGCGACGAACCGACCAAAACCTTGCAACTGGAGCAACAAGAAATCACGTGCGCATGTTCTCCGGAATCGTAGAAGAAGCCGCAACCGTCGTTGCCATTGAGCGGGACAAGGGAAATATCCATTTGACGCTGCACTGCTCGTTTACGGATGAACTGAACATCGATCAGAGCATCTCCCACAACGGCGTATGCCTGACGGTAGTGAAAAAGACGGCGGACGCCTACACCGTCACGGCCATTCGGGAAACACTGGAACGTTCCAACCTCGGTTTGCTGCAAGTCGGCGACCGGGTGAATCTGGAGCGCAGCATGTTGATGAATGGCCGTCTGGACGGGCATATCGTACAGGGACATGTGGATCAAACGGCTGTTTGTCGGGAGGTGAAGGAGGCAGACGGCAGTTGGTATTATACCTTTGCATACGCTTTCGACCGGGCGATGGCTCAACAGGGATACATGACCGTCGAAAAGGGATCGGTGTGCGTGAACGGCGTCAGTCTGACGGTTTGCCGCTCGCGGACGGATTCGTTCGAGGTCGCCATCATCCCTTACACGCACGATCATACCAACTTCGGGCAAATCGAAAAAGGGACGGTCGTGAATCTGGAATTTGATATTATCGGAAAATATATCAGCAAATTGATTACATTCGAGCATTCAACCTTGGATATTGAACAATAACTATTTTACTTTAAACAGACCATGAAAAATATACTTTGGACAGGAATAAGTTGTATCGCCCTGCTGTTTGTTTCATGCGGAAAACCTTCCGTTGCGACCGGCGGCGATCAAGTAATAGATGTAGGCGCGGCCATGTCGCACGTGGCGACGTTGACGGCGTCCGACTACTTCCGAAAAGCGCAGTATGTAGCGTTGGAAACGACCGACAGTTGTCTGATAGGCAATGAGCCGGTCGTTTTGATCATCAAGGACAGGATTCTGATTACTACTGCACAGAAGCAGGCCTTGCTTTTCGACAAGACGACCGGCCGGTTTATCCGTTCGATCGGCCACGTGGGGGAAGATCCGAAAGGATACAGTGATGCCCGCTGTCATGTGGACGAAAAGGAAGGCCTCTTTTATTTTCGCGGATGGCACAATGACCTTGTCTGCTATGATTCGGACGGGGATTACCGGGGGACGATCCGGATGCCGGTCTCGACCGGTGGAAATTCGCTGCTGATATCCGATTATCTGAATAAGGATACCTTGGTCAATTATTACACAAGCCTGACCGGAAGCGACACCAGCAAGGTACAGTTCTTCAATGCCTCCGGCGAAGTATTGAACGTTGTGTCCAACTACCGGCAAGGCCCTGCATTCGGAATATCCGACGTCGGAAACATAAGCGTATTTGACGGCGAAACGGCCGTAAAAAAGTTTGGCCGTGTGGGAATGGAAGGAGTAGTCGTGATTCGGTTCAAAGATACGGAGATGAATTCCGTCTGGTTCGGCGGAAGTTCCTATTTCTGGCATCAGGGAGAAAAAACCTGTTTCAAGGAACCGTTTAATGATACCATTTTCGTTCTGACGGGAACCACCTTAACGCCTGACCGGATATTGAATCTGGGAAATTATCACTGGGATTATGCCGAGCGTTTCAGAAAGAATAAGGACGGAAACATTTATCCGACGCAGTTCATAGAGGGTGAGGATTTTTTGTTTTTTCGATTTATCACCGGTCTGTACAGCGACGATAACCGGAAACTGTATGATGCCGTTTACAACAAAGCCACCGGCGAGGTGAAAATCGGATGGACGAACGACGGCCTGACGGACGATCTGACCGGCTTCCTTGCCTTTCGGCCGACGACGGTTTCCGCTTCCGGCGAATATGCCGGCCTGATCCCCATAGAAGATATTCATGCCTGGTTCGATGAGCATGATACTAACGGAATATCCGCCGAAGTGCTGAAACTGAAACAACTCAAAGAAGACGATAACCCGGTTGTCGTGTTTTACAAATAAAAAAATTCAAAAGATACTGCCGTTTTAGTCGACTAAAATTGCGTTTTAGTCGTCCCTAATTCTATTTTAGTCGACTAAAATTGCGTTTTAGTCGTCCTTAATTCCATTTTAGTCGACTAAAATTACGTTTTAGTCGTCCCAAATTGAATTATTGTCGGCCCAAATTGAATTATCGTCGGCCTTAATTGAATTATTGCCGGCCCTAATTGAAAAAAGAAAGGATATTCGGACATATCTGTTATGATTTTCAGTAATGAAAAGAAGAAAGAGAAAAATAGTTTCGTATCTTTGTCCCATAACAATCCATTGAATGAAATTATAACAATTATGAAACTAAAAACGTTTATTATACTTATGTCAACAGCAGTCATGACGGCAGGTTGTGCGCAAAAAGAAAGTCCCGCCGGCGGAGACAGGGACGTTCTCGAAGTGGATCACGCGCTTACGACGGCAGAAAAAGCGTCCGGCACGTTCACGCCGGAAATCATGTGGAAAATAGGGCGCGTGAGAAACAGCACCCTTTCTCCCACCGGACAAGTGGCCTACACGGTGACCTGTTATCATCTGGCCAAAAACCGCGGCATAACCAATCTGTTCCTGCAATCCCCGGCCGGCGAGACGCCCCGGCCACTGACCGACAACGCCGGCAACGAAAGCAATCTGCAATGGAACCGCGACGGCAGCCGGCTTTATTTCCTGAGCGACCGCAGCGGAGAGAATCAAATCTGGAGCATCCGCCCCGACGGGAGCGCACTGACGCAACACTCCTTTATCGACGGTGGAATCGACGGTTTCGGAATCACGGAGGATGAAAACAGGGCGTTTTACACCCAAAGCGTATCGGTGGAAAAACGCCGTTCGACCGCGATACATCCCGATATGGACAAGTCTAAAGCCAAAATATATGATGACCTGATGGTGCGTCACTGGAATTATTGGGACGAAGGGAGCTACTCGCATATTTTTGTCGCGCCTGTCGCGGCAGGAAAGGTGGGCGAAGGCACGGACATACTGGACGGCGAACCGTGGGATGCACCGCTGGCGCCATATTTCGACATCGCCGAAATCGCCTGGAATCATGCCGGAACGCAGCTCGCCTATACCTGCAAGAAACAAACGGGTACGGAATATGCCGTTTCGACCGATTCCGACATATTTATCTACGACACGGAAAGCGGCCAAACGCGGAATCTCTGTAAAGACGGCGAGCCGGTCGACCCGCGTGTAGACACGCCCTCCGAAATGGGCGGATACGACATGTATCCCGTCTGGAGTCCGGACGACCGGAAGATCGCCTTCCGTTCCATGCGCCGTCCGGGCAACGAATCCGACAAGGAACGCCTGTTTGTTTGGAACAGCGCGAACGGTTCCATGCAAGACCTGACCGCCACGTTCGATTACGACGCGGGCAATGTGGTATGGAACGGCAACGACGAACTGTATTTCATCGCACCCATCGAAGCAACCCGCCAGATATGCAAAGTCGATCCGACGGGCACGGTCAGCGTCCTGACGCAGGGCGACCACGACATCAATGCCTTTACCGTCGGCGGAGGCCGAATCGTGGCCGAAGTAACCCGGCACACCCAGGCTACCGAACTGTTTGAAGTTCCGGTCAACGAGACCGCCCCGCAACTCATCCCCCTTACCCATATCAACAAAGAAATTTACGCTCATATCCCCATGGGCAAAACAGAGAAACGCCGGGTCACAACCACCGACGGCAAGCAGATGCTTACGTGGGTAATCTTTCCGCCCGACTTCGATCCCACACGCAAATATCCCACCCTGCTCTATTGTCAGGGCGGCCCGCAAAGCACCATAAGCCAATCCTGGAGCTACCGCTGGAATTTCCAGCTGATAGCGGCGCAGGGCTACATCATTGTAGCGCCCAACCGACGCGGCGTTCCCTCTTTCGGACGGGAATGGGTCGATCAGATTTCGGGCGATTACAGCGGGCAGAATATTCGCGACTATCTGAGCGCCATAGATGACGTAGCCCGCGAACCCTGGTGCGACGAAACCCGTTTGGGATGTGTCGGCGCCAGTTACGGCGGTTATTCGGCCTTCTTCCTGGCCGGCCATCACGACAAACGCTTCAAAGCCTTCGTCGCGCATTGCGGCATATTCAACTTTGAAAGCATGTATGGCGCAACCGAAGAACTTTGGTTTGTAAACAATGACTACAAAGGCGCCTACTGGGACGAAAATGCAACCGCCCGCCGTTCGTACGCCAACTCGCCCCACAAATTCGTGACCCGCTGGGACACCCCGATACTGATTATTACCGGCGTGAACGACTATCGCATCCCCTATACGCAAAGTCTGGAAGCCTTCACCGCCGCACGGCTGCGGAATATTCCCGCGCGGTTGGTCGTATTTGAAGACGAAGGACATCAGGTGTACAAACCACAAAATTCCGTCGTCTGGAACCGGGAGCTTTTCAGTTGGCTGAAGAAATATGTTTAATGCAAGAAAAAAATAAGGGAGAATATTCTTTTATAGCTGTATCGAAAGTTGTACCTTGCCATCAAGCCCGCGTTCAACAATCTTTTGCAAAGTAGATAGCCGAACCTCTTTTACGTCATTCTCTATTTTTGAGATATAGGATTTGGTAGTACCGGTCTTTTGGGCAAGCTCTTCTTGAGTTAAGCCTTTCTTATGCCTTGCCTGCTGCAAAAGCACCCCTAACTTAAAATTCTCATAACCCGCTTCAAGCTCCTCTCTTTTGGGTGTGCCTGTTTTCCCATAATGTTTTTCTTTGAACTCTTCAAGCGTTAGGATGTTACTCGTTTTCTGTTTTGCCATGCTGCAAAGTTATTAAAGTTTTCCTTCTGTGTAACTAAAATAGTTCGAAAAGTGTGGCGTGCACGGTGGAAGGTCATGGTTTTGCGTATCTTTAGGTCGCTCATGATTTCTTTACAGGTAGCGGTTGGTGGGTTGATGGGTGCGTTCGTTGCATAAAAAAGAGAAGGAATAGATTTTGTTTCTATTCCTTCAATCTTTTGGGAGGTTCCTAGCGGATTCGAACCGCTGTAGACGGTTTTGCAGACCGGTGCCTAACCACTCGGCCAAGGAACCCTGTTTTTGTTTGCGGGGACAAAGATATACATTTTTTCCAGGATTTGAATAAAAGGCGATTTATTTTTTCGTGAAACGACGGGAAAATTATACTTCCATCGGTTCGGTATCGTAATAAACGGAAAAGAAACGGATCAATCGCGCTAAAAATTCCATCGTCGTTTCGGTTGTCCCGGTAAGGTCGGAGAGATTCGCAACCGGGCTGGGGATGGAGGCTACGCAGCGGCCGCGCAGCGCAGGATTGCCTTGCAGGGCGCAGGAAAGGTGTTCCGGATGGGTACGGTGGAGCAGGGTGCCGTGAAAAAGCAGTCGTCCGCGGGTCATATGCGAGGCCGTACCGGATATTTTCCTGCCGTTCACCAGCAATTCCTTGCGCGCCCCGACCGTTGCCCGGATGCCGAACGACTGCAAAGCCGCCATCACCGGCGTCGCAAAGTCCATATCCAACAACGGCGTCGCTCCCCGGTCGCAGATAAAAGCGTAATTGATATTCCCGTAATCGTGATAGACCGCTCCGCCGCCGGAAATGCGCCGGATGATTTCGATGCCGTGCGCACGACAGTAGGCGGTATCGACTTCCGCCTCGATGCACTGGTTGCGGCCGACGAGCACCGCCGGACGGTTGATATAAAACAACAGCGCCTCCCGTGCGAGAGGCTCTGTTGTCAAAAAAGAGGCTTCCAGGGCGCAGTTATGCGCCGGAGCGTCGGATGTGCTTTTGAGCAGCAGCATCGGCGTTTATTCTACATGGAAGGCCACGCGCAGGTCTTCTACTTCATCGTCGGAGATAGGGCTTAACTGTCCGAGCGATGCGGACATGATCAGCGATTTGGCGCTGAACTCGGCTACTTCCAGCCGGTCGAAGGTTTGCAGCAGGCCGTCGCCCGTGACTATCACCGAATCGTTTGCCAGCAGAATGGCCGGGATGGTTTTCAACATTCCGGCGACTTCTTCGTTATGCTCGTACTGCATGCCGAATTGCACCGTGGGAATGTCTTTCAGCAGAATCCAGCTTTCCGGGATGGTTCTTACGTTGAACTTTACGCCCGACGTACAGAATCCCATCAGGTGAGGCGACTGCGTCAGGATAATGGAGTTAATCTTCGGGTTGGTCTGGTAAATAGCTTGATGCAGCGCGACCGAACGGCTGGGTATTTTACCGGCTTCTACCATGCCGTTTTTGATTTGCACGATATTGTGCGGTTCGATGTCCCAACGGGGCACGCCGGGCGGCGTAATCAGGAAGTCGTTTCCGCGCCAGCGAACCGAAACGGTGCCATAGGAACTGATCATCAATCCCTGGTCGCAGGCGCGTCGCACAATCGTTACGATCTGGTCGCGGATGGCGCGTTCGTCCGACGGATAGATTGCGTTCATGAAGTGAGGAAAATCCGTGGGGATAGACCGTTCATGCTGTTCGATTTGTTTGTCCGTGAGATACGTCGGTTTGCCGATGATTTTGGCGTTGATCAGCGTCCGGGCGCAGAACTCAAGCGTTTCGAAACGCTGGTAAGCATCCATCATGTCTTCGCCACAGAGCACGACGCCATGATTTTCCATGATGACGGCCTTGTAGTCCGGATGTTTTTGAAACTCGGCGGCAATTTTCGCGCCAAGTTCCTGGCTGCCGGGGACGTCGTACGGGGCAAATCCGATCGTGCCGCAAATGCTTTTCGCCTGCGGGATGATGTTTGTGTTCGGAATCTGTTTCGTAATGCTGAACGATACCAGAGCGGGCGGATGTGCATGAATTACGGCCGTCATCTGCGGCCGCATTTCATAAATCGCCTTGTGAAAAGGATATTCGGAAGATGGCCTGTGTAGGCCTACTACGGTTCCGTCGGCTTTGACGCAAACAATGTCTTTGGTCGTCAAAGAGCCTTTGTCTACTGCTGCGGGCGTGATCCAGATGTCGCCGTTTTCGTCCTTAATGGAGATATTTCCGCCCGATGTTGTCGTCATACCGCTACGGTATATACGACCGATGACAACCCGTATCTGGTCGGCGGGGTGCATCAATTTAATGTCTAATTGTTTCATAAATTCAATACTTCAAAAATTCAATTCATAATTTTGCGTCAGCAAATAGGTTTCCGCTTCGATGTTCCACAAGCCGTTGTGCGCCGTACAAATCCGGTGCAGTTCCGCATATACCGGATGCTCTTTTCCTTTGGTTTCAAACTCGGTGATAGAGGTCAACGGCATCTGAATGTGGGTGTAGATCAGTTTTTTTCCACCGGGAATAGATGGCAGGTTCATGGTGGTGTCGATGACGGCATTGATACCGCCGACGTGTGTCACCAAACCGGCCGGATCGAGGCCGGCGCCCATCATGGCCAACGCCTCTTTCATGTCGTCCGTATTTCCGCCGCTGGTTCCTACGACGTGCGTATAGGCGTAATGCACGTTATAGAAATTAAACAGCGCCTTGAAATCGGCTTTGGCCGGGCCGGCAAAGAAATTCAGGCAGCCGTCGAAAGCCAGCAGTCCGTCGGCCTGCTCAACAATGGGCGCGACGGGCGCAAAGACAAACACATCGTCATATCCTTTGCCTTGCGTCAGGGCTTTCAGTTCGTCGACCGGGTTTGCCATAGCGCCGGTATTTACGTACTTGAGTGCGATTCCGTTTTGGGCGGCGGTAGCGGGGCTGTAAAGGAGCTCCGCCCGGTCTAAACGCACCTGGTCAATATCGGTGACGACGAGCTGTTTCGGCCGCCGGTCGGTGCGATGGATGGCGTAATTGATGGCAGCAAGCCCCATAGGGCCTACGCCGGCGAGGATGGCCATATGGCCGCCGTCTTTGATCTCCATGTGATGCAGATACGATCCCGGCGTTGTGTGATAATTGGCGTGCATTGCTCCGATGACGCACGACAGCGGCTCGGATAGCGATGCCGGATAGTAACCTGCGCCGGTATACTTCAGGAGGCATCCGTTGGCCATGACTTCGTTCGGGATGATGACGTAAGAGGCGTCTCCGCCGATGTAGCGGTATGAATATCCCGGAGCGCTGAGGATACCGACCGGGCCGTTTCCGTAGTTGAGCGCCGGCTGTATGGAGAATTTATCCCCCGCCCGGAACGCATGGCTCCATTTGCTCCCGACTTCGACCAGTTCGCCGGCAAATTCATGCCCGATAATAACGGGATGTTCGGCAACGTCGCGTGGAACACGCTTATGAATATCCGCTTCGTGCGTTGCTTTATAGGATGACATGCAGAGGCTGTCGCATACAACTTTGGCCAGTATCTCGTCTTCCCGGATTTGCGGCAGATCGAACTCCTCCAGCCGGAGGTCGTTCTTGCCATATAATCTGACTGCTTTCGTTTTCATTTCTGTTCCTGTTTATTATTTATTCTGATTTCATTTGCTTTTTGCAGACGACAAAGGTAAGGTTTTTTTAAAGTAGAATTATTCTTTTCATAGCGTCTTCTAAAAAAAAGTTTTAGCCAAAGATAGTAGATGTTGCCTGTTCGGATAAAAAAATATACCTTTGTCACTTCGGAATCATATAATTATAGAATGTCATGGTGAACAATAGAAAATTGCCTGTCGGCATACAGGATTTTGAGAGTTTGCGTACAGATGGATACCTGTATGTGGATAAAACCGCATATATCTACAATATGGTAAAAAGGGGGAAACCGTATTTCCTCGGACGTCCGCGCCGTTTCGGTAAAAGTCTGCTGCTTTCGACGTTGAAAGCCTACTTCCTGGGTAAGAAAGAACTCTTTGAAGGTCTTGCCATAGCCGGACTTGAAAAAGAATGGGTGGAGCATCCGGTGTTTCATTTGGACATGAATTTGGAAAGTTACACCGGACTTGCCTCCCTTGAGTCCGCGTTGGACGGCAATCTGCGTCCTTTGGAAGCGAAGTGGGGACGTGACCCGGACGATAAATCCGTATCCATGCGTTTTACGGGTCTTATCCGTCGTGCCAACGAACAAACCGGCAAAAAGGTTGTCGTACTCATAGACGAATACGACAAGCCCTTGATAAATACGATGGAAAACCCGGATGTGCATAATGATATACGCAACGTGTTGAAAGGCTTTTACGGCGTACTGAAAAGCGCGGATACTTATCTGCGTTTTGTGATGCTTACAGGAGTTACGAAGTTCTCACAAGTAAGCGTATTCAGTGACTTGAACCATCTGCAAGACATCAGTCTGAATAAAGATTATGCCGGTATTTGCGGCATCTCCGAATCGGAATTAATAAGTGAATTTGAACCGGAACTCCATGCTCTGGCCGAAGAAACAGAAAATACTTACAAAGAAACGCTTGCCGAAATGAAAAAGCGTTACGACGGCTATCATTTTGCCCGGAATAGCGAAGGCATGTACAATCCGTTCAGCGTACTGAATACTTTTTCAAGCATGGAATTCCGCGATTACTGGTTCAAAACAGGCACGCCGACCTTCCTGGTCAATCTGCTTAAGCGGGAAGATTTTGACATACGGAATCTGAAAGGCGACGTTACGATTGATGCTCGATCCATTACCGATTACCGTCCGGAAAATAATAATCC
>JAITPV010000114.1 GCA_031289275.1 Tannerella sp.
CCGATAGGCATACAGGATTTTGAGAAATTGCGTGTGAACGGCTATGTGTATGTGGACAAGACCGCATACGTTTATCGTTTGGCAAAAGAATACCTGCCTTATTTTCTGGGACGCCCGCGGCGTTTCGGCAAAAGTCTTCTGGTCTCTACCCTCAAAGCTTATTTTCTCGGAAAAAAAGACCTGTTCGACGGTCTGGCAATCGCCGGACTGGAAAAAGACTGGATGGCGTATCCCGTTTTTCATCTGGATATGAGTGGTGAAAGCTATACCAGCCTGGCGTCGCTTTATTCGGCCTTTGAAACGAATCTGGAGCCATTGGAAGCAACCTGGGGAAAGCGGTCGACGGAAGAGACGCCGGCAGCCCGTTTTACGGGACTGATTCGTCGCGCCTGCGAACAAACCGGTCGCAAAGTCGTGGTTCTGGTGGATGAATACGACAAGCCTCTGCTCGACACGATGAACGCCTCCCCTGTCAATGATGAAATACGCACCGTATTGAAAGGTTTTTACGGTGTGCTGAAAAAAACCGATGCCGACTTGCGCTTTGTTTTTCTCACGGGCGTCACCAAATTTTCAAAAGTAAGCGTTTTCAGCGACTTGAACCAGTTGCAGGATATTAGTATGGATGAAGAATATGCTGCCATTTGCGGCATTTCCGAAACGGAACTGGTTCGTGACTTTGAACCGGAACTGCAGGCGCTCGCTGCCAAAAGAGGTCTGACCCGCGACGAAGCCTTTGCCGAAATGAAGAAACGGTATGACGGCTATCATTTTGCCAAGGAAAGCGAGGATGTGTACAACCCGTTCAGCGTGCTGAATACGTTTGCAAAACGCGATTTCGCCAATTACTGGTTTCAGACCGGCACGCCCACTTTTCTGGTCAGGATGCTGCAAGCCGGCAATTTTGAAATTCCGGATTTGGAAAACAATATCCATATTTCCGCCGATTCGATTGCCGACTACCGGGTGGAATGGAATAATCCCGTACCGGTACTTTACCAAAGCGGATACCTGACGGTCAAAGATTATGATCCGATGTTCAACGAATACATACTGGGCTATCCCAACGAAGAAGTGAAATACGGTTTTTTGCGGGAACTGTTACCTGCCTATTTGCCGGCAGAGAGCTGTATGCTTAATGATTTTTTTGCCGGCAAATTTGTCAGAGAATTGATGAATGGCGATGTGGAAGGATTCATGACGGATATGCGTGCGTTCTTTGCAAGCATCCCTTACGATTTGAGCGACAAGACCGAGCGGCATTATCAATTAGTGTTCTATTTGCTGTTTGCACTTATGGGACAGTTTGTCGAGACGGAAGTAAAAAGCGCCCGTGGCCGCGCCGATGCCGTAGTTAAAACAGCGGGTGCGATTTATGTTTTCGAGTTCAAGATGGACGCGAACGCCACTGCCGAAGCTGCCCTGAAACAGATTGACGACAAAGGTTATCTGATACCTTACATTGCCGACGGGCGGCATCTGGTAAAAATAGGGGCGGAGTTCAGCGAAGAAGAACGCGGTCTCAGCCGGTGGATTGTTGAGGACTGCCGGCCTTCATAAAAACTCCCGGCTCAACGGTGGGGCGAGTTGCATCATGCAGGCTAAAGCCCGAACAGAAAATAAAATATGGGAAGGTAGTCCTTCAATGCGATACGCAACGCTTTTAGGGATTGGGTAATGTGATATTCAACGCTTTTAGGGACGATGGCTAACTGTTCGGCAATTTCTTTTATGGATAAATTATCATAGCGGCTCATCTCAAACACACGGCGTGTCTGTTCGGGCAGAGACAGTAAGGTGCGTTCTATGATCTCCGTCACTTCGCTGGAAAATACCTCCTCGGGATCACATGCTTTCAGGGTGGCGATCCGATAATTCAGATCACGTGCCATCTTTAACGAGATCGACTCCATCGCCGCCATTTTTACTTCCTGATGTTTCAGGTAATTTAACGCATCGTTTTTCAACATCGTTAAAAGTAAGGCCTGGGGATTCTTCACGGTTTCTTTCTTGAGAATCTGCCATAAATTTATCAGCGCTTCGGAGACAATATCTTCCGCCGCCATATCGTCACGGACGTATGACTTGACATACAAAAAAGAGCTTTTATAGCGCTGTGTGTACAGTTCACTGAAACTTGCAGTGTTCATGATATATTATGCACCATCATCCAACTAACTTAATCAATATTCAAACGACTGCAAAATTAGCACGAATTAATGACATCCGCAAACCGTTATTCAAAAAAATTCAAAGATTCGTGTGGTTGTATAAGTATGCTATCGGAGGCTATGGGAATAAACAGAACGGGCGGACATCGGAAAGTCCGCCCGTTCTCTGTGGCCATTTTTCTCGTTATAACTCACAGTGTAATTTTAAACACCCAGGCGTATTCGTTCTTACGTTTGTCGTATAACGAATCCGGGATTTTTATGATCAGGTGCGTATAGTCGTGTCCGGGGTGTTGTCCCCATTCCAACGGCGTTTCTTCTGCGCCGATCATACTTATTTTGCCGGTAGACCGGCCCAGGTAGATGGAATTGATGGTCAATTCATCTTTCGGGAACTCGGTGCATATTGCATAAACGGTCTTGCCGTCTTTGCTCTGCGTGAAATAAACGGTCCCTTTTTGTTTGTCTGCGTCTTTGGATGCGTCCGTATCGGCAGCGCCGGCGACACCGCCGGTCGTACCGATATTGCGGCGAATTTGTTCGCCCGCCATATCCTGGCTTGCCGCCAGCCAGGGACGTGTTGCATAGATGCTTTCGCCATTGACTTTCAACCATTTTCCTATTTCTCTCAGGCGGCGTTCCTGCACTTCGGGCAAACCGCCTTTACCGTCGAGATTGACAATGAGCAACAAGTTACCGTTTTCGCTGACCGTGCGTATGAACATGTGGATAAAATCTCTTGCGTTCAATACGTTTTCTTCCGTGTCTTCGCGGTTGTATCCGAACGATTGGCTGATGCCCCGGTTTTCTTCCCAGGGATGCTTAAATTCGTATCCCTCCGGTAACCGGTGATATTCGCTACAGAAAAAGTCGCCTATCTTGAAGCGGCTGCGTCCATTGCGGTCGTTAAGGGCTACTTCTTTGCGACCTTCGGCATGGTTGTAGAAATGGGCGATGATTTCCGGAGAACGGTATTCGTGGGCAAACATTTCCCAGTCGCCATCGAACCACAGGATATCCGGGTCATACATGTCAATAAATTCATTCGCCTGAGGTACGATGTAATCGCCGAAGAAATCCTCAACCGGTTGTTTACCTGTCAGGTGGATTTTCACCTTGCTTTCGTCCCACGGTGAATATTTCTTTTCGCCCCATTCCCTGATTTGCTTTTTACCGTCTTTGATGATAGGATAATACCATTCATCCAACGAAAAGTAGAATCCGAACTTCAGCCCGTTCTTATAGCAGGCATCCACCAGTGGACGAATCAGGTCGCGTTTCGGCCCCATGTCCATTGCGTCGCGCCGGGTGTAGCTGCTTGGCCACAGGCAAAAGCCGTCGTGGTGTTTGCAGAACGGGATGAGGTATTTCATGCCTGCATCCCTGGCCAGTTCAACAAGCCAATCCGGATTGTAGTTTTCGGCTGTGAACAGCGGGATGAAATCGTCGGGCATAAAGTCTTTACCCCAAGTCTTTTCATGATATTCCTTCACATTGCCATCCAACATATTCTTCATATACCAGTCCGGGTACATAGCGCCATTTTCTCGCTTTTCCGCCCAGCCGGCCACGGAGTATAATCCCCAGTCGACAAACATGCCGAACTTGGCGTCACGAAACCATTCGGGGCATTGATGCCGGCGAATCGAACTAATATCAGGAGCATACGGACCATACACTTTGTCCTGCCCCAGGGTTACATACTGAACCGTTTGCGGTTTGTCCTTTTTGGACGTTTTTTGCGCCTGAGCGCCCATTGCGACTGCCATCACACTTGCGGCAATCATCAAAATAATTGATTTTTTTCTCATGATTAGAATGATTATGATTCTTAATTCCGGGCGCAAATATAGCCTCAATACTTCAATTATCCATGCACTTATTTTGATTTTCTATAATTTTCCCATTCTCTTCTACATAAAAAACAGGAAGGGAAAACCTGCATTGCAAATTGTCATCTCTTTTAACCGACCCGAAAATGCGCAGGAACTTTACAAGGAACGATGGCAGATTGAAACGGCTTTCAAGGCTTTGAAATCAGGTGGTTTCAATATTGAAGACACGCATTTGACGGATATTAAACGTATCGAAGAACTCTTTTCGCTCGTTATGGTTGCTTTTGCATGGGCGTATGTCGTTGGAATTTACGTCCACGAAAACATTAAACAGATAAAAATTAAAAAGCATGGAGACCGGGCCAAGAGCCTCTTTAAGTATGGATTACAAACCATTGCCGCTGCATTGCTTAATCCTTTTACCAAACTCGATTTTAATATCTTTGAGTTTTTGTCATGTACTTAACTCTCAAACTCAAAACAAACAAAGAAGCGTGAAACTATTCGTTGATTGCTTATTTTCGTTGTCAGGCTCTACCAAAACCTTTGTCAGTAAATAAGCACGAACAGTTCACGCCCAAAG
>JAITPV010000204.1 GCA_031289275.1 Tannerella sp.
GTCGATCACGAGGATACGGACGGAGTTGGCTTCTTCTTCGTAGGCCTTGTTTTCGATGTCGCCGAAGGCACGCATACGGAGATGAATACGGTTTGAAGCTTCGAACACCTTGGTATCGAAGTGGTGCAACCCGGCATTGATGATGCTGTTGATACCCACAAGGGCGCGGTCGATACGCTGATCGGCGTCGATGAGCTGACGGGTGATGTCGCTGCCCCGGGCTGAGTCGACCAGCGATTCTTCAATATCGAAGAGGCGGGCAAATTCGGGATAGAGCGCTGCTACGACCGTCATGACGGCCGGAAATGCTTTCAACAGGTTGTCGAAGATGTACATGAACTGACTGTGCGCGTCGTTGCGCAGATAACTCAGACGAATAGATAAGATTTTATTCATTGCGATAATTATTTAGTGAATTAAAAATTTGATAATTGACAAGCCATAAAATCCGCGGCTGCGGAAAATGTCCCGAACGGTTTCTGAAGATTTCCGCGGCTGCGGAAAACGTCCCAAACGATTTCTGAAGATTTCCGCGGCTGCGGAAAACGTCCCGAATGATTTTTGAAGGTTTCCGCGGCTGCGGAAAATGTCCCAAACGATTTTTGAAGGTTTCCGCGGCTGCGGAAAACGTCCCAAACGATTTTTGAAGGTTTCCGCGGCTGCGGAAAACGTCCCGAATGATTTTTGAAGGTTTCCGCGGCTGCGGAAAACGTCCCGGACGGTTGCCGGGGTTTTCTTCCGCGGGAGAAAGGTAGAAAGAGGAATTTTTGACGGATGAACCCTGTGTGTTCATCGCCATCGGCGGGCGAAATGTTAAATCGACCCCCCCCCCCTCATTAACGCTTCACAACTCTTTTTAAGGGATCGAGTTGTGTATTTTCCAAAACCTGCGTACCGTTGCATATACATTTATATTTATAATGGCGGCAAAGGTAACGGTTTTTTTGGAAAGACAAAGAAAAAAGAGAAAAAACAATTCAAAGATTCAACAATTCAAAGATTTCACGCAGATGACGCAGATTTAAACGCAGATTAAAAAGATTCAACAATTCAAAGATTCAAAGATTCAAAGATTGCACGCACTCGAACAGGAAAGGAGCGAACGGGAAAAAGTAGCCCAATCCCTTGCGGAAAACCAAAAACTAATCGAAGCCTTACAAAAACAAGTAGGAGATGTCCGGAAATTATGAATGAAGAATGAAGCGATGAAGAAATAATCTTTCTACTCTGCCTGAAATTTTATTTTTTGTTTTCTCCCGTCTTTTACATATCTTTGGCGCGCAGATGCAAAAGACAGTTGCACTTGCATGTCATTTACATTATATATATCAAAATTAAAAAGCAATGGAAAATAAAAGAAAGGAACAACTGAACCGGCGTCAGTTTTTAAGCTATTCCGCCCTTGGGCTGGCCGGATTGACCATCCTGCCGGGTTGGACAATGAGTAACGGTATTCGTATCGCTCCCAGCGACCGGATCGTTTTGGGATTTATCGGACTGGGTCAACAGGGCTTGTCGGACTTCAACAGTTTTTCGTCCTGTCCGGGCGTACAGGTGGTGGCCGGCTGCGATGTGGAATCGATCAAGCGCGAACGTTTCAAACGGCGCGTCGAGGCCTGGCAGAAGAAACAAACTGTCGCTTCCCGATGCGATGTGTATGAATTTTATGAAGACTTGCTGGATCGGAAGGACATTGATGCCGTCTCGATCGCTACGCCCGACCATTGGCACGCGCTGGTCACTATTCATGCCTGTCAGGCGAAAAAAGACGTCTATGTGCAAAAACCATTGGCGTATACCATCACCGAGGGGCATGACATGATCCGGGCCGTGCGCGCCAACCGCTGCGTGTTGCAGATCGGGAGCCAGCAACGCTCCGGCAAGGAGTTTCAGCAGGCGATTGCCCTGGTGCGCAGCGGCGGCATAGGCCATATCGAAACGATCTACGCCAAGGTGGGCGATCCCCCCAAACCGTTGGACTTGCCGGAGATGCCGATCCCGGCGACGCTGAACTGGAACCAGTGGTTAGGCCCGCTCAGTGATCCGGCCATCCATTATCATCCCGATCTGTGTCCGCCCGTTTCGTTAAGTCCCGAACAGAACGAGAAACTGTGGGGCGCCTGGCGCTGGTACAGGGAAACGGGAAACGGCTATACGGCCGACTGGGGCGCTCACATGTTCGACATTGCCCAGGCGGCGATCGGCATGGATGGCTCCGGCCCGTGCGAATATATTCCCAAGGGATATAACGGCGCTCAATACCTGACCATGAAGTATCAAAACGGCATCGTCATGACCGAACAGCCGTTCGGGAAAGAGGGTAACGGCATTAGCTTTAACGGCACTAACGGCTGGCTGAGGGTGACCCGTGGTTATATCGAATGTTCCGATCCGTCGCTGATTGCCAAGGAAGAAGAAAAAATCGCTGCCGGACAGTATGAAGTGAGTTCGCCGCACATGCAGAATTTTATTGACGCCGTTCGTTCCCGCAAGAATCCCATCGCTCCGGTGGAAGTGGGCAGCAGTACGAACACGCTGTGCTGTATCGCCAATATGGCTACGGAATTTCAGCGTCCGGTCAAATGGGATCCGGCGACGCTGAGCTTCGGCGACGACAAGGAAGCCGCCAATCACAGGCTTTACCGCTATTCCTACCGGAAACCGTATACGTTATAGGCGTTCCGCGTTCGACGTTCAACGTTCAAAACCTTTTTTGAACGTTTGAACGTTTGAACGTTGAACCCGGCACGTTAACCTATTTCAGCGAAGAGATTAATTCCCTGTTCTTTTCGCGAATCCGGTCTTCTTCCACTTTCACGACTTCGCGGTCGTAGGTCATCAATCCGTTAACTTCGCCTTCTACGTCGGTGGTCTGGGTATAAACAGCCGCCGAAAAACCGCTTTGAATCATTTTCTTTAACCGGTCGGCATACTTGATGTATTCGTCCGTTACGGCCTTTGAACTTTGGAACTGCACGTATCCCCAGTTACGATCCGGTTGCCAGAGATGATCCTGTAACGGCATGCCTATGCCACCGTATTCGCCCAGGACATTGGCTTTTTCGGCATCGTAGAGAAGCATCGCCGGGCCGGGATAATTGTGCACATCCAGCATATCGCCCGTGTGATAGAAATTTCCGCCGCTTGCCGGATTGACTAAGCGGGAAGGGTCGTAGCTCTTGGTCCATTCGGCGATTTCGGGAGTTTTGAATTGTCCCCACGATTCGTTGAAGGTCACCCACGTCACAATCGAAGGATAGGGCGACAGGTAGTCGATAATTTCTTTCCATTCTTTCCGGTAATTGGCTTCGGATTCGGGCGAACGCTTCAGTTCCGTTCCGTCGAAATAATGATGGCCTTGATACTGTGGCGAACGGTCGCCGCTCGGCATGTCCTGCCAGACAAGTATCCCCAGCCGGTCGCAATGCGTATACCACCGGGCCGGCTCTACCTTTACGTGCTTGCGGATCATATTGAATCCGAAATCTTTGGTTTTCCGAATATCATAGGCCAACGCTTCGTCCGTGGGGGCGGTATATAAACCGTCCGGCCACCACCCCTGGTCAAGCGGCCCGTATTGGAAGTAGTTCCGGTTATTCAGCTGCAGGCGGACAATGCCGTTTTCGTCGCGTGCCGTCGCTATTTTACGCATGGCGCAATAGCTTTTCACGTGATCGACTAATTTGCCGTTACTGTACAGGTTGATCACCATGTCGTATAAAAAGGGCGATTCGGGCGACCACAGTTTCAGGTCGGTGATATTCAGATCCAGCGTCTGGCAAGTAACCGCTTTCGCCTGGGCGATCAGCTGTCCCTGATCCAAGACCTTTACTTCTACCACATCGGCCGGCTGCGTATGCTGCGTCCGGATGTTGACCGAAATCCGTCCCAGGTCAATATCCGGTACGGCGCTGACCGAAACGATGTGTTTTTCCTCCACCGGTTCCAGCCAAACGGTTTGCCAGATGCCGGTGACGGATGTATACCAGATGCCTTCCGGCCGGGTGACTTGTTTGCCGCGCGGTTGATAGCCTTTGTCGGTACCGTCCCAGACCTTAACCGTCAGTTTCTGTTTGCCGGGCAACAGGAAAGGGGTAATGTTGAAGCTGAAAGGCGTGTATCCGCCGGTATGGGTTCCGATTTTGATGTCATTGAGGTAGACCTCGGCTTTCCAGTCGACCGCCCCGAAATTTAGCAGGATGTTTTTATTTCTCCATGCGGACGGCAGGGTAAATGTCCGCTTGTACCACAACTCATTATTTTCACCCACGCTTTTTTGTACGCCGGAAAGGCTTGATTCCACTGCGAAAGGCACCAGTATTTCCCCGTCAAAATCGCCGGGTTCTGTTTTTCCGGCCGGCAAAATGGCATACTCCCAAAGCCCGTTCAGGTTTTGCCAGTCCGAGCGTTCCATGACAGGACGGGGATATTCCGGCCATACGTTTTGCGGGTCGATTTTATCCGCCCACGCGGTTTTAATTTTGTCTCCCGCCGGTTTCCACTGCGCGAAACCATTTCCTGCTATCAGGAATAATCCGATCATAAAAATTGTTTTCTTCATCTCTATTTACTATTTAATTGTGGCTCAAAGATAGGATATAAATTCAAAGATTCAATGATTCAATGATTCAAAAATGCAAAGAGAATGGAAGGTTGTGAAGCCTTTACAACTTTCCATTATGAGAATGATCTATTCTCCGCTCCTGAAAGAGAGTTGTTCGTCTTCGAGATGGAAGCGTTTGTCGTTCTCAAGTAAAAACCGGAGGGCATGCAGGTTTTTTTCCTTCGCCAAAGGTAATGCTTCGGCGATGAGGCGGACGTCCTGCGCATGTTCCGTCAAGATGCGGATCAGCGTTTCGCGCACGGTGTTAACTTCCCAGTGCCTCAAGCCGCATCGCGTCTTTTTCAGGCAAACATCACAGGTTCTGCAATCCGTCGTGTTTGTTTCGCCGAAGTAGTGGAGCAACAGGCGCGTCCGGCATAGATGTTCCGTATTGATATATTCCAGCACTTTATCAATGCGTTTCCGGTCGCGTTCTTTCCGGTCTTCGTAGGCGTAGCGGGGAATGACGACGTATTTAGGCTCTTCGCGCGTCCGGACAAATGTGATTTGCGGCATTTTCTTGCGGGGGATGTAATTGATGACCCGGAATTTGGAAAGATGTATCAGCCGGTCGTATACTTCCTGCGACGTTGTTTTTGCACGTTGGGCGATCCGGGTTTCGTCGATAAAGACATATTCGGCAAATACGCCGGTATAGGAACGTAGAATAACCTGTATGATTTCGTCCGTGACGGGGTCTTGATGGAGCGTGTGGTAAAGGTCGTCGCGGTTGACCAGAAACATCAGCCGTGAAGCATTGTCCGGGTCTTCCACATATTCGATATATCCGGATAATTCCAGGATCCGGAGGGCATGATGCGTCTGAAAAGGCGAGAACTTGTAGGCGGAGCAGAAATCGGAAAGCGCGAAGTCGTGGGTCGTGAAGAATCCGAAGCCCGCCGCGATCCGGAAGTAATTGCCCAGCGAATCGTACACGCGCAGGATAAAGGACTTGTCGGGATATTCGTCCGTAATCCGTTTTTTCAGTTTCGTATTTTCGATGGCCGCGCATAGCGCTACGGCATAGGCCTGCTGTTCGTCCCGTCCGGCGCGTCCGGCCTCCTGGAAGTATTCTTCGAGCGACGGCGGCAAATCCATGTGTACGACCAGCCGCACGTCCGGCTTGTCGATTCCCATGCCAAAGGCGTTGGTAGCCACCATGACACGGCACGTATTATTCTTCCACCGGTTCTGCCGTTCGATCTTCGTCTCCCGGTTCAGCCCGGCATGGAAGAAATGGGCGGAGATACCGGCCTGCTGCAAGACCGTCGCGATTTCCTGTGTCTGTTTGCGGTTGCGCACATAGACGATGGCCGTTCCCGGCACTTTGCTCAACAGGTAAATCAGCGCCTGCTGCTTGTCTTCCGCATGACGGACGATGTAAGACAGATTCTTGCGTGCAAAACTTTTCCGGAAGACATTCTTTTCCTTGAAAAGCAGTCTTTCCTGAATATCCCCGATCACTTCGACCGTAGCCGTAGCCGTAAGCGCCAACACGGGGATGCCGGGGAGTTTGGCACGGATCGTCGCGATATTCAGATACGACGGACGAAAATCATAGCCCCATTGCGAGATGCAATGGCTTTCGTCCACAACCAGCAGCGACACGTTCATGGCCTGCAGTTTGCCGAGAAACAATTCGGAGTTCAAACGTTCCGGAGAGATATACAGGAATTTATAATTTCCGAAGATGCAGTTATCCAGCTGGGTGCTGATTTCGTCACGGGTCATGCCGGAGTATACGGTCGTGGCTTTGATACCCCGCACCTTGAGGTTGTCCACCTGGTCTTTCATCAACGAGATCAACGGCGTAATGACTAAGCAAATGCCGGGCATCGTCATTGTCGGCACCTGGAAGGTCAGGGACTTTCCCCCGCCGGTCGGCATCAGTCCGAGCGTATCCTTTCCGGCGCAAACGGAATGGATAATGTCTTCCTGCAACGGGCGAAAAGATGTGTACCCCCAGTATTTCCGTAACGTGTCAAGAAGCAAAAGTGAGTCCTGAGATGGCATCGGTCAATGATGATTTGGAAATTACAGCCTCAACCCTCTGTTCAATCAGGCATCCGAAGGCTTGATGTCTTTTACCATTAATTGAACCGTCGTATTCCCATTGTAGGTATTTTCTTCAATGGTATAACAGAGGTCGAAGGGCTTCATTGCTTTGATGTAACTGCTGTGTTTGTGCATACCGAATGCAATCCCGTGTACAGGCCCTCCGCCGTAGCCGTCGACGACTTCCAGTTTCAGGTGTTCCATATCCTTTCCGACCAGCCTGCTGGTGCCGTAATCATGCACACGGCGCGAGCAAAAAACCGGTTTTTCATTCTCCGGCCCGGACGGACTCATCATTTTCAGTTCGTTCATGAAGGAGGCATTGACATTTTTGAGGTCGATAATGGCATCAATCTCGATTTGCGGTGTCATTTGTTCGGGTTTGATTTCATTATCGGCCAGTTGGATAAACCGCCGGATAAACAGATCCAGGTTCTCTTCGTGCAGGGAAAGGCCGGCGGCATAGGTATGTCCTCCGAAGTTTTCCAGCAAGTCGCGGCAACCTTCGATGGCTTTGTACATGTCGAAACCTGCTATTGAGCGGGCGGAACCGGTGATCAGTTCGGACGAGGACGATTTGGTGAGCACGATTGCCGGACGATAATATTTCTCCGTCAGACGCGAAGCTACAATTCCAATCACACCCTTGTGCCAGTCGGGATTGTATACGACAATGCCTTTCTGGTTTTCAATGTTTTTGATTTCATTGATGATGGCATTCGCTTCGTCCGTGATTCTCTTGTCCAATTCTCGCCGGTCTTCGTTGTACTGGTTGATGGTTTCACTTTTTTCGCGGGCGATTTTCATATCTTTTGCCAACAGCAGTTCGACGGCTTCTTTTCCGTTCTCCATCCGTCCGGAAGCGTTGATGCGCGGGCCGATCTTGAAGACAATGTCGCTGATGGTGATTTCTTTTCCGGCCAGCCCGCAAATATTGATAATCCCTTTAAGCCCCAGGCTCGGATTACAGTTAAGTTGCTTCAATCCATAGTAGGCAAGAATCCGGTTTTCGCCGGTAATGGGGACAATGTCGGAGGCAATGCTGACAGCCGTCAGTTCCAGCAGACTCTCAAGTTCGGAAAAAGGAATGTCATTGCTTTTCGCAAAGGCTTGCATGAACTTGAAGCCTACGCCGCATCCGGAAAGGTGTTCGTAGGGATACTCCGAGTCGATACGTTTGGCGTCGAGCACAGCCACGGCGTCCGGCAGTTCGTCATCCGGCATGTGATGGTCGCAGATGATGAAATCAATGCCTTTTTCATTGGCATATTTGACTTTATCGATTGCTTTGATGCCGCAATCCAGGGCAATAATCAAACTGACGCCATTCTTGTCGGCATAATCAACTCCTTTGAATGAAATTCCATATCCTTCGTCGTAACGATCCGGAATGTAAAAATCCAGTGTGGACGAATACGGACGCAGGAACTTGTACACTAATGATACGGCAGTTGTGCCGTCCACATCATAATCCCCATAAATTAAAATCTTTTCCTTGTTTCCCAATGCTTTGTTCAGTCTCTTTACAGCCTTGTACATATCCGGCATCAAGAAAGGATCATGCAAATCATTCAGATTCGGATTGAAGAATTTTTTCGTATCTGTAACCGAAGTAATGCCGCGTTGCACCAAAAGGAAACAGATTACAGGATTGATTCCTAATTCCGTAGCCAACAGGTTTGCCCGGCGTACATCTTCTTCCGTGTGGGGTCGAATATTCCATTTGTTAGTCATTATATATTATTTTTACTTTTTTCGGGTAAATGGATTGCACATTGCACATTCCTATGTTATTAGGCGCTCAATACGCAATTTGAATTTGTAAAGATAACTACAATATATGAAATATCATTGCCACCGACATGAATTTGTATGATTTTCACACAAAGGAGTATTTATTATGCCTCCCTGGCGGAGGCGCTTTCAGGGGGCATAAATAAGGAATAAGGAGGGGGAGACATATCTGCTTCTGTGCTACTATAACATTCACTGTGATGAAAATGCAAAATGAAGCCGCGTATCGTACAATGATGTAAAGCCAAAGGTCAAAGTTGTTTCTGCTTTGCACCTTTGGCTTTTCTCCCTGTCTATTTATTTCTTTATTTCATTCCGACACAGTCAAATCAAAGTCGGTCATCAAACCATACTCCAACTGTTGATATTCGTTGCCGGGGGGCTGGGCTTTAACGTTCCTGAAATGCCAGGGACTGACTAATCCAGGAGCCGGTTGGTTATGGAACGGGCCTAACAGGTTCTTATTACTTCCTACGACTTTTACCTCTACGTCATTTTTTCCCTGCTTGATGAAACCGGATATGTCCATAGAATAAGGATCGGCCAGGATGATGCCTGCCGATTGTCCGTTGATCGTCACTTCACAGACCGTTCCGTTCCATTGGTTCAGGCGGATGCTATAATGAGGTCGCAGATCCGTGATTTGGTACGTCTTTTGATAAGATACGATACCTGCATAAAATGGCATGCCCTGTGATTTCCAGTCGCCCAGGGTGAAGGTTGCCGCAGGAGCTGTAATTTCCCACCCTTTTGCCGCCGGCGCCACGCCGAAGTGTCCAAGAATGTATACCGGTTCTATCTCGGCCAGGATTTTCATCGGAGATACGGTGATGGATAATGTGTTTTCGCCTTTGTTCACATAATCGCCGATCTTGCATACGCCCATATCCGGGTCTAACCACCATTGGCCGGCTTCGGGCGTGACGGGGTGGTCGTTGATGCGAATGGTATACAGTTCCGGACGTTCGACGACGGCCTTTATGCCGGAGACATCGAATGTTTCGCCGATAACAAATTTATAGGATGCCGTGAATCCTCCGGCGGTAAACGTGTCGCGACTAACGGTGCTGTTTTTATATTGCACGGAGGTATTCCACGGGTTACCATCTTTAAATTCATGCGCCTTGAAGACTTTGTCGGCCGCATCGAAGACGTGTAAATCCCGATGAGTGGTTTTGCCGAGTTGCAAATCGCAAAAATCAATGGTTAATACGTTCTCCGATTCGGGATGAATAACCACGTCTTCTGGGGAATCGACGATCACATCGTCGGTTACATGTTCGGAAAGGGTATATCCGCGCTGTTTTTTATTACATACGTACAAGAGCAGGCTGCCGGCGGGTGGAAGTTGATAACTTATTTCGATTTGATTATCCTTCTCGGTTTCCGGATAGTCTGCGATTTGACCGGTCAGGGTATTTAATTCCACCGCATCTTTGCCTTTTAGCAGGATCGTTCCCCGGGCCGGTTCGGTCAGGCTGGCATTGGCCAGAAACAATATCCGGCCGTCTTTCATGATTCGTTGATGGTGATATAAATCGCTGCCGGAGGTAATATTGAATTGTATTTCGCCGGAACGGTAAGGCGTCATATCCGGCGCAGAAGCATCCGGCAAGACGGTTACGTTTTTATTTTCCGTAAAAAACAACTTCAGGTCGTCGTTGAGGGCGCCGTCTACGTATGTGGGGATCGCATAGGTAAAGATTGTGCCGCCGTTGTCGGCAAAGGCCTTTAAGAGCGCAAAGGTTGGCGCGTCTATATTCTCGGTCATCGGCGGTATGACAACTTTTGAATAAGCGCGTTGACCGATAATGAAACGGTTGCCATCCACTTTTCCCCGGTCTTTGATAATATTTTCCGATGCCAGATCATATTCTATTTGCGCTTTTTCAAAGGCGGTGACGAATTGCTGGAATGTCCGGCCTGTTTCCATGTATTTATCATTACTGTAACGATAAGCGTAATAGAGCCAGAGGGAAGTGGTCGGTTCGAGCAGCAAAATATCATTGATTTGTTCGCCGGCCGACAGGGCTAAAGAAAGCCGGGCAAAGTGCAGGTTTAATGTTTCATAGTATGTCCACCAGGGCGAATGGATGGAAAAGGTAGGCGGATAATCATATTTCCGCGCTCCGGCAATGCTCAGGTGCGACAGGTGCTGGTTCATGAAATTGACGCCCAGGGCATATTCCCAGTCGCCCAAACGTTTGAAATCCTTGAAGGATTCTTCCCATCCGCCACCGCCGTAGGTCTCGCTCAGGGTACGCTGATACCCGAATTGATTGGCTACGCTGCCGAGTTCCTTCACCGCGCGGATGTTACCGAATTGTCCCTGCGGCGAAACGTCGTCGTACTGGTTGAACAGCATATCTATCGCCGGCATTTGATGCCAGGCATACATGGCCATGTTGTCGCCCCCGTCGGCTACGTTCGGCCAGCCATGCTCCCAATAATGGCCGGTAAATTTCAGGTTGTTGGCTTCGCAATATTCATAGCAGGGTTTCGCCCAACGGTCGATGAAGAGTTGCAGCAACGTTTGCGTATAGTTATGACGTACCTGTTTCCAATTACCTGTTTCTTCAAACAGGGAGGGCAGGTTTTCTATCAAATCATATCCCCATTTGGCACGGAAAACGTCCGGCAGATCGGGCGTCCAGCGAATACCTCCGGGAGGACTGATATTGGGTTCGTCGGTAAACCAGCCGGGAACGGCTTTTCCAAAGTCATCACCCAGGGCGCGTTTATAGCTGTCCATCGTAATTTCAATGAATTTGTCCGTTACGCCGGGGTATAACAAATCGACATAGGAATAACCTCCATACCAGGCCGACGGGTTGTCATATCCTTTTTGGAGGAAGTAGTAATTTCCTTTCCGTCCGAGTTCTTCTTTCAGGTCGGCGGTGATATTGCGGAAGGTATCGTTTTCTTTTTTAAAACAAAGGAATACGTCCGGCACGGTGTCGGGAAAGACTTCGTATTTTTCCAACAAAAGGCTTTTGCCCTGATTATAACTTTCCGGCATCTGCGCCGGGACATGGCCGCCGGCAAAGCCGCTTGGATAGGAGTTCTCGTCATAAATCCAGACATTCATGTCCGATTTTTTCCCCACCTCAACCGCATAGCGGAACAAGTCAAACCATTCGTCCGAAAGGTATTCTGTAATTAATCCGGGGCGGGGATGAACGAATACGCCGCCGAAGCCTTGTTTTTTTAATTCACCGAGACTGCTGTCGATGAGTTCGCGCGTGATCCGGGTGTTCCACACCCAGAGTGGAGCCGTTCTAAACTCTTTGGATGGAGCGGCAAACTGTGCTGAGAGTTGCTCAAAAACAGTTATTCTGTCTTCATTTGTTTTTTTCTCTGTATTCCGGCAGGCAAAACAGCTTAGCAGAAAAAAAGAGAAAAGCATAAGACGAAAGGGATAAGTAAGGATTGTTCTTTGCATTTGAATAAATTTAATAGGGTTATCTAAATATTATTGTTTGCCGGCAAAGTAAGTAAATTACTGCATAAAGTCAACTTGTCATGACGTTAAATAAACAAAAACGTCCTGAAGATTCCCGATTCCATCACTGTATTTTCTCAACACAACTGTCGTCACTGCGAGATACGAAGCGGTCGCCAATATACCAAGTTTATCAGTTGTATGGGCGATTGCTTCACTGCGTTCGCAATGACGAGGCTGGACGGATTTCCGCCGTCCGTGCCCCCGTTCGGCGAAGTCCCATTTAGGGAATTTAGGGGCAGGGGATTCAGGGGTAAAAAAGAGCGATAACGCAACGGAGGCACGAAGAAATACATCCCCGTGCCTCCTGCTCATTGTCCGAACCTTGATTTGCCTGATGAAAGGATTCAAGGATTCAAAAATTCAAAGATTCAAAAATTCAATGATTCCAGCATTTCTGTCTGAACCATGATTTACCTGATGAAAGGATTTGCTTGATGAATACAATCCTGAGAATCCTTTCATCAGGAGAATCAAGGTTCAGACACTATTCAATGATTACCTTATACGTCCGTCCGTTCACGACTACGATATACACCCCGCGCGGCAGTGTGGTCTGCGCGGTCTCGCTCGCCGTGTGCGGGAGGGCTTTTATCAGCTGTCCCGTCAGGCCGTAGATACGTGCCGTGCCGTCGCCCGTGGCGGATATATATAATGTATGTCCGTAGCTCCGGACTTTCGCCGTGGCAACGTCCGTGTTGGCCGTCATCAGGTCGATGCTCAGCGTGATGTCGCTGCGGACGGCGCGGATGCGGACGGTGTATGTGCCGGCGGCGGTGGTGGGTGTTATGAGCACGTCGTCCGACAGGTTGTCGCGACCGGTGCGGACGAGGGGCGAGGTATTGCTGTACAACCCGACGCCGGTTGACGTGAGCGTGAACACGAAGTCGCGACCGCTGATGACCTGGTGGAGGCCCGCGGGCGGGTCGGTCACGACGCCGTCAATGAGCGGCAGCGTGACGTTGCGACGGATCAGGGGTGTAAACTCCGACAAACGGGTGACGTCTATGGCATAGTAGAACGTCATGTTGCCGACCTTTACCGCGATATAGACCGTCACCGTTTCGCCCTGATAGAGGTCGACGGCACGCACGGGCTGTGTGCAGCCGGGGTCGGTGTAAAATGTTATGATGTCGGCATCGTCGCCGGTGTAGATGTCCTCGGGCGTCAGTTTCTCCGTGTAAATGGGAAGGGTGACGCCGGCTGTGAAAGGATTGACCGTCGTGCCTGCGCCTTCGACGGGCGGCAGCGGAAGGCCACAGACCTCCAGCGTCGGGGGTGGGATGAGCGTCCATTTGGCATGGAGCGTGCTGTCGCGCGTGATGCTGCCGGCGAAGTCGAACGGCGTCGTCCGGACGGTGTCGGCGTACCAGCCGCCGAAGGTGTAACCTATGCTGTCGGGGGCAGATGGTTCCGTTGCGAGGTTGCCGTGGTTCACCGGTTGCGTCTCGTAGATAAGGCCGGACTCGCGCTCGAAGTCGACGGTGTAATTGTTGAGCGTCCATTTGGCATAAACCGCGGTGTCCTGCGTGAGGGCGTTGGTGAAGTCAAACAGGGTTGCATAAAGGGCATCGGCATACCATCCGCCGAAGGTATAGCCCGTGCTGTCGGGCGAGGGTTCGGTCAGACTGCCGGAAGGCACGACGTAGGCGGTCGAATCGGGACGCGGGAACCCGAAGTGGAAGGTCGCATGATAGAAGAACACTTCATACGCCCCCATGTCGATGTTTGCACCCGAAAAGACGCGGGTTGCCGGCCAAATCCGTAGCCGTAGCCAACGCCGGAAGGCCTCCCGTGTAGTCGGGGTTGTTGCCTGCGCCGATGGCGGGGCTGGATACTTGCAGACTGTAGTCGCCGCCGGTGTTTAAGCCTGGCGCAAGAGGACTTGCAAACAGCGGGTCAATGC
>JAITPV010000011.1 GCA_031289275.1 Tannerella sp.
AAGATAGTACTCTCACTTACAACCCGTAAGGGTTGAATAAAAAAGAGCAGAATTATTCAACCTTTCAGGTTGTAGTATGTATGGATGATCGCTTATCCCCCAATCGCTACGCTTCATTGGGGGTTAGGATGGATGTAGGGATAGGATGTGGGTAAGATGTGGGTAATGAAAGCCGCCCTCTCATCCTTCACGACCCCGCCGGGTCGAAGTTCCGTTCCCTTTACAACGGTCGTCATTGATAGGTACGAAGCAGTGACGGCCGTTGTGTTGAGAAAAGGCATCAATCCCAACACGACGAAGAATATCGGCAGTCATCTCATCATTCTCAATTCTCAATTCTCAATTCAGACTTATATCCGGTCTTGCAGGATACGCTTGGCTACGGCGCCGTTCACCTCGCCGTTTTCGCCGAAAGCGACGCCCCGTTCATTGAAACGGCGTTCGATTTCGTCGATCGTATCATTGCCGATGCCTTCTGCACTCAGGCGGGTAGTCATCTTCAGCGAACGGAAAAAATCCTCCGTCCAGGCAATGGCCTGGTCGATCCGTTCGTCGCGACGGCCATCCGTAATATCCCATACCCGCTCGCCGTACTGAAGGATCTTGTCGCCTTTGCTTCCTCGCAGTACATTCATTGTTCCCGGCAGCACAATCGCCAGCGTATGACCGTGTGCAAGACCATGCAACGCCGTCAGTTCATGACCGATCATGTGCGTCGCCCAATCCTGCGGCACGCCGCCCAGTCCCAGGAATCCGTTCAGTCCCAGCGTCGCCGAAAGCATGAAATCGGCCATCAGGTGGTAATCCTGCTGATTGGCCTGTATTTTCGGGGCAATTTCGACCAGCGTCAGTAAAATACCTTCCGACCATCTGTCCATCGGACGCGAGACGGCAGGCGTTGTCAGATACTGTTCCATTACATGGACAAAGGTATCGACAATCCCGTTTGCCACCTGATTGGCGGGCAGTGTGAACGTCGCTTCCGGGTCGAGGATGGAAAACACGGGATAATCCGTCGTAATACCGTATTTTTCCTTTGTTTCGTAACGTGAGATTACGGCATTGCGGTTCATCTCCGTCCCGGTGGCCGGCAGCGTGACAACCGTGGCCAGCGGAATACCGCTCGGCAGAGGTTTGTTGCTTTTTACCAGTTCCCAGGCGTCGCCGTCATACAAAATGCCTGCCGCCACCAACTTGGAGCCGTCTGCCACGGAACCGCCGCCCACGGCAACCACGAAATCCACCTTTTCCGCCTTACCCAGCGCAATCGCCTTCCGCAACGTCTCTACCGACGGATTGGGTTCGATGCCCCAGAACTCTACCGTATAATAGCCTTTCAGCGCGTGCACCACCTGATCATAGATCCCGTTTTTCCTTACGCTCCCTCCGCCAAAAGTGAGCAGTACCCGTTTTCCGGCAGGAATCTCTTCCGCCAGTTTGGCAATCATTCCTTTACCCATGATTAACTTCACGGGATTTTGAAAAATAAAATTATTCATACATGTATATTTTTTAGTTATGCAAAAGTACTGCCTGAAATGGAATAATGGGCAGATTTCAGTTCGTGATAATCATTTTTTTTTCGTTTTCATTCCGATTACTTGTACAGAACATTCGGTCGCAAACATTATTTTCTTTATTATTTAGTCATGTTATTTCCTCACAAACCCTAAGGGCGCCTTGGGAAAATAAGGGATCCCGTGCACAGTATAATCATCAAACAACGCCCGGTGCACGTTCCGGAAGGTGTTGGTTGAGAATACGCCATTCCTGGGGATAGAGATTGTTGGCGCGGCTGCCGACATGCTTCACAAAGCCCAGCGGAATGTGCCGGTAAGTCACCGCCACACATCCTTTGGGTGTGTCGTCCGGCAGGATCAGGGCTTTCTTTTGCAGATACCCGACAGCGTCCGGCCAGCTTAGTTCAACGACGGGGAAGGCCTCCCTCCGGAAGGCGACGCTCAAAGCCAACGCCGCAGAAGGCAACACCTCTTTCCCCTTCAAAACGCCCACCTGCACGCCCGCCGACACGATGTGCAAACGCTCCGCAAGCCATTCGTACATCTCGCCGCACGAGGCCGGTATCGCCCGGACATCCGTGCCTTTCACGTCGAAATGAAACGGCTCTTTCCCCGTGAGCCATTCCTCCACCCCCAACGGGCGACGACTTGCCGGAAGCCGGTTTTTGACCTTTCTCCGAAGCCGTTGTTCATGCCCTTCCGTCTTGCGCAGGACGGCCAGAAAGAAACCTTCGCCCCTGGTTTTATGCGGGAAAAAGCGATACGACGGATACGTACCGTCGCCTCCGCAACTCACGCCCCAGTCCCGCCCGACGGATACCGGCAGGACTTCCGCCGGCAGCGTCTCGGCAAAGTAACGGATGTTCTCCTCATTCTCTTCGCGGTTGAACGTACAAGTGCTGTAAATACATATCCCTCCGGGTTTAAGCGCATCCCATACGTCGTGCAGGATGCGGCGCTGGCGGGCGGCGCAGTGATGCACGCCGGCCACGCTCCATTCCTCGCGGCTGGCGACGTCCTTGCGAAACATGCCCTCGCCCGAACAGGGAGCGTCGACCACCACGAGGTCAAACACCTGCCCCAGTCGTCCGAAGGCTTCCGCCCCGTTGTTCGTTACAACCACATGCGGCGCTCCCCATTTGGCGGTATTTTCCGCCAGCACGGCACACCGGCTGCGAACGACTTCGTTGGCCACCAGCAGGCTTCCGTCCGGCAGCAGGCGCAACAGGTGCGTCGCCTTTCCACCCGGCGCCGCGCATAAATCCAGACACAGACAGGGTGAAGAAACATATTGCTTCACGGCTTGCTCCAGAAACATGGACGCCGCTTCCTGCACGTAATAGGCGCCGGCATGAAACAGCGGGTCGAACGTAAACGCCGGCCGTTCGGGAAGATAATAGCCCGTGTCGCACCACGGCACCTTTTCGTATCGGGGCTGCGCCGTCGCCCCTTTGTCCGGATGCAGGCGTATGCTGACGGGCGCTTCCTGCTGCAAAGCCGTTTCCAGTAACGCATAATCACCCATCCACAGGCTCATGCGGGTCGTAAAATCGGAGGGAAGAAACATCGTAAATTATGAATTGAATCTTTGTATCATTGAATTATTGTGACAAAAGTAGTACTTTTGCCGAAAAGAATTATATGCAGCCGGCTCTTTTTCTGATACCCGTCACATTGGGTGAGACGGATCACCGGAAGGTGTTACCCGAATACAACCGCGAAGTCATTCTCCGGATCAAGCATTTCATTGTGGAAAATGTGCGGAGCGCCCGTCGTTTCCTGAAAAAAACCGATCCCTCGATTGTGATCGACGAACTTCGGTTTTACGAACTGAACAAGCATACGTTGCCCGGACAGATTGCGGACTATCTGGAGCCGTTGAGCCGGGGCGAGTCCGTGGGTGTGCTTTCCGAAGCCGGCTGTCCGGCCATCGCCGATCCCGGAGCCGATGTGGTAGCCATCGCTCAGCGGAAAAACTACCGGGTGACGCCGCTGGTCGGCCCGTCGTCCATTTTGATGGCTCTGATGGCTTCGGGGTTCAACGGACAGAATTTTGCTTTTCACGGCTATCTCCCCATCGACGCATCCGCCCGCGCCGAACGGATCAAAGCCCTGGAATCCCGTATCTATTCCGAAAACCAGACGCAACTCTTTATCGAAACGCCTTACCGGAACAATAAACTGGCGGAAGATCTCGTTCGTATTTGCAACGCCGGCACGAAATTATGTATCGCGGCACATATCACGTGCGAGGACGAAATGATTCATACCCGTCCGGTGAAGGAGTGGGCGGGTAAGATTCCCGATTTATCCAAAAAGCCGGCGCTTTTTTTAATCTATAAATAAATGATGACGATGAAGGCAACTTATCAAGCGCATGAAACAGCCGTGATTGACGACGGGTGTGTGATTGGCGAAGGCACGTGTATATGGCATTTTTCGCACCTGATGACGGGATGCCGCATCGGGCGCTCCTGTACGATCGGGCAGAACGTGGTCGTGTCGCCGGGCGTCGTCCTGGGAAACGGGGTGAAAGTACAGAATAATGTGTCGGTCTATACGGGCGTGACGTGCGAAGACGACGTCTTCCTGGGGCCGGGATGCGTGTTTACCAACGTAATCAATCCCCGCAGCGCCCTGCCCCGGAAAGACCAGTTCCGTCCGACCCATGTGGAAAGGGGCGCAACGATCGGCGCCAATGCGACGATCCTCTGCGGCTACCGTATCGGCGCGTATGCAATGGTCGGCGCCGGCGCGGTAGTGACAAAAGATGTCCGGCCGTATGCGCTGGTCGTGGGCAATCCCGCCCGTCAGACCGGATGGGTGAGCCGGTACGGGCATCGCCTGGATTTTGACCGCGAAGGCGTGGCCACATGCCCCGAAAGCGGCGAAGTCTACCACCTGCATGGAAATGAATTGAAAATTAAGAGTTAAGAATTAAGAGTTAAGAGTTATGATTACATTGAATCTTTTGAATCATTGAATCAATTTAATAATGCGTATCTTTAGCGCGGATAATCAATCTAAAATTCTTGAACTTATGAAAGCAAAAACTTCTCTCTTTTTACAGGCGCTTCTTTCCATATGTCTTTTGCTGCAATGCGACAGTGCGAAAAACGACGGAGATGACAATCCTAATATAGTGAATATAACGGGAAATATCATCAACCGCAATGTCTATCCCAACGAAAAGGAATTGCGTTTGCTGATTCCCAGTGTTGCGGACGAAAATTACATCATCAAGACGCCCATAGAAAAGGACGGCAGTTTTCATTTTCAGTTTGAATTGAATCAACCGCAGAATATGAG
>JAITPV010000038.1 GCA_031289275.1 Tannerella sp.
TATTCCGGCGTTACGACTTACGCGGATTATCGGGATTTGCTGGCCAACAAGGATGTGGATGCCGTATTAATCAGCACGCCGGACCATTGGCATGCCAAAAATGCCATCGACGCTGTTCGGGCGGGCAAACACGTATACCTGCAAAAACCCACCTCTCTGACCATCGAAGAAGGACGCAAGATGAGCGACGCTGTGAACGCAAGCGGCAAGATATTGCAGATCGGAAGCCAGCAGCGTTCGATGGAGCAGTTCCGCGTGGCCTGCGAATTAGTGCGCAACGGACGCATCGGGCAGTTGAAGGAAGTTGAAATACGGTTGCCGGGCGATCCCGCCGGTGGTAACCCGGAAGAGATGCCTGTTCCCAAAGGTTTTAATTACGATATGTGGCTTGGACAGACGCCTTATGTACCTTACACGGTTGACCGCGTACATCCGCAAAAAGGCTACGACCGGCCGGGCTGGTTGCGTTGCGAGCAATTCGGCGCCGGGATGATCACGGGATGGGGGGCGCACCACTTCGACATTGCGCACTGGGCAATGGACAAGGAATATAGCGGCCCGGTGGAAATAGCGGGCAAGGCGGAATATCCTGCGCCCGGTTCGGGACTGTGGGACGTGCACGGACAGTACGAAACGGAAATGCTGTACGACAACGGTGTCATTGTCCGCGGAACAGAACAAAGCGCCGAGAAGCCGAACGGCGTCCTCTTTACCGGCACGGATGGTTGGCTGTTTGTCAGCCGCGGAGCGTATGCCGCATCACCAAACGAACCTATCAGTACCAAGTCGCAAGCGCTTCAAGCATCCGACCCTAAAATCCTGTCGCCGCTATCAGAAGATGCGATACGTTTATATGTGAGTACCGACCATCATGGTAATTGGCTGGAAAGCATACGCACCGGAAAGATAAACATTACTCCGGCAGAGGTGGCGCACCGCTCCTGCACGGCCTGCCTGCTGCAATACATCGCCATGAAACTGAACCGTCGCCTTTACTGGGATCCCACGCTGGAACGCTTTAAAAACGATGACGAAGCCAACGCTATGGTCGCGCGTCCGCACCGGCCGCCGTACCAGTTCTGAAATAAGTAATATATGAAAATAACGATTACATGCCTTCTGTTTTTCTTTTTGATACCCGGTCTGTCGAGTAAAGAAGGCGAAATCAGCTTTACGGTGCAAGCCGGAGCCTTCGACCGGCAAGACTGCGTGGTTTCGGCGGAGATTCCTTCCGCGAAGGACGCTTCGGACTGGAAGTTGAGCGAACGGACAGGAAAGAAAAGAGTGCAAGTCCCCAGCCAGACAGTGACGACAGGAGATAAAACCATCCTGTACTGGATACTGACCGGGAGGACGAAAGCCGGAGACGTCCGTACATTCATTGCCGAACCGGAGAAAAAACAATCGGCCCGGAAAGGCGCCATGCAGGTAGAAGATACGCAGAAGGCGCTGATTCTGAAAAAAGACGGTAAACCGGTATTGCAGTACAACTATGCGTACATGGAACCGCCGACCGGTGTGGACGCCGCGTTCAGGCGCAGCGGATTTATTCATCCCGCGTGGTCGCCTGCGGGAAACGTCCTGACGAACATCCAGCCGAAAGACCATTACCATCATTTCGGAATATGGAATCCCTGGACGCACGTCGTGTATGACGGCAAATTGTACGACTTGTGGAACCTGGGTGAAAAGCAGGGAACGGTACGCGCCGGCGCCATCAAAGGCACGGAGCAGGGAACGGTTTTCAGCGGCTACGATGCGGCGCTGGATCATGTGATCTTTACGCCGGAGGGCGAAAAGGTGATCATGGAGGAGCGTTGGAAAGTAAAGACATGGAATATCCCCGGCGTTTTCCTCTGGGATTTCGAATCGCATCTGCATCCGTCGACATCTTTACCCGTTCTGCTGGAAGCCTACCGCTATGCCGGTTTCGGTTATCGCGCCACGCCGGAATGGACAAAGGAAAACTGCGAAATGATGACCTCCGAAGGAAAAACCCGGCAGGAAATAGACGGCACGACCGCCCGCTGGATTTATATCACCGGAGAGACGAAAACAGGCCGTTCGGGATTGCTGTTCATGGGTCATCCGCAGAACCACAACGCGCCCGAGCCGTTGCGCATCTGGGACGAACAGGCCAATGGCGGACGGGGCGACGCCTTTATCAACTTCGCCCCAACCAAAAACAAGGACTGGCAACTGAATGCCGGCGAACAGTATGTGCTGCGATACAGGGCGCTCTCGTATGAGGGCGAAATGACGCCCGCACAAGCCGACCGGCTCTGGAATGACTTTGCATATCCTCCGGTTGTAGAAATCAAATAATAACGAACCTATGAAAAAAAGTATTTTTATCGCAATGCTTGCATGCAGTTGCGGAATGTTGAAAGCCGAAAGCCCGGTTGTTTCGGCCGTAAAGACAGGAAACCGGATTGATGTCACCATCGGTGACAAGTTTTTCACAAGCTACCGTTTTCAGGAAGACGAGAAATATCCGTACTTCTTCCCGCTCAACGGGCCGGTATCGGGCGGCAGTGTGACGTCGATGCGCAACGGTATCTGGCCGCATCACACGTCGCTCTTCTTCGGCTGCGACCGCGTGAACGGCGGCAACTACTGGCAGGAAGGGCTGGAGCGAGGACGTATCATCTCCATCGGCGCCCGCGTCACGGAAGCGAAAGGCGAGCGCGTGGTGATCGAAGACGAATGTATCTGGAAGCGTCCGGATGCGGAATCACCCATCCTCGACCGCCGGAAAATCACCATCACGGCGCCGTCCAACGAACTGTTTCAACTGGATTTTGATATTGAGATGGAGATGTTGACGGATGTGACCATCCCGAAAACAAATCACTCGCTGTTCAGCGCCCGCGTCGATCCGGACTTGTCGGTCGAACAGGGCGGAATCATGGTGAACGCCGAAGGCAAGGAGGGTGAAAAGGGCACGTTTGGCGTTGCCTCTCCCTGGATCGACTGCTACGGAACGCGGAAAACCGGCGTCGAAGGCATCGCCATCCTGCAACACCCGTCCAACAAATGGTTTCCGTCGCCCTGGTTCACGCGCGACTATGGCTTTATCTCGCCCACGCCCATGTACTGGCCGGCGGACGATCAGGCCACTCATCTGAAGAAAGGCGAAACAATCGTGCTCCGTTACCGCGTGCTCGTCCATGCCGGCGACACAAAGCAGGCGAATGTCGCAGGGAAATATGAAACATTCAAAAAGGAACGCAGATGACGCAGATAACGCGGATTTACGCAGATTTTTTAATATCCAATTCATTTGTATTGTGCACGGCATGGTTTTGTGCATTGACATTTCCATAGGGGAAATGTTTTCCCCCATAGGGATAGAGTCTCTCCCCGTAGGGAAAAAGTCTTTTGGCATACGAATTGGGGGATTGTTCACAGGCAACACCTGCGGCGTTTCATGCACAAAACCATCCCGCGTAAAGTATAATCTGCGAGAATCTGCGAGAAATAAATTTTTTAATCTTTAACTTTAATAATATCCGTATGAAGATTGATTTAAGTGACAAGGTCGCCGTTGTGACCGGCGGCGGGGGAGTGCTCGGAGGGAGCATTGCGAAAAGTTTGGTAGAAAACGGCGTGAAAGTGGCCATCCTCGACATTGTGCCGGAGGCGCTGGAGAAAAGGGTCAATGAACTGAAACCCCTCGGACGGGTGACGGGCATCTGCTGCAATGTGCTGGACATGCCGGAGCTGGAGGCTGCCCGCGAAGAATTGTTGACGCTGTGGAACGGCGTCGACATCCTGATCAACGCCGCGGGCGGGAATTTGCCGGGCGCGACGCTGGCAGAAGACCAGAACGTGTTCGACATGAAAGTCGAAGACTTCAACCGTGTGACGGAGCTGAACCTGAACGGCACGGTCTATCCCTGCCTCGTGTTCGGCAAGGCAATGGCGCAGAAAGGCGAAGGCAGCATCATCAACCTGGCTTCCATGGCCTGCTATTCGGCCATCACGCGCGTGCCCGGCTACTCGGTGGCGAAGAACGGCGTCAGCATCTTCACCCAGTGGCTGGCCATGGAAATGGCGTTGAAGTTCAGCGAACGAATCCGCGTGAACGCCCTTGCGCCCGGTTTCTTCATCGGCAACCAGAACCGCGCCGTGCTCATCAATCCCGACGGAACATATACGGAACGAAGCCGGAAAATCCTGGCGCGTACGCCCATGAAACGCTTCGGCGACATCAGCGAACTCAACGGGCTGGTGCATTTCCTTTGTTCCGAACAGGCGAGTTTCATCACCGGTGCGATTATTCCGGTCGACGGTGGATTCAGTTCCTTCAGCGGCGTTTGAACGATGGCGCTGGAGAAGACTTGGCGTTGGTTCGGAAAGGGCGACGCCGTGCCGCTGGCCTGGCTGCGGCAAATGGGAATAGAGGGCGTCGTCACGGCCTTGCATCATCTGTCGGCGGGCGACGTGTGGCCGACAGAAGAAATACGCGCTGTTCAGGCCGAAATCGCCCGGCACGGCATGCACTGGAGCGTCGTGGAGAGCCTGCCCGTCGCCGAAGGCATCAAGACCCGTTCGGCCGACTGTCCGCGGCTGGTGGAAAATTACCGCCAATCACTACGTAATTTGGGCGCATGTGGCATCGACACGGTCTGCTACAATTTCATGCCCGTGCTCGACTGGGCGCGTACCGATCTGCACTACCGCAATGAGCGGGGCGGCGAGTCGATGCGGTTCGACTACCCCACGTTTGCCGCCTTTGACATTCACATCCTCAAACGCAAAGGCGCTGCCGACAGTTACAGTGACGACATCCGGCAAAGGGCGGAAGAGATTGCCGGACGCCTGACCGCAGCGCAACAGGAAGAACTGGCGCACAATATCATCATCGTCACGCAGGCCTTTATTCACGGAACCGTCGGCGACGGCGGCGATTACAAACAGCAATTCCTGAACCGTCTCGACACCTACAAGCACATCGGGAAAGAAACGTTGCGGGAACATCTTTTCGCCTTTCTGAAAGACGTCCTTCCCGTGGCCGAAGAAGCGGGCGTGAATCTCTGCATCCATGCCGACGACCCGCCGTTTCCGTTGCTGGGATTACCGCGTATTGCAAGCACGCTCGACGATTTCCGCCGGATAACGACGCAGTATGATTCGCCGGCCAATGGCGTGACATTCTGTACCGGTTCGCTGTCGACACGCCCGGACAACGACCTCACGGCCATGGCGCAGGCCTTGGCGCCGCGCATCCATTTCGTACATCTGCGCAACACGGAGGCATTGCCCTGCCACAGCTTTTGCGAATCCGACCACCTGTCGGGAACGGTCGACATGTATGCCGTCATCCGGATACTGCTGGAGGAACAGGCGGCACGCCTCCGCGCCGGACGCAAGGATACACGCATGCCCTTCCGTCCCGACCACGGGATACGCATCCTGGACGATTTCTCACGCACCGCCAATCCCGGTTATCCCCTCTACGGGCGTCTCAAGGGACTGGCCGAAATCGACGGGATGCAACATGCCATTGAACGAATCGTAGAAAACAATTCCTGATTCATCATTCGATTGTTTTCTGCACTTTTTTGCACAAAAACCGTTGGAATAAAAAGATTAATTGTACTTTTACCCGGAAATATAAAATACATACATATAATAGATAAAATACAAATGAAACGATTGACCGTACCTTACCTGCCAGCCCTGGACGGGCTGGATTTGTCCGGCGCACGGGCGCTGATGGAATTGCATGCTACGCGCGAAAGCATCGACGTGTTGAACTGGCGTGAGTCATTTCCGTACAAACCCATTGTCGCCTTCGATATTGCCCGCGGACGGGAGGAGTTGTATCTCCATTATTTTGTCCGCGGACTGTCGGTTCGCGCCCTGGCCGACCGCGACGGCGTCTTTGTGCACGAAGACAGTTGCGTGGAGTTCTTCGTACGCAAGGCGGACGAGATGAACTATATCAATTTCGAGTTTAACTGCATCGGGACGTGTTACGCCTGTCGCCACCAGTCGCGTCAGGTAAACACGCCGTTGACGGCGGACGAGTTTCGCAGCCTGCGCCGCTACACCACCTTGCAAAGCGAAGCCTTTGCCGAACGCCCCGGCCTGTATGACTGGGAACTGGTCGTCGCCATCCCTTTCCGCCTGATGGGACTGCACCCGGAACGTTTGCCGGAGATGATCCGCGGGAATTTCTACAAGTGCGCCGACAAAACGGAAAATCCGCACTATGTCACCTGGAGTCCGATCGACCTGCCAAGCCCGAACTATCATTGTCCCGAATTTTTCGGAGAAATCTTTTTCGCCGCCCGCTAAGGGAACCCCGGGAAGATAAGGGCTTAGACGCCTTTTTTCATTACAACCGCCCGTCACTGCGAAGAATGAAGCTGTCGCCAATACACGGAATCTATCGGTTGTATAGGCGATTGCTTCACTGCGTTCGCAATGACGATGTTGGACGGATTTTTGCCGTACTGCGTTCCAAAAAATAAGGTACGAGGGGAAAACAGACCCGATCCTGTGCTACTAAGGGAACTTTGGGAAGATAATGGCTTTTTAATCAGCGACAATTTGAAATACATCCCCTTTTTTTTCAAAAAAATATTCCCTCAGATTAAATGGTCATTCCTTTTTCTTTTTATGTCACGGCGCAAAATCACTAAAAAAGAATAAAACACAAACAGTATCATCCGGGAAATAAGAAAAGAGCGTATATTTGCGCGGTTTTTATTTTTTCAAAAAAACACCATGAATCATTTTTCACTATTAGACTGGATCGTTTTCGCTGTTTACGCGGTGGTTATTGCAAGCCTTGGGCTTTGGGTTTCACGAACAAAAAAAGGAACAGAGAAAACGACTTCCGATTATTTTTTAGCCGGACGCTCGCTAACATGGTGGGCAATCGGCGCTTCGCTTATTGCAGCGAATATATCTGCCGAACATTTTATTGCGATGTCCGGTTCGGGGTATGCTATAGGTTTGGCTGTAGCTTGTTATGAATGGGTTGCAGCGGCTGTTTTGCTGATTGTGGCAAAATTTTTCCTGCCGGTTTTTCTGCGTACAGGCATTTATACCATGCCGCAATTCTTGCATCAACGTTACGACCGCAAGGTCAGCACCAGTTTATCGGTATTTTGGTTGTTGATGTATGTGTTGGTTAATCTGACTTCGGTCAGTTATCTGGGCGCTTTGGCTTTGGAAAAAGTGTTAGGCATACCTTTATTATATGGAATCATCGGATTGTCCCTGTTTTCAGCCCTGTATTCCATTTACGGCGGATTGAAAGCGGTAGCTTGGACGGATGTTGTTCAAGTAGTATTTTTGATTGGAGGCGGTTTGGTTACTTCTTTTCTGGCATTGGAAGCCGTTGGTGACGGACACGGAATATTTGCCGGATTTCAAAAGATTTTCGAACAAGCGCCGGAACGTTTCCACATGATTATCGAAAAAGGTTTATATTCTATTCCCGACGGAACGGAAGGCGCTGTAAAAGACGCTTTTCTCGATTTGCCCGGCGTGGCGGTAATTATCGGTTCCATGTGGCTGACCAACATTTGTTTCTGGGGTTTTAACCAATACATTATTCAACGCGGATTAGCCGCCAAAAGCGTCAAAGAAGCACAGTACGGATTGGCTTTTGCCGGATTTCTTAAATTATTGATACCTCTGTTGGTGGTTATTCCGGGAATTTGTGCTTATGTTTTAAGCGCAGATATTGTAAAATCCGACGAAGCTTATCCTTGGTTGCTCAATAACATTGTGCCTCCGGGCATTACAGGTCTGGCTTTTGCGGCTTTGGTCGCTGCTGTGGTTTCTTCATTGAGTTCTATTATCAACAGCGCATCCACAATATTTACAATGGATATTTACAAAGTATATATCAAACCCCAGGCAAGCGACAAACAGTTGGTAAAAGTCGGTCGCACCGTAGCGCTTGTGGCTTTGTTTATCGCGACGCTAATTGCACCGAAATTTGCATCTTTAGACCAAGTTTATCCGATTATTCAGGAATATACCGGATTTATTTATCCGGGCGTCTTTTTGATTTTCTTTCTGGGCATGTTTTGGCGACAAGCCACATCTAAAGCTGCTTTGTGGACGGCTATCCTTACGCTGCCTGTTGCCGTTGTATTCAAATTATTCGTACCGGATATGCCGTTTATCGTTCGCATCGGATACGTATTCATCATCCTGACGGTTGTATTTGTCGGATTGAGTTTGACCGAAAAGAAAAATAAAACGACAGCTCCCGAAGAAACACAGGAAAAGAAAAAAGAACATATCAGGAAAGGTTGGCTTATCATTGCCATTGCCGTACTGGCAGGTATTGTCGTAACACTTTTTGTCAAACCGCTTGCCGGTTTTGCTTTGGATTCGGCTTACACCTTGGTTGTCGGTTTTATTTTGCTGGGATTGGTATTGATTACCGATGCAAAATACTCAACAACAGACAAAAAAGCCATTATTTTTGATTCGGGATTATTGAAAACAAATCTTCCGTTCAACATCATTGCGATTGCCATCTGCGGATTATTGGCATTCCTGTATTTTTATTTCTGGTAAAAATGCGGATACACGAGAAAGACATATTATCCGATGCTTACGGTCGTTACGGAGTTGGAGCTTTTAATGTATTCAATGCCGAACAGGTTTTGGGCGTTTTCAGAGGAGCAAAAAAGGCAGAGATGCCGGTCATTGTTCAAATCACGCCGGTAGCCCGCAATTATATACAGCCCGAATTATTGGAAGGAATAATTGCCGGTGCGGCTCAAATCTATCCGGATGTAACTTTCAGCGTTCATTTGGATCATGGCAATGAACAACATTGTTTGTCGGCTATTGATTCGGGAGATTACTCTTCGGTTATGATTGATGCTTCGCACGAGCCGTTTGAGGAAAATGTACGAATCACAAAAAATATTGTTGAAAAAGCGCATGACAAAGGAATTTGGGTCGAAGCTGAACTCGGCGTATTGAGCGGCGTGGAAGATCACCTGAAAATTGACGACGACAAAGCGCTTTATACCGACCCTGCGCAAGTAGAAGAATTTGTCGGGAAAACCCATTGCGATAGTTTGGCTGTGGCTGTCGGAACCAGTCACGGCGCTTACAAATTCTCCGGCGGACGGGGTTTGCGGCTGGACATTCTGGCTACAATACGCGATCGTTTGCCTGCCGGTTATCCTTTGGTATTGCATGGCGCTTCAGCTGTTCCGGCTAACGAGATAAACCGCATCAATCAAACCGGCGGACAACTGAAAAGCGAAGCCAAAGGCGTTGATCCGACCGAATTGATGGCAGCCCTTCGTCTCGGTGTCTGTAAAATCAACATAGCTACCGATATGCGTTTAATATGGACACGGGTAACTCGTGAATTTTTTCACGATCATCCGGACCAATTCGACCCTGTCATTTCAGGAAAAACCTATATGGATGCTTTAGAAGATTTTGTAGATGAAAAATGCAGGAAACTAAAAATAATAAATAGTTAAAATAATACAGAATATAATGAAACTTGACAAACGTTGTCCTATTCTGGTAAGAGCGGAAGATAAACCTCTATATCAGAATTTTACCGCTAAGGAAGCCGGTTGGGAATACTTGAATTTCTTGGCGCGTATCATGAATAAAGGAGAAACATGGACGGAAAATACAGGCGATTGCGAATATTGCATTGTGCTGTTGGGTGGCAATTTCTCCGTAACATCCGACAAAGGAGAATGGAAAACCGTAAACGGGCGCAAAAATGTTTTTTCAGGTTTGCCGCACGCTCTCTATTTACCTGCTCATACGGAGTTTACATTGACGGCAGACAGTGAAATATTAGATATTGCTTGCAGTTGGGTAAAAACAGACAAACAATTCGAACCGATATTTGTAACGCCTCGGATTTCTCAGGATTTGGGTATCGAACTGCGAGGCGGAGATAATGCAAGTCGCCAGATAAACAGAATGTTACCTCCGGGATCAGCCTGCCATCGTTTGGTGTGTGTGGAAGTTTATACACCTTCAGGAAATTGGAGTTCTTTTCCCGCACACAAACACGATGAACGCAAAGTGGATGCCGACGGCAAATTGAAAGAAGCTTGTCTGGAAGAAATCTATTTTTACAAAATCGATAAACCGCAAGGATTTGCTTTTCAGCATGTTTATACCGAAGACAGGCAATTAGATGAGATTGCCGAAGCGCACGACGGTGATGCAGTGCTCGTTCCCCGCGGACACCACCCTGTAGTTGCCGGACCGGGCTACAATGTATATTACCTGAATTTTCTTGCAGGAAGCGACCAAAGTTTGGCAGCCGCTGACGATCCCGACCATAAATGGGTTTATGGAACATGGAAACGAATGGACGATAGATTGCCTTTAGTTACTCTTGAAATGAACAAATAAAAAAATATGTACGATTTAATAACTTATGGAAGGTCTTCTATCGACCTATACTCCAATAATATAGGAGCTCCATTTACCGAAATTAAAGAATTTGGCGCTTTTGTCGGCGGTTCACCTTTAAACATTGCCGTAGGCGCTCGGCGATTAGGTCTTAACTCCGCATTATTGAGCGCAGTAGGAGAAGACCAAGTTGGAGAATTTCTCTTGGCATTTCTGCAAAAAGAAGGTGTGGAAACCAAGTTTATTCCAAAGAAAAAAGGCGCCCGCACGAGCGCTGTAGTATTGGGAATCCAACCTCCGGATAATTTCCCTTTGGTATATTATCGCGATAACTGTGCCGATTCGAAAGTCAACATCGACGATGTCATTGCGGCAAACATAGGAAATTGCCGGATATTTGAAATTTCGGTAACCGCACTGAACATTGAACCGACACGTTCGGCAGCGTTTTTTGCAGCCGAAGAAGCAAATCGCAAGCATGTGCCTATCATTGCAGACCTCGATTTTCGCGCCGACCAATGGCACGACCCGCGCGCTTTCGGCGTAACGACCCGCGCATTTTTGCCTTACTGCAAATTTGCTTTAGGCACTGAAGAAGAAATTCTGGCTACCATGCTGAAAGATCCCGAACAAATCAAAATTAAAAATCAGCAAATTTCCGCACCGGAAATCAGGGGAAATGTGGATAGCGCCATCAAGGAAATTATGGCTTTGGGATTGGAAGCCTTGATTGTCAAAAGGGGAGCAAAAGGATCGTCTGTATTTCTTAAAAACGGAGAAGTGATCGACGTTCCCGGATTCCCTGTGGAAGTAGTAAATGTATTAGGCGCCGGAGACGCATTCGCCGGCGGATTTATCTTCGGCTATCTGAATGGTTGGGATTGGTATAAAAGCTGCCGGATGGGAAATGCTTGCGGAGCTATTTTGGTAACCAAACACGGTTGCGCCAATTTCAATCCGACGTATGACGAAGTAATGACTTTTGTTGAAAGTAAAGGAGGATTTTAATATGAAAAGAAGATTAACCGTAGGACAAGCAGTCCTTGAATTTTTAAATAATCAGTATGTAGAGCGCGATGGCAAGGAGCATAAATTTTTTGCCGGCGCTTTGGGTATTTTCGGGCATGGTATCGTTGCCGGATTCGGGCAAGGATTGTTACAACGTCCCGATTTCAAATATATCGTTACCCGAAATGAGCAAGGTTCGGTACACATTGCAGCCGCTTACGCCAAAGCAAAAAACAGAATGGGAACCTTTGCCTGTATTTCGTCCATTGGTCCCGGAGCCACCAATATGGTTACGGGAGCAGCCATGGCAACCATCAACCGATTACCGGTATTGTTGCTTTCGGGAGATATTTTTGCGCGTCGCAATGTAGCGCCCGTATTACAACAATTGGAATCCGACCGTTCACAGGACATTTCCGTAAACGATTGTTTCAAACCTGTTACCCGCTATTGGGATCGCATCAATCGCGCAGAACAATTGATTACTTCTTTGCCCGAAGTAATGCGTGTTTTGACTTCACCTGTCAATACCGGCGCCGTGATGTTGGCTTTACCGCAGGATGTCCAAGCTGAGGCTTACGATTTTCCTGAAGAATTATTCAAAAAACGGGTATGGAAAATTCCTCGTCAGCGACCGGATATCAGCGCTTTGCAAGAAGCCGCAACCATTATCCGTCAGGCTAAAAAGCCGATGATCATTGCCGGAGGCGGCGTCATATACAGCGAAGCTACCGAAACATTGAAAAAATTTGCCGAAACAACAGGTATTCCCGTTGCGGAAACATTTGCAGGGAAGGGCTCATTGCCCTACAATCATCCCTTGAATCTCGGCGCTACCGGCGCTACGGGAACTCCCGGAGCTAATAAAATAAGTTCCGAAGCCGATGTAGTGATTGGTATCGGCACCCGTTACAGCGATTTTACAACGGCTTCCCAAACAGCTTTTCAAAACCCCGATGTGCGTTTTGTGAATATCAATGTAGCCGAATTTGACGCTTTCAAAGAAGGCGCTCATGCCGTAACCGGAGATGCTAAGGTTACGATGGAAGAATTGATGACAGCATTGAAAAATTATCGGACGGATGTCGCCTATCAGACTTTGGTTGCCCAATTAAACAAGGAATGGGACAAACAAGTTTCGGAGATTTGTGCCGTAAGCGGCGACTTGCCGGTATCGCAATTGGAAGTTGTCGGCACGGTAAATGAAACAGCCGATCCGCAAGACATTGTTTTGTGTGCTGCGGGCAGTCTTCCCGGCGATTTGCATAAATTGTGGCGCACCGTTCATCCGAAAGGTTTTCATTTGGAATATGGTTATTCGACAATGGGATACGAATGTGCCGCCGGATTAGGAGCTGCAATGGCTTCTCCCGACCGGCAAATCTGGGTGATGGTCGGCGACGGCAATTACTTGATGATGAATAGCGAAATCGTAACCTCCATTCAAGAAGGCATTAAATTCAATATTATCCTGTTGAATAACGGCGGATTCCAAAGTATCGGCGGTTTATCCGAATCTATCGGTAGCCAACGTTTCGGAACGAAGTACCGTTACCGGGACGCTAAAACCGGACAACTGACGGGCGATGTATTGCCTGTTGATTATGCTAAAAATGCAGCAAGTCTGGGCGCTTACGTCATCGAAGCTACCGATATTCCTTCATTGAAAGCCGCCATGTTGGAAGCTCGGAAACAAACACGGACAACAGTGATTACCGTCAATACCGATTTATATAAATGCGGTCCCGACTTCGCTTGGTGGGAAGTGCCTATTGCCGAAGTTTCGGAAATTGATTCCGTACAGGAAGCTTATCAAAAATACATAGAAAATAAAAAGAAACAAAGATATTATTTGTAATATGCTAAAGAATTATATCAACGGAGAATGGGTTGCTTCTGCGGAAAAAACAACCATCGGTGTAGAAAATCCGGCAACGGGAAAAGTGATTGAACAAGTTCCTGCCGGTACACCGGAAGACATAGAGAAAGCTGTGGAAGCAGCAAAAACGGTTGCCAAAACGTGGCGCGATACGCCGGCAACGCAACGGATACAATACTTGTTTCGCATGAAACAGGCTTTGGAAGCTCATGCCGACGAAATTGCAGAAATCTGTACCAATGAAAGCGGTAAAACTTTCGGCGAATCGAAAGCAGAATTAGTGCGGGCTGTCGAAAACATCGAAGTCGCTTGTGGCATTCCGACTTTGATGCAAAGCGAATTTTCGGAAGACATAGCACACGGAATCGATGAATTTATGATTCGTCAACCCTTGGGTATTTGTGCTTGCATTGCACCTTTCAATTTCCCTATTATGATACCTTTTTGGTTTATGCCGTACGCCATTGCCTGCGGAAATACCTATATCATAAAACCTTCGGAAAAAGTCCCGATGACAATGACCCGTATCTTCGAAGTCATTGAAGAAGCCGGACTTCCCAAAGGCGTACTCAATATGGTGCACGGAACCAAAGAGGTGGTAAACGCCGTTTTGGATCATCCTGCCATATCGGCGATCAGTTTTGTCGGCTCTACTGCCGTAGCAAAATACGTTTATCAACGGGGAACGGCAAACGGCAAACGGGTTCAGGCACAAGGCGGCGCAAAAAATCCGGTTATCATCATGCCGGACGCCGATGTAGATACCACCGTCAAAATTATTGCCGACAGCGTATTCGGATGTGCCGGACAACGTTGTCTGGCTGCTTCGCTGGTTGTGATGGTAGGCGATGCAAAAAACGTTTTCAAGGATAAATTGGTAGAAGCGGCAAAAGCCAAAACAACCGGTTACGGGATGAATGCCGATGTGGCAATGGGGCCTGTAATCACGAAAGAAAGCAAAGAACGCATCGAATCGTTGATAGAAACCGGAGTGAATGAAGGCGGTAACCTGTTGTTGGACGGACGAAATACAAAAATTGAAGGTTTTGAAGGCGGGTTTTTTGTTAAACCCACTGTGCTGGACAATGTAAAAAAGGAAAGCAGCGCTTTCGCAACCGAAATATTCGGACCGGTGATGGGATTGATGTATGCCGATACATTGGACGATGCAATAGCGTTGGCTAATAGCGGTCAATACGGCAATTCGGCATGTATTTTTACACGCAGCGGTTCGGCTGCCCGCAAATTCCGGCACGACGTTATGGCAGGAAATATCGGCGTCAACATCGGCGTAGCGGCGCCTATGGCGTTTTTTCCGTTCAGCGGTTGGAAAAACAGCTTCTTCGGCGATTTACATGCACAATCGCATCATGCGGTGGAATTTTATACGCAAACAAAAATTGTTATCGAACGATGGCATGATGAGTGGTCGCGGAAATTTTAGCTAACTTAATAAATAATTATATACTATGATTAAAATAGCAAATGCTCCTTGTTCGTGGGGCGTATTGGAGTTCGAACTCGAAGGTGAAGCGGCAGGATACGAACAGGTATTGGACGAAATGAAATCTTGCGGTTACGAAGGAACAGAATTGGGGGACTGGGGGTTTATGCCTACCGACCCCAAAGCCTTGCGTGCAGAAATGGACAAACGCAGTTTTCAATTATTGGGCGCTTTTGTTCCCGTATTGATGAAAGACCGGAGCAAACATGCCGCCGGCGTCGAACAAGCTGTTCGTACCGCCAAACTGATGGCTGATGCCGGTTTCCCGAACGCATTTATTGTCTTGGCCGACGAAAACGGCAGCATTCCCGAACGAACAAAAAACGCCGGAAGGGTGACTCCCGGTTTAGGTTTATCGTCCGACGAATGGAAAATTTTTGCCGAAGGCGCCGAACTGATTGCCCGCAGGGTAAAAGAAGAAACCGGATTACGCACCGTGTTCCATCATCATTGCGCCGGATATGTCGAAACACCGGAAGAAATCGACACCTTGCTGCAATTGACCGACCCCAACTTAGTAGGATTGGTATTGGACATGGGACATTACATGTTCGGAGGCGGAGACCCGCTGGCTGCCTTGAAAAAATATGCAGGACGTATTTGGCATATTCATTTCAAAGATTATGACCCGAAGGCAGGCGCGAAATCCAAAGAACTCGGATGGGACTACTTCCAATCGGTCAATGGTGGCGTATTTTGCGAATTGGGCAAAGGAGCGGTGGATTTCAAAAGCATTGTTGCCGAACTGCATCGTCAGCAGTACAACGACTGGATTGTGGTAGAACAGGATGTCTTGCCCGGCATGGGAAACCCGAAAGTTTGCGCACAGCGTAATAGGGATTTTATTGAGACACTGGGATAAGAATTAAGAATTAGGAATTAGGAATTGGGAATTAGGAATTAAGAATTGGGAATTATTAAAATAACATTTCAAGTATGGCAAATTTAAAATTAGGAGTTATCGGGGCCGGACGTATCGGCAAGGTACATATGGCAACTTTGGTGCAAAGTGTTCCCGAAGCCGATGTAGTAGCATTGGCAGATGTAAATATCGCAGGCGCAAAATCGTTGGCCGAACAATACGGCATTCCGTTTGTGAGCGCCGATTATAAGGAAATCATCCATCATACGGAAGTACAAGCCGTTGTGATCTGTTCGCCGACGGATACCCACGCCAAGTACATTGTGGAAACAGCCCAAGCCGGCAAACACATTTTCTGCGAAAAACCGGTGGATCTGTCTTTAGACGTTATTCAAAACGCGATTGACGAAGTAAAAAAAGCCGGCGTAAAGTTAATGGTCGGTTTCAACCGTCGTTTCGACCCGAATTTCAAGAAAGTACACGACATGGTGGCTGCCGGGAAAATCGGCGATCCGAGTATTCTGAAAATTACTTCCCGCGACCCTGCGCCCCCTGCACCCCAATACATTGCGGTTTCCGGAGGCATGTTCCTCGACATGACCATTCACGATTTCGATATGGCGCGGTATATTGTCGGTAGCGAAATAACCGAAGTCTATGTCAAAGCAGCTGTGCTGGTTGATCCTGAAATCGGTAATGCCGGCGATGTGGACACAGCCATCATCACGTTGACCTTTGCCAACGGCGCATTGGGCGTGATCGACAACAGTCGCAAAGCCGTGTATGGTTACGACCAACGCTTGGAGATTTTCGGCACGAAAGGAATGGTAACCGCCGACAATAATTTCCCCGACAATCATCGCTATTTCACCGAAGACGGTATTTCCGGCGCATTGCCGCTCAACTTTTTCATGGATCGCTATATAGAAGCCTATTCCAACGAGCTGAAAGCCTTTTGCGACGCCATCATCAACAACAAGCCGGTGCCCGTTGGAGGAGAAGACGGTTTGATATCGGTGGCTGTCGGATTGGCAGCCAAAAAATCGGTTGCCGAAAGTCGTGCGGTGAAACTGAGCGAAATCATTGGGTGAATCACAAACCCATGCAAGTTCACAAAGCGCCGCGGTTCCATGAGAGTGTCTCTCATCGCTCCATAAGTAATGACTCTCATCGTTCGATGAGAGTCATTCTCATTAAGTGAACCCGTCTCCACCCAACGAGGCCGTATCAAAAATCTCCGAATACATCGGGCTGTTTTCAATTCGATTCCTCGTCCCGCAGAATTTGCTATCCTGCGGAATGGAGCGGATGGATTTGGGTTCCGCAAAAAATCGGATGGCAAATCCGAATGGACGGGGGTGCGCAAACTGCGCAAGGGCAAACGAGACCTCGGCGGAGGTAGCGCAAGGCTGCGCAAGAGCAAACGAGGCCTCGGCGAAGGTAGCGCAAGGCTGCGCAAGCGCAAAGACGCGGATATGGAGATGCGAACCTCTTATTTCCTATTCTATCGTCTATTCCTGCATGCCAAGTTCTATCAGGCGTTTTTACTCGCACAGCGGATGACAGACCGCTTGGCGCTTATCAGCGATGAAGAGTACAATAAGGGCAACGTTTATTTCATATTGGGAGAAGCCTACTTTAAATTCCGCGATTACGAACACGCCATCCCCCTGCTGGAGAAAGCCGTCCGCGACAGTGTTACCGGCTTTACCGATCGCTCCAACCTGCGTGCCCGCAACACGCCGGGCATCTATTATGCCGAAAAAGGCGACTTTGAAGAAGCCGGGAAATGGTTCCGTTCCATGCTCGAAAGTCCGGACATGGTCAAGTATCGCCCCATGTACGACTGCATCGCCATCTGCAATATGGCGGATATGATGAACGATCGGGGACAGTACGAACGCTCCCTGCCCCTGTTTCAGGCCGCCCTGCCGGTGGCGCTTGCAGACAGGGACTTCCGCTTTGCCTCCGGCATTACCGTCAATATGGGCGAATGTTACCTCGCGATGGGAAATCTGAAGAAGGTAAAAGAAATGATTGACACTACGTTTGTCTATATCGACAGGTCTCTCGAACCCGGCGTCCATCACTCTCGCCTGACAGAGCTCTATCCCCTGATGAGCAGATACTACGCCCGCCTTGGCAACGCGGAGCGTTCGATTGCCTACATGGATTCCACCGC